>CAIYZD010000162.1 GCA_903930585.1 uncultured Geobacteraceae bacterium | reverse complement strand
TAAATGGCCATGTTATTTTCATTGGGCGTCAAAGGAGAACTTGTGAAAGTCCAAATCCTCGCACTTTTATTTTCAGTTTTTTCACTCGTCTCTTTCAGCCATGCACAAGAAAAGCTGCAAGACCGTTCTGATTGGGAAAACATCTTCCGAGAGTTCGACGCTCAAGGGACAATCGTCGTGGCAGACGAGCGTACCACCACTCGATCTACATCCGTTTATGATGAAAGTCGGGCTAAAAAACGTTACTCACCAGCTTCCACATTCAAGATTCCCCACACACTCTTTGCCCTGGATACAGGGGCTGTACACGATGAGTTTCAAGTTTTTAAATGGGACGGAGTAGTAAGAGACTTCACGGCACACAATCAAGACCAAGACCTGCGATCAGCAATGCGCAACTCTGCCGTTTGGGTCTATGAACTGTTCGCAAAAGAAATCGGCGAAGACAGGGCAAGGGGCTATCTCAGAAAACTAAACTATGGAAACGCCGACCCCTCTACCAAGCATGGTGACTACTGGATTGATGGTAATCTTGCAATTTCAGCTTGCGAGCAGATTTCTTTCCTGAGGGGCCTTTATAGAAATGAGCTTCCGTTTCATGTAGAACACCAGCGGTTGGTTAAAGACATAATGATCGTTGAGGCTGGGCGCGACTGGATATTAAGAGCCAAGACAGGCTGGGATGGGCGGGTGGGTTGGTGGGTCGGATGGGTTGAGTGGCCGACCGGTCCAGTTTTCTTTGCTCTGAATATCGACACACCAAAGAGAATGGCCGATCTTCAAAAAAGAGAGGCGATTACGCGGGCTATTCTTCGTTCCATCGAGGCATTGCCGCCCAAGCAGTACGCGCAACCGCGCGCCTCTTACCTCAAATTGGGCATCACTTTTCCGGCTCGGAACCGTTTGAGCTCTTTCTACTTCTCGTGAGAGTCCTAATTTCTACAGCAGGAAGCCACGGTGATGTGCTGCCGTTTGTAGCGTTCGGTCAAGAGTTGGCAGCCCGCGGACACGAGGTCATCCTTTATGCGAATCCGTTTTTCGGCTGTTATGCAACAGATGCTCAGATCGCATTTGTCCCGATGAGCACGGTCGAAAAATACTCGTCCCTGTTTGGTGAGACGGCCGGAAGTGACCCCACAAAGGCATTCAAACGAGTAGCACAGCACTTCGCTGAAATTTGCCCTGCTTACTATCACGCAATGAAAGCCAAGATCCTTCCGGGTGAAACGATCGCCATCGGCAATTCCCTTCTGTTTGCCCCCCGTTTACTACGCGAGACCGATGGCATTCCTTGTGCAACTGTTCATCTGGCTCCATCCATCTTTCGATCAAATCTCAGTCCGGCCCGGCTTGTGCCGCACTGGATTGACTCTCGGACGCCTGGGCCGGCGAAGCGTTTAGCCTGGTGGATGCTGGACAAGTTTTTCTATGACCCCAATTTCACGACGCCACTCAATAACTTGCGCACCGAGCTTGCTCTGCCCCGCTTAGAGCGGATATTCCTTTCCTGGATTCACGAGGCAGACTGTGTGGTCGGAATGTTCCCGGACTGGTTCGCCGAGCCGCAAACCGACTGGCCAAAGCATGCAATTTGGGCGGACTTTCCGCTTTATGATCATGGTAATCAGGTTCCATTGTCGCACATCCTGGATGAGTTCATCAAGGCGGGCCCACCCCCTGTCGCCTTCTCAGCGGGAACCGCCACATCGACGGCGCATGGGTTTTTCAAGACCTCAATCGAGGCTTGTGAGTCGGCAGGATTGCGTGCCATTCTCCTATCGCATTTCCGGGAGCAAATTCCGGCTTCGCTGCCGAATAACGTTATTCATGTCGAATATGCCCCCTATGGTGCATTGCTGCCAAGGCTCGCCGCCTTTGTCCATCACGGCGGAATCGGCTCAACAAGTCAGGCGCTGCGGGCAGGTGTCCCCCAACTTATCCGGCCAGGCGCATATGACCAATTTGACAACTCAAGTCGCGCGGTGCGCCTTGGTGTGGCGCAAGAGATCTTGCCAAAACGGTACACCGCTCGAGCCGTGGCCTGCGCCTTAGTTGAGTTGACCACCGACAACTCATTACGCCGGCACTGCCGGCAGGTCGCAACGCGCCTTATCGATCGCAATGCGATTGCATGCGCCTGTGACTCAATCTTGGGCCGTTTGGCGAAGTGACCCGAACCTTCCCGCCTTCGGGGAAATAGAGGGTTGCGTGTCTTTAAGGCGTCAAAGATGCAACAAAAATGGGGAAACCAGGAATATAATGGTGACTGGCCT
>CAIYZD010000161.1 GCA_903930585.1 uncultured Geobacteraceae bacterium | reverse complement strand
GACCCTCCCGGATGGAAAGGCCCCTTGACGTCACAGATAAAATCAGTGTCGTTGGGTCTCCTTTGCAAAAGGGAGGCCGCGCCGTTTCCAGCGAAACCCATAGGCCAAACGCCGTGAGGTGACCCCTTTAGGCATTTTGGCTCGGAGATTGATTATTCAGTTTTATTCAAAAAAACAAAGGGACCCTCCCGAATGGAAAGGTCCCTGGACGTCACAGATAAAATCAGTGTCGTTAGGTCTCCTTTGCAAAAGGGAGGCCGCGCCGTTTCCGGCGGAACCCATAGGCCGAACGCCGTGAGGTGACCCTTTTAGGCATTTTGGCTCGGAGATTGTTCATTATGTTATTAAAGTGGTAAATCAATACCATAATACCAAATTATTTGTCAATGAGATAAATTAATAAATCAATAAATAATTGACAGCTAAACAGCATTGTAGTACTTGTTTGCCACAATTTACTATGGTTGTTAATATTTAACACTCTCCGAGCCGAACCGCCTAAAAGGATTACCTTATGGCATTCGGCCTATGGGTTTCGCTGGAAACGGCGTTGCCCCCTGTTTTGCAAAGGAGACCCAACGACATGGATTTTAATCTTTGGCGCAAAGGGGTCTTTCTATCCAGGGAGGCCCCTTTTATCATTTTGCGAGGAAGCATGTTGCAACCAAGAATGAAAACATCCGAATAACACTCTCCGAGCCGAACCGCCTAACAGGATCACCTTATGGCGCTCGGCCTATGGGTTCCGCTGGAAACGGCGTTGCCCCCTGTTTTGCAAAGGAGACCCAACGACACGGATATTATCTGCTGACGTCAAGGGGCCTTTCCATCCAGGAAAGGCCCCTTTTTTATGAGACTTTCTGGCAGGAAACTACAGTAACCATATTTCAGGTTGGAAAGGAGGTTGCATCATTATTGAAAATGGAGACATCAAAAAAGGCGGCAATCAAAATTAATCACTTAACAAAGGAGCGTTTAAAATGGGTATTCAAGAATACAAGCTGTTTATTAATGGGAAATGGGTTCCTTCATCAACCGGCACCTTGGCGGACGATTTCAATCCGGCCACCGGTGACATCTATGCCAGAGTTCACCAAGCGAGTACTGAAGATATCGAAGCTGCCATTGCTTCAGCATATGCCGCCAAGGATGCATGGGGAAGCACTCCGCCAGCGTTTCGAGAAGGTATTCTGATAAAGGCTGCTGCAATACTTGAAGAGCGTATTCCGGAATTTGCCGACGTACTGATCGATGAAGGTGGCGGCACATTCGGCAAAGCGATGTTCGAATCTACCTATGTGGTCAACTTACTGCGCAGTGCCGCCGGTGAATGCCGGCGTATTTTTGGGGAGACCATACCATCCGATGCCCCCGGTGTATTTTCCATGACGGTTCGGCGCCCTTTGGGGGTCATTGCAGGTATTTCACCCTTCAACTTCCCATTCATTCTTGCCATGAAGAAGGTCTGCCTGGCCCTGGCGGCCGGAAACACATTCGTCCTTAAACCTGCTTCGCCGACACCGGTCATAGGCCTCAAGATCGCTGAACTTTTTGAAGCGGCCGGTCTGCCGCCTGGTGTCCTGAATGTTATACCGGTCAAAGGGAGTATCCTTGGGGACAAGCTGGTTGTAGATCCGCGCATCCGCATGGTCACCTTTACCGGATCGACGGAAGTGGGCAAACAGCTGGCTGAGGTTGCAGGACGTTATCAGAAAAAGATCACCCTGGAAATGGGCGGGAAAAGCCCGCTAATTGTTCTCAAGGATGCGGACCTGGATTATGCCGTTGATGCAGCCGTCTTCGGATTATTCATGCATCAGGGACAGGTTTGCATGGTTAACTCGCGCATGATTGTGGAAGCGGATATTTATGACCGCTTCTGCGAAAAACTTGCTGCGAAGGTTAAGACGCTTAAAGTAGGAGACCCACACCAGCACGATACGGTTATCGGCCCGCTGGTTGAAAGCAAACAATGCCCGTTTATCAAGGGTCAGGTAGATGAAGCAGTATCAGACGGCGCCCGTTTACTGTGCGGCGGAACCTATGAGGGAGGCTTCTTTCAGCCGACCATCGTCGCGGATATAACCACAAAAATGCGGATTTTTGATGAAGAGAGTTTCGGCCCGGTAGCCTGCGTCATCAAAGCCGCTGACAGTGAAGAAGCGTTGGCCATTGCCAATAATTCATCCTTTGGACTCTCCTCCGCAATTATCACGAACGATCTGCAGAAGGCATTTGATCTCTCCCTGCGACTGGAAGCCGGTATGGTGCACATAAATGACTGCACCATACTCGACGAACCCCATGTACCTTTTGGTGGAATCAAGGATAGTGGTATAGGTCGTGAAGGCGGCCATTACTCCATGGAAGAGATGACCGAAGTAAAGTGGATCACCATTCAGTTGGGCAAGAGACTGTTTCCGTTTTAGTGAGTTAGAAACGCATTTCTGATTTCGACCTTTTAAATATTGGCATGCTTCATGAATCTTACTGGTACAGAATCTGCGCCCATAAGACGTGACTTTAAAATTTGCCCCCCCGCAGGGGGGGGTGACCCTGCCCGGAAAAAACAGTGTTCAATGGACATCATGTGACCGTATGGTGAGAAAAGTTCTACTCGAAGACAGTACTATTGAAGCAAACTCTATCAAGACTTCTGTGCGTGGTTTTCCCACCAAATTATTTGTAGAAACAACAACCCGTTGCAACCTCAACTGCTTTATGTGTGTCAAACAAAACCGGGGCAGCGAGATCAAGGAAGGCGATTTTTCTCCTGAGCTGTTCGAGCGACTTGAGGCAGCATTTCCGCACATAGAAAGTCTCGTACTCAACGGAGTCGGTGAGCCGCTCTTACATCACCACCTTGAATCGTTCATACGCAGGGCAAAGCACTGTATGCCGCCATCTGCATGGATCGGTTTCCAGTCGAATGGCCTGTTGATGTCACCCCCTCGCGCAAAGTCACTGGTTGATGCCGGACTGGACAAGGTCTGCATTTCTATTGATGCCATATCTCCCGATCAGTTCAAAAATATGCGTGAGGGAGGTGAAGTGAATGCGGTAGACACGGCCTTGTCTGCCCTGAATAACGCCAAGAAACTCTGTCATCGACCTGACGTAAAGGTTGGAATCGAATTTGTTGCCATGAAAAACAATATCAAAGGTCTTCCGGAAACACTGGAATGGGCGGCCAGCCGCGGGGTCAGTTTTGCCATAGTCACCCACTTACTTCCCTATGACGAGCGGCATGCCGGCGAAGCTGTGTACTGTAATGTTTCTGACAAAGCTCTTACGCTCTATAATTCCTGGCTCATAAAAGCACTCAGGTCCGACATTGATATTCAGCGATACTCTGAAGTACGCTTTAAGTACATACGTACACTGAAAGATCGGGCCATTGTTGCTGCTGTTGAAGCGATGAAAGCCGATGCTGAGAAGCAAAGTATCACGCTCGATCTGAAAAAACTCCTTCAGGTAGAGCACCAAAGGCTTGATGAGATAACGGATATTTTCGGCGAGGCTACTGATATGGCCAACAAGATGGGATTGGAACTGCGGTTGCCCGAGTTGGCTCTCACGGAACAGCGAAAATGTAGTTTTGTTGAGGAAGGAAGCGCCTTTGTATCGTGGAGTGGAGACGTATCACCCTGTTATTTTCTGTGGCATCATTACGATTGCTTTGCAAACGGCTGGAATCAGACCGTAAAGACCAAAACATTCGGCAATCTGGCCGATCAGGATCTTCTGCAGATCTGGAATAACACGGAATTCAGCTCGTTTCGCCAGGAGGTGCTTGCCTACGATTATCCGTTTTGTGCCAGCTGTGGCGTTGCACCTTGTGACTACGTACAGGCAGAAGAATTCGAGCAGGACTGCCACATCAGAAATGTTCCCTGCGGTTCATGCCTATGGAATACCGGTGTATTTCAGTGTCTGCGGTAATACTGCCGCCTGTCAAAGTCATGCTTGCTCAACTTTCTTTAGTAATTGCCCATTGTAGAGTACTTCCCCAAGTCATCTACATGTGTAGATATTTTCAACACAAGTTAAACGCAACAATCCGCCAAACAGAACGCTGCATTAAAGATTATCACTTAAATGGCTACGTAGACTGTAGAGCGTGTTTCTGCTTATTCCCATTATTTTTGCAGCCGCAGCGATATTGGGCGTGAAACCCATAAAGTGATACTTGAGCACTACACCCAGTTGAAAAAATATATTTATACGCCTGACCGATTCCAAAGCCGGTTTTTACTGATACGTACCGTATCCACTCGAAATGATAATCCACTATGCCAGGCAACTCGAATAAAGTTGCCTGGCACATCTGGTTCAGCTCGGAATTTTTTGTCTTGCCAGCGGGGACACTCCTCGTTATAGTGCTGCCACATTTACCAGTCTCCGAGTTGCTATGCCTACCAGGGAAAAATCCTCATGGCATATAACCTGTGGGTATCGCCGGAAACAGCGCCGCCCTCCTTTGAAAAGGGGATTCAGTGCTTGACGAACCATCAACGGCAGTTCGTCCGCGCCCCTTTTCTATAAAGAGAAGGGGCTTTTTTATTTCAAAAGGGAGTTGTTATATGGTCAAAATTATTGAAACCCCCATCGATCCTGCATGTGTCTACAATTCCATTTGCTCGGCCTTCTCCGGTTCCGTACTGTTTCACTATGCAGTAGTCAAAAAACAGGCAGGTTCAGGTAAATCAACTGTTTCTATCGAATACGGAGCTCAGAAGGATTCCATTGCGGAGTTGGAGGGCATTGCCAGGGAACTTGAACGACGCTGGAAGCTGGAGGATGTCCTGTTGATCCGGCGGACCGGCCGCCTGGATGTTGGTGATATAATCTCGTTGGTCGCGGCGAGTTCACCAAGCAGCGAAGAAGCTTTCGAGGCGTGCAGATTCGGGGTCAGCCAAATTAAAAAAATGTCAACCATCACCAAGGTCGAGATATTTGCGGATATGACACAGCCGCATGAAATGGAGAATGTATGAAACGAGTTTCCGGTTTCTGTATGACTGCTTTAATGCTGTTTTGTATTTTGACAACCACAGCGCACGCTGAAAAAGGATTTATCCTGCTGGGCAGCACAATTGGCCCGATCGACGCAGGGATTGTAACGGCACTTGAAGAAGGGTTTGAAAAAGAGACCGGCATTCGGGTTCGGCATGTCGGGGCGGGCACCGGTGAGGCCTTGAAAGCTGCTGAAAAGGGCAACATCGATCTGGTGATGGTGCATGCCCGCTCACTGGAGGAAAAGTTTGTCGATGCCGGATTCGGTACGAAGAGGATACCTTTCATGTACAACGACTTTGTTATCGTCGGGCCGTCCATTGATCCGGCAGGAGTTCGCGGCATGAAGTCAGCCACCGCAGCACTCAGGAAGATCGCGGAAAAATCGGCGCTCTTTGTCACCCGTGGTGATAACTCAGGAACCCACGTGGCGGAAATTGAGTTGTGGGGCAAAGCCGGGCTGAAGCCATCAGGTATATGGTACAAAAAATACGAAAAGGGGAGTGAAGGGAACGTCCCGACACTCCGTTTCACCAGTGCTTCGGGCGCCTATACTCTGATTGATCGGGCTACCTATCTTTCAATTCAAAGGGATATCAAGCTGGAGATACTTGTTGAAGGAGATGAAGTGATGTTGAATCGAATTTCGCTGATTCCGGTCAACCATAAGAGGTTTCCGCAGGTGAACCAAGAGGATGTTGCACTGTTTGTGAACTGGTTGTCCTCGCCAACCAAGGGGCAGAAAATTGTTTCTGAATTTGGCAGGGAGCGCTTTGGAGCACCCCTCTTTTTTCCTGATTCACAAGAATGGAAGGCACTGCAACAGCGTTGAAATGAACTGTTTCATCGACGCAAGGAATAAGTTATCCGGAAAGGTAACTACCATCAATCAAGTTGAGGAGGCTACATGATCACAAGACAGATTCTGACCCGTATTACAACACTCGCAGCGACACTCGCACTCCTCATGTGCGGAACGGCTTCCCTGGCGGCCTCGAAAACGGTTATTCTGGCCACCACCACCAGCACTCAGGATTCGGGGCTTCTGGATGTACTGGTTCCGCTGTTCGAAAAAGAGAGCGGTTATCAGGTCAAGACCATTTCAGTCGGATCCGGTCTGGCCATGAAGATGGGGGAAAAGGGTGAGGCGGATGTTCTTCTGGTACACTCACCCGATGCCGAGAAGAAATTCATGGCCGAAGGGTACGGTATTTCCCGTCGTCTGGTGATGCACAATGACTTCATCATCGTCGGACCAGCCGCCGACCCGGCAAAGATCAAGGGGGCCAAGCCATCCGAGGCCTTGAAACGTATCGCCCAATCCGGAGCCATTTTTATTTCCCGCGGTGACAACTCCGGAACCCATGCCAAGGAGAAAGGGCTTTGGAAAGGAGTTGACATTATCCCGGAGGGACAGAAGTGGTACCAGCAAACCGGTCTCGGAATGGGGGAAACATTAAATGTAACGGCCGAGAAGAAGGGGTACACCATTACTGATCGTGCAACCTACCTGTCACTGAAAAAGGGGCTCGGACTCGTAATTCTGCTGGAAGGCGACAGCAAACTGCTCAACATTTACCATGTCATCGAGCTCAATTCGGTCAAGTGGCCCAAGATCAACACCCAAGGGGGAAAGTCGTTCGCCGATTTCATGGTAGCGAAAAAGACCCAGCAGGTCATTGAGCGCTTCGGTGTGGATAAATTCGGCGCTCCACTGTTCTTTCCGGATGCCGGCAGGAAACCCGGAGATTTGGGACTCTGATTCGAATTGTCGGGAATCTTTGTAGCAGCAAGTGTGCACCGCTTTGAGTCCAACACATTTGCTGTTTCTTCACAAACCCCTTTTGACATTTTTGTGGTCACCGGGCCGATTTGTTGTGAATTTTTTTTATACGCATACTTTTTTTTCTTGACAATAAATCGGTATAATGGTACTTAAATACTACATTGTGTGCGGGTATTTTTTCCTTGACAATAAATCGGTAAAAAGGTACTACAATGCATATATGTATTTGAAATTGTGCTCTAAAAAATGAGTTTTTTTATTTTACAGTTGGGTGTTCTGGAAGCGATTTGTTAAAGGGGCAAGAACATGAGATATGCGGAAGCTGGATTCAATCTGGAAATTAATTTGTCGACAGGGAACATTGAACGGGTGGCGACTGATCCGCGGGATACCGAGCTTTATCTCGGTGGGCTCGGGACTAATGCCAAAATACTGTGGGATCGGGTCGCTCCCGAAGTAGATGCTTTTTCACCAGAGAATCTACTTATATTCGGTGCCGGTCTTCTCGTCGGTACGCCTGCTCCCGGCTGTAACCGGACCATTATTTCTACTGTTTCTCCTCAAACGAAGTTGATGGCGTACTCAATGATGGGGGGCTTTTGGGCGCCGGAATTGAAATATGCCGGTTATGACAAAATTATCTTTCGCGGTAAATCCCCCGATCTTATTTACTTGTACATACATAATGACAAGGTTGAGATACGTGATGCCTCTCATTTGCAGGGCAAGGGTGCGGTTGAGACTCAGGACCTCATCAGGAAGGAATTGAAAGATCCGAATATCCAGGTGGCTGCTATCGGCTTGGCTGGTGAAAACAGGGTCTTTACCGCCTCCATCGAACAGGGAAGGTCAAGCGCGAGTCGCCTGGGAATAGGCGCCGTAATGGGTGACAAGGGGTTAAAGGCGATAGCCGTTCGGGGAACAAAGGACGTTAATATTGCTAACCCTTTAGAATACATGAAGCTTTGTAACGACGTGTTGAAATACATAAGTGACCGGGAAGAAAAGCCGGTTCCGGGCGTTATGCCGATATTGGCCGGGCTTGGGTCGCCACAGGAAATGCTCCATACTGATGAGAAGTGGCACACCGAAAACTTCTCTTGGGGAAACTCTCGTACTCGCCGGAAGGAATTCTGGACACAGGAAGTTGAAGAGAAGTGGAAAGAGACTCAGGAAGGTGCGCGGACCCGGTTGATCAGTTGCTATAACTGCCCGATGAAATGCGGAGCGATAATCTCCCTGCCGGGAATGTCCACCTACATGATGAAATGTTTCACAAAGCTTACCTATAATATGGCAGCCTTTGTAGATGACCTGGATTTTGGTTTTAGAATCGCGCAGCGCGCAACAGAGTATGGGGTGGACGGTTTCTCGACGCCTCAAATCATGGCATTTGCTTTTGAGCTTCGTGAAGCCGGCATTTTAACCGAAAAGGAGTTCGAGGGATGTCCGGCCGATAACGAGGGTAAGTTTTATTGGTTGCTTGACAGAATAGTTCGGCGCGAAGGGATAGGCAATATCCTGGCAAACGGCACTCACTGGGCCGCCCTGGAAATCGGCAACGGTGCGGAAGCGTATGCTCATAATAACATTAAGAAGCATGAGCAGTTGCCTCTTAAGCTTGGCATGCTTAACCCCATTTATTTCCTCATGTATTGTACCGGCGAGAAGGTAAACATTACCCAGATTGAAGGACAGTTCCCGCAGGCGCCGTTCCCCACCATGGAGGAAAGAGAAGATTTTGTGAAAGATTGGGTGCACGTTCCCGATGAAAAATTCAAGCAGTATCTGTTGGACTGGGAAATACGCGGAGATCATTCAAATCCGTACTATCCGACCGTTGACATGTCCGTTGACATTGTTGACTGGCAGGAGAAGATGCACTATATTGACGATGCCCTCGGGATGTGCGCAGGCCTGTCGTCGTTTCCCCTCAAGCCACCATATCATATTCACAACTACCCCAAGTTTATCTCGGCAGCAACCGGGATCGATATGAATGAAGATGAACTGGCGATAGTATACAAGAGAAACCGTAACTTGATTAGAGCCTTCAATATCAGAAGAGGTTTGACAAGAGCTGATGAAAAGCCGCCTGAAGACCATTGGAGGAAAAGATTTCCCGAACTCGAAGAACAGCTACTGAATGCGTACTACAAATTCAAGGGGTGGAATGAGCAGGGTATTCCTACGAAAGAATCGTTGCATGAATTGGGTATGGATTACGTCAGTAAAGACTTAGAACAGAGAGGGATCTTGAGCTATGAGTAAGGTAAAGAAGAAAGTCAGGGTAATCAAGATCGATGTGGATAAATGCAATGGTTGCCGTGCCTGTGAGCTTATCTGCTCAGCAGTTCACGCCAGCCCGAAATATAGCAGCAATAATCCGGAAAGATCCAGGATTCGGCTGATTCGTGATCCGTTGAAAGACATATATTTACCCGTGTACGCCGGCGAGTATACTCCGGCAGAATGTTCGGGTAGAAACAAGTATGTGATTGAGGGAAAAGAATATAACGAATGCGATACCTGCAGGGCTTCCTGCCCGGCCAGAGACCTGTTCAAAGAGCCTGATTCCGGTCTGCCCCTGAAATGCGATATGTGTGATGGCGAAGAAGAGCCTCTGTGTGTTTCGTGGTGTCTTGCGAAAGCCCTGACATATGAAGAACGGGAAGAAGAGCGGGAAGAAGAACCGCAGCTTGGCGAGATGGAGATCGGTTTGCAGGCATTGGCGGATAGACATGGCATGCAGAAGGTTCTGGATACCGTTGCCCGATTGTCAAAGAAGGGCTGAAATTAAGTCCAAATAAAAGGATACAAACGTGGAAACTGTCACCCCCTTCAAAGAGATAATTGAGGTCATAAAAGAGAGTGGTGGAGACGCCTTCAAATTTTGCTATCAATGCGGAAAGTGCGATACGGTCTGCCCCTGGAACAGGGTGAGGACCTTCAGCATGCGCAAGCTGATCCGAGAAGCTACATTCGGATTAACTGACATAGAAAGTGAAGATTTGTGGCGTTGTACCACCTGTGGCAAGTGCCCCCAGTACTGCCCCCGTGGAGTGAAACAGATCGAATCCGGGGTTGCCCTGCGCAGGATTGCCACAGAAAACGAAGTGTTCCCCGGCCCGATCGCGCCGCTGCGTACGGTAAGCGTCGGTCTCATGGGCGAAGGCAACCCTTTCAACGATGACCGTAAGAAACGAGCCGACTGGGCGGAAGGGCTTGGGGTAAAACCGTTCACCGAAGGCATGGAAGTATTGTACTTCTCCTGCTGTTACCTGAGCTACGCCCCGAGACTGAAGAAAGTAGCCGCAGCCACGGCCGCCATCCTCACCAAAGCCGGGGTAAAATTCGGAATTCTCGGTTCGAAAGAGAGCTGCTGCGGTGAAAGCATCCGCAAGACCGGCAACGAAGAGCTGTTCAAACGTCTGGCCAAAGACAATATCCGAGCCTTCATCGACGCCGGCGTGAAGAAAATACTGGTATCGTCACCACACAGCTACCACACCTTCAAAAACGAATACCCTGAATTCATGGTGAACTTTGAAGTCGTCCACATCTCGCAATACCTGAATGAACTGATCAACGACGGGCGTCTGAAACTCACCAAGGAATACGCGAAAAAAGTAACCTACCACGACCCCTGCTACGCGGGGCGGCATAACGGTATCTTCGATGAACCGCGCGCCGTATTGAAGAGCATCCCGGGCCTTGAACTGGTCGAAATGCCCGACACCCGTGAAAACAGCCTCTGCTGCGGCGGTGGCGGCGGCCGGATCTGGGTGGAAACTCCAAAAGGCGAACGCTTCGCCGACCTCCGGCTGGAACAGGCACTCAGCGCCGAGGCCACAACGCTGGTCACCTCCTGTCCCTACTGCATAACCAACTTTGAAGACAGCAGGCTGGCCCTGGAAGATCCTGAAAGCCTCGAAATAAAGGACATCACGGAGCTCATCCAGGAAATGATATAGTTTCTTGCTACTATATTCAGAAAGGCAATACTCACGCGACGACACAATGTTTAATACCAAGCTGCATATTTATTAAAAGCCTTTTCGTAGCGTCGTTGCGTGAAACAAAGATTTTGGTTCCGGCTTGTCTGGTCTATGTAACCTAAGACACCCTAAAAGGACGCGCACAGTGGAAAATGAAATAGCCCAGAAAAACCTTATAGACGTACTGGTAGTCGGTGGCGGGATCAGCGGAATTCAGGCATCCCTGGATCTTGCCAATTCCGGTTTCAAAGTCTATCTGATCGACAAATCCCCAGCCATTGGCGGCAAGATGTCGCAGCTGGACAAAACCTTCCCGTCCAATGACTGCTCCATGTGCATTGAGTCGCCCAAGTTCAACGAATGCAGCCGGCATCCCAATATCACCATCCTGACTTACACGGAAGTTGACACAGTCAAAGGTAAACCGGGCAACTTCAAGGTAACCCTGGTGAGGAAGCCGCGCTACGTCGTCGAGAGCAAATGCACCGGGTGCAATATCTGTGCGGAGTACTGCCCGGTCAAAGTCCCCGACAAATACAACCAGGAACTGTCCACGAACAAAGCAATCCACATCTACTTCTCGCAGGCGCTGCCGCTGATCCCCTATATCGACCCGCAGACCTGCCTCTACTTGAAAGAAGGCTCCTGTGCCATCTGCGAAGGCGTGTGCAAACCGGGCGCCATCGACCTGCACCAGGAAGAAGAACTGGTTGACATTGAGGTCGGCGCCATTGTCCTCTCTCCCGGCTTTGAAACGTTTGACCCCAAACTCCGGAACGACTTTGGCTACGGTATCATGGAAAACGTGGTAACCAGCCTTGACTACGAACGAATCCTCTGCTCTACCGGTCCGTATGAAGGTACGATCAGACGTCCGTCCGACAAAAAACACCCGGGAAAGATCGCCTGGATCCAATGCGTCGGCTCGCGTCAGGTAATCCCCGGCGGCAATAGCTACTGCTCGGCCGTCTGCTGCGCCTACACACAGAAACAGGTAATCTTGACCAAAGATCACGACGCCGGAATGGAAGCCACGATATTCCACAACGACATCCGCGCTTTTGGCAAAGACTTTGAGCGCTTCTACCAGCGCGCCGAAAACCTTCCGGACGTCCGCTTCATACGGAGCTACGTCTCAATCGGCAAGGAACTCCCGGACAGCAAAAATGTCACCATCCGTTACTCGACAACTGACGATGGTGTAAAGGAAGAAGAATTCGACATGGTAGTCCTCTCCGTTGGCCTGAATCCCCCGGCCGACGTTCAGAAACTGGCCGCCAAATTCGATATCGAACTAAACAGCCACGGCTTCTGCAAAACCAATCCGGCCAACGCCATAGAAACCAGCCGTCCCGGCATCTATGTCAGCGGCGCCTTCATCGGCCCGGTCGACATCCCTGAATCGGTCGTAGCGGCCAGCGGCGCCAATGCCCTCTGCAGCGAACTGCTCTCCTATCGTCGTGGTGACCTGTCCCGTGAGCGTGAATACCCGATCGAAAAAGACGTCTCGGAAGAAGATATCCGGATCGGCGTAGTCACCTGCCTCTGTGGCGCCAACATCGGCCGTGTCGTCGATACCCCCTCGGTAGCCGACTATGCCCGTGACCTGCCAGGCGTTGTCTACTCCGAAGAGAACCTTTTCGCCTGCTCCACGGAAAACGCCCAGTTGATAGCGGACGCCATCGTGAAACACAACCTTAATCGCGTGGTGCTGGCGGCCTGCACGCCGCGAACCCACGAACCGCTCTTCCGGGACACCTGCCGCGAAGCCGGGCTCAACCAGTACTTCTTTGAATTCGCGAACATCCGGGAACACTGCTCCTGGGTCCACTCCAAAGATAAAGAAGGAGCCACGGTAAAAGCCAAAGACATCATCCGGATGTCGGTTGCGCGCGCCGCCCACCTTGAACCGCTGCAGGAATTCCAGTTGCCGGTCAATCCCGTGGTACTGGTGATCGGCGGCGGCCTCGCCGGCATGACCAGCGCCCTTAGCATGGCCAACATCGGCTTTGAAGTCTACCTTCTCGAAAAAGACAACGACCTTGGCGGCATGGCACGGAGGATCCACTACACCATTGACGGCTTCGACGTCCAACCGCACTTGAAAGAACTCGTCCGCAAAGTATACCGTCACCCGTCGATCCATGTATATCTTAACGCTGCCATCAGCGACGCCTCCGGCTACGTCGGCAACTTCACCACCACGGTGAAAACCGAAGGCCAGACGAAAATCATCAAACACGGTGCGGCCATCATCGCCACCGGCGCCGAAGAATACAAACCGGTTGAATACTTGTACGGGACTGACGACAAAGTCCTCACGTCTCTGGAACTGGAAGACCACATCGTGCGGCGCGACGACAAAGTTGCTTCCGCACAGAGCATGGTAATGATCCAGTGCGTCGGCTGCCGTCAGACG
>CAIYZD010000160.1 GCA_903930585.1 uncultured Geobacteraceae bacterium | reverse complement strand
GTGTGGAGCGCAGATCAGGTATCTCATCAAATCTGGCGCTTATGGATGGATTGGCGGTCTGGCATTCAGTGCCGCTGCTTGGCACGTGAAAGCTAGAGACCAGTGGATTGGATGGACGAATGAAGCTCGTCGGAGAAACCTATCCAAGATCATTTGCAACAGTCGGTTTCTCCTTGTCCCCAAGGTCCCTAATCTGGGTTCGCACATACTTTCCCGTTGTGCACACCGTATCCGAGAGGATTGGCATTCACGGTACAGAATAGAGCCAGTTTTGATAGAAACCTATGTGGAGAAGCAAAGGTTTGCAGGAACATGCTATCAAGCCGCCAATTGGCTTCATGTAGGATCTACCCAGGGGCGAGGCCGCATGGACCGTCTTCATACTCAACACATTCCCGTCAAAGATATCTATGTGTTTCCGCTTACCCGGCATCCCCATCATATTCTTTGCGCCTTGCCTCACTCAGGGACACCCTTCATAAGGCCAGTTCCTGTCAGAGATGGACAAGATCGGCCAAGGGACTGGGCAGAGGATGAAGTCGGTGGAGCTGACTTGGAGGATTGTCGGTTGACAAAAAGGCTTGTTACTATCCTCCAAGACCGTTATGCTCGACCACAAGCCAGCATTCCCCAAACGTGTCAGACCCGAGCGAAAACCAAAGCCGCATATCGGTTCTTTGCCCATCCGGAAACTACCATGGAAAAGATTCTTGCGCCGCACTACCAAACCACCCTGAAACGTATTACCGGGGAATCGGTCGTGCTGGCCGTCCAAGATACCACGAGCCTCAATTATACCACGCATCCGGCAACCCAGGATCTCGGCCCCATCAGTAACTCGCCGGATAATTTTTTCGGCTTGTGGGTCCATGATACCATGGCCTTCACCGTTGAGGGCGTCCCGTTAGGATTGCTCGATGTACAGTGTTGGGCAAGAGATCCTCAACAATTTGGGAAAAAGAAGCTCCGACATCAGCTGTCCATCGAGCATAAGGAAAGTTACAAATGGCTCAAGAGTTTTCAAAGGGTTGCTAAAGCTCAGAACAGTTGCCCTAACACCATGTTGGTAAGTATTGGAGACCGGGAAGCTGACATCTACGAACTCATTGAGATGGCCCTTGGTGATCCTCTGGGTCCAAAGCTTCTGATAAGGGCTACACAAAACAGGGCTCTTGCCGAAGAACAAGGGCATTTATGGAGCAAGGTGTCATCACAGGGAATTTGCGCCAATCTTGGGATCCGCGTGCCACGCAGTGGAAACAAGGCTGCTCGGGAAACGACATTGGCCATACGGCTTGCCCAGGTGATACTGAAACCTCCCCAAGGTAAATCCAAGAAACCTGAGCTGACTGTTTGGGCGATTCTGGCACGAGAAATCGATGCGATGGCAGTAGGGACCCCCATAGAGTGGATGCTCATCACCACGTGTGAGGTGCTCACATCAGAACAGGCTATAGAGAAGATCCGATGGTATACCAGCCGTTGGGGGATCGAGGTGTATCATCGCACCCTTAAAAGTGGTTGCAAGATCGAAGAGCGTCAACTGGGAACAGCCGATCGTATAGAAGCCTGTCTTGCAATCGATATGATCGTGGCATGGAGAGTCTACCATCTAGCAAAGCTTGGCCGAGATACCCCTGATGTCCCCTGCACCGTGTTCTTTGATGATCACGAATGGCAAGCGCTCCTGGTCTATTGGACACGGAATCTGCCCGTATCAGATAAACCTCCAACTCTACGGGAAGCAATGCGCATGACTGCCCAGCTTGGCGGATTCTTAGGCCGAACATGCGACGGCAACCCTGGCACCAAGTCTCTCTGGCTAGGACTACAAAGACTAGACGATCTCACTGCCATGTACCAATTCATGCTCCCTTTCGTCAAAACACATCCACATATCACACCGGTGTCCAGCAACCCAGGTTATGGGTAAGGATCAGGGCAAAACCGGGGGCTTACCATTTTTT
>CAIYZD010000159.1 GCA_903930585.1 uncultured Geobacteraceae bacterium | reverse complement strand
GAATTCAAAATGATAGCGATAATTGCCGTCCATATCATTGGTGTGCTATGCACAGACATTGGCTTAGATAGTCGTTGCAAGGCTTCCCAAAAAATAATCCCAGCCATTACCACTAAACCTGCAGCATTTACAAGGGCGGCAAGAATTCCTACTCGATGATATCCAAAAGTCCGTTTACTGTCAGCGGGCTTTGTTGCCATCCATATGGCAAACGCTGAAAGTGCTAACGCCAACGAATCTGCAAAATTATGCCCCGCGTCTGCCATTAACGCCAAGCTGTTGGAATAGTAGCCTATAGCAGCTTCACCAATGCAAAAAACGAAAGTAAGAACGGTTACTAACCATAATTGCTGGCTGGAGATAGTTTCAGCATGAGAATGCGATCCTGACATATTATCGGCCTTTTAGACAGTTAACACTGAAAGCCTCCAAATGATGCGGGAGGCTTTCAGTGGTTCATATTCAGGTGTTTTTACTTTTTGTGCTGATCTGCGCCAGAAGCATGGACTTTTGGTTGTTCTTTGCACGGTGATTTGTCGTTGTCAGTACAAGAACCTTTTGATTTGTCGGTATCTGCGCATGGTGCTTTTGGCTTGTGCTGGTCTTTGTCGTGGCTCATTTGTGTTTTCTCCCTTTACGTTTGATTCCATCTATAAGTCTGAACTTCATTAAGCAACTTATGCGCCACAAAACCTTATGATACGCGCATGTATAACATACTGATAAAGCTAATAAAATAGCATCAATTTGTTATAGTCGACTGAATTTCCGTCAGCAGCACCCTTCAAGCCATATAAATAAACGCCATATATGACAGGGCATACAAATCGAAACAAGTGGGATTTGGGTCTTGCAAGAAGTATTCACCCTTTGGTGAGGCCGGTCAGCATGACAGCACGGATGGCGGCATTCATGTCAAAAGCGTCACCTCCGCTGGTCAAACGGCAGTACGTTTAATGCTTTCCTCGCGGCTTAACCCGCTGTTTTCGAATATAAGCTCAATATCCTCATGCAGCCGTTTGAGGTGGGAATGTCTCTTGGGGATAGAACACTTCACTTGTTCTCGGCAAGCTCTCCAGATAGGTATCCTTGAGAAAAGCAACAAGCTTTTCCCGCACCTCACACCGTAAATCCCAAGAAGTAGGGGCATCCCCGGCACTCTTGTCGCTTCGCGTCTGCTGTACCGGCTTATTAGCGAATGTATGAGAAGAGGCTGACTATGAGCAACCGTGAATTACCCCGCCTACAAGGCGGGGCATCAAAAGAATTAAAGGCACAGTAAATCCTGCGGATTCACTGACAAGATCAAATCCAAAAAGCTTGAACCTGTCTTCGGCAGAAAAACTTTACATCCCCGTTCACAGAACGGGGTATTCAAGTTTCAGAGATTTCATAAAAAGGGACTGCTGAGAATCCCCCCTGCCGTAACAGTTTATTCATCGCCCACCGTAGCTATGCAATCCAGACAGGAACAGATTTACTCCAAGATAACAGAAAATTGTTGCAGCAAAACCAATAACAGAAAGCCACGCGGCACGTTTTCCTACCCAACCTTTGGTGATTCGAGCGTGCAGAAATGCCGCATAGACAAACCATACAATCAGCGACCACGTCTCTTTAGGATCCCAACTCCAGTAAGTTCCCCACGCATAATTTGCCCAGGCTGCCCCAGTAATAATACCCAATGTCAATAACGGGAAACCGGCCATAATAGCTCGGTAGTTAAGGTCATCTAGCACTTTTATTGGTGGGAACATACCCATTGCACTTGATTCGCCCGCTGCCGGAACAGTTTCGCTGTATTTCGATTTTATCAAATACATTATGGAGATACCACAAGCGACGGCAAAGGCTGCATAACCAAGAAAACAGGTAACAACGTGATACAGGAGCCAGTTGCTTTGCAAGGCTGGAACTAACGGCTCAATACCAGTATTCATACCAAGTTGTGCCCAAGCCATGCCTAATAGGGCAAAAGGCATAACGAATGCACCAATTACTCGATACCGATATTTTATGTCGAGTAAAACAAAAATAAGTACTATCGTCCATGAAAAGAACACTACCGACTCATATAGATTTGATAGCGGTGCGTGACCTACACCCATGGCGTAGGACTCTTTCCAGCGCAAAGCAATAGCTACAGACTGCGCTAGAAGCCCTAAGTGTCACAGTCTATAATTCTTCATCAGAAACAGATGATGCAGTTCTGACATGATCGTCACATAAGATCTCGGTTCCTCTCGTCAACGTAGTATTACGAG
>CAIYZD010000158.1 GCA_903930585.1 uncultured Geobacteraceae bacterium | reverse complement strand
GGGAAAACCTCATAGAACGCGGCCCCAAATGGAAAAAGTTTGCAGAGGCAGGATTAGCGGCAATGGAAGACCGCTATGGAAAGTTCGAATTCCACTGGAGGCGATAACTTTTTCCGGATCGTCACGGGCGGGGAAGTTATGGTTTCTGAGCCTGTTGGTGTTGAGGAAGGCTAAGTATGTGGTATGTGCAGATTTTGCACGAACCACTTAATTTCACCGGCCTGTGACAGTATGTGCAAATAATGCACGAACTGAATTTTTCTGGCTGCGGCAGTTGTTGCAAAATTCGCAACAACTGAAACCAGGTCAACTGTTGCAAAATTTGCAATAGTTGCATACGTGGCAACCGTTTCCAATTTGGAAATAGTTCAGATTGCAACCGAGTGCGGCAAATATTCTTGAATTATTTTTCTACAAGGACAGCCTGTAGCAGATCGCGCCTCCGCTTTAAGCTGCTTTGCGCATCAAGCCTTCGGCAATGTAGGTTGTGGCGAGCATGTTGATGCTGACCCCTTCCAGGCGTGCGCGGGACTGGAGACGGGCGTGCAGGCTGCGAGGTATGCGTTGGACAAATTTTCCGGAATAAGCGCCATAACTTCCCGGTTCAGGCACGGGCAGACCTTTTGTTTCCAGTATTTCGATTACTGATATCAGGGCCTGCTGTCCTTCGGCTATGGCTTCTTCAATGGTCTCACCGTCGGCTATACATTCGTTGAAATCAGGAAAGCTCACCAGATAGCCACCGCCTTCTTCGGTGGTGAGTGGGCGCAGTTCAAAGGGATATTTGGTCAGGTCTTTCACGGCTCCTCCAATAACAGCAAAAACTTTGTGATGTAGATTGGTTTGATTGGCTTCTTGGCGGGTACCGGCAAGGTTTTTCCGGATGCCGCGATAAAGGTGCAATGACTTGAACCCTCGTGCCGCCAGTCAATACTGTGACGTTTGGCAATGGCCTGCAGATCTTCAATGCGCCATCCGAGCAGGTTGTTCCGCATTTTCTGTAATGTTTTTTCTGCTTGGCTCATGTGTATAGTGGTACTGTATGTAGTATCATATGTCAACAGATTTTTATCACCATGGGCTATTGATAAGCTGATCAGATAGACCGTTCGTCCAACTTTTAAAAATTTACCTCGAACAATCCTCTCCCTCACGAAAAACATTTTCCAGCGATAAAAGTCGATAATTGGGGGTTTTCACCAATAGAAAGGAGCTCTAAGAGTGTACAGACCGAAGGTGGCGCCAAGGTTTTTGCATTCGTCAACAAGTATGATACCAAGCCCAAACGCCGACTTTACGAGGTCTCGAAATCGTAAGGGTTACAAATGAACCAGCAGGTGGTGTTTCTGTCAGATGGAGGCGACACCGTGCGCAATCTGCAGACCTATCTTAGTCCGGAATCTGAACATTTACTTGACTGGTTCCACATCACCATGCGGTTGACCGTAATGGGACAAATGGTCAAGGGTCTGTCGACGGAACTGAAACCCGATGAGCAACGCCCAGAACCAGTCACTATACTTGCAGAAATTGAGAAACACTTGGCAAGTACCAAATGGAATCTCTGGCATGGAAATGTTATGCATGCTCTGCAACGAATTGATGATTTGGACGACGATTTAGATATATTGGAACAAAACCCGGCCAACAAAAAGAAACTGCAGAAGGCGATAAAGGAATTCCGCAGCTATATTGAGGCCAACCAGGCATTTATTCCGAACTACGGCGACCGCTACCGGCACGGTGAGACAATTTCCATAGCATTCGTCGAATCGACTGTGAACTATGTGATCAGCAAGCGTTTTGTGAAGAAGCAGCAAATGCGTTGGACCCAACGCGGCGCACACCTGTTGCTGCAGACACGAGTGCAGGTTTTGAACGATGAGCTGCGGGAAACCTTCTGCAAATGGTACCCTGGTATGAGGTCTGATGAACCAACAGCGTTAAAGGCTGCGGCATATAACACTCAGCCCCCGGAATGGATCGCTCCCGCCTACCGTCTGATCTGGTGCAAAGCCAAGGATCATCGCAAAAGAGACCAAAAAGATTATGGAGCACCACAAATGAATAAAGCATATCGTCTGGTATGGAGCATCGCCAGGAATCTTTGGGTTGTTGCTGCTGAGCTGGTTTCCGGCAAGGGCGGCCCGCCACCGGTCTCAGCGACCGCTCGTGTCACGTTTGATACGCCTGGTTCTGCTGCAGGGGCAGAGGGATGGCGAATGAGACCTTCACCGGCTGCCCACTCCATGCCGCTCTCCTGTATTGATTCACGAGATACGGCAACATCGAGTTGAAGTCGCTTGAACTTTCGCCCGGCTTTCACCAATTAAAGATTTTTGACTCCGTAATTCCGGCGATACAGGTTCTGTACGCTCTGGATTTTCGTGATTTGATTTCTTCGATTTTTCGAGACATGGTGCAATACCTCCAATAAGTGCCTACGATGGCCTGTTATCAGGCCGTACCTGCCGAAGAAACATGTTTGTGATTAATCTTG
>CAIYZD010000157.1 GCA_903930585.1 uncultured Geobacteraceae bacterium | reverse complement strand
GAGGTTGTGGAGGTTGTGGAGGTTGTGGAGGTTGACATGTACCAAAATTTGTGAAATAAACCTATCCAGAAAATAAAACCGAGTTATTGGTAATACCAACCGTTTAACCGTCCGGCTCAATACGTGACCTTTCACACTATGTTTGACACTGGGGTCATGAAGCTTTTTACTAAGACACACTATGTAAATATAATGTCAATAAAATGGAGGTTTTCATGCGTGAGCCAAAAATTATGAACGTTGGTATTGATTTTGGAAGTTCGATCAGTGTAATCGCTGCTGATAATGGTGTGCGTGCCTGTGTACCAAGCTACGTAGGTTTCCCGAAGGACATGATTGCGAGGAGATTGCTCGGCAAGGAGTACCTGCTTGGCGATGATGCAATCAAAAACAGATTGTCCTGTAATGTCTTCCGTCCCTTGGAGCGCGGGGTTCTCAAGTATTCTGACCATATAGAAGAAAACCTGAGTGACTATCAGCATATCACCTGGGTGGCACAGATACTCTTCAAACATCTGATCAACCTTGCAACACAGGGAAAACCACAGGATTTTGTGATACGGGCCGTTATCGGGGCGCCAGCCCTTGCCAACGAACAGAATAAGCAGGCGCTGCTTGATTTGACAGAATCAATGCTTGAAAGTGCTCATGTCATCTCCGAGCCTTTTTCGGTTGCGTACGGCCTGGGCCTGCTGAATAATTGTCTCATTATCGATATAGGAGGTGGAACGGTCGACCTCTGCAGGATGCAGGGTGTGTATCCGACGAAAGAAGATCAGCTGACGACCTACAAAGCCGGTGACTATATCGATAACATCTTTTTTGACCTGTTGGATGCCAAATATCCGGATGCAAATTACACCATAAATATGCTGAGAACGTTTAAAGAAGAACATGGCATTATCGGCAATACTGACGAGAAACTTATCTTGACTCTACCGGTATGCGGGAAACCTACGGACCTTGACTTGACTGACGAATTGCGACAGGCGTGCAGCTCCATAGTCCCTGAGATTGCAGATGCGATCAAGTATCTGGTCTCAACATATGATCCTGAATTCCAGGAAGAGATTAAAGGCAATATCGTCCTCGCAGGTGGTGGCAGCCAGATAATCGGTCTGGGTGAAGAGTTGGAAAAACATATGACGGAATCACTGGGATACGGCAGTGTGCGAAAAGTTCCCGATCCTCTCTATGCCGGTGCGAATGGCGCTCTCATGTATTGCAAGGATTTGCCGGAGGAGTTCTGGGCTGAGCAAAAACAAGCTAAAATGAAAAAATAAAAATTTAAAAAACATGTCGGCCACTGTACACTCGTACGTTTGCCACTGTTTTTTCCCCGCTACCGTCAATTTAACTTGACAACAGATGTAGAATCGGGCTCCGTTTTTAGCTCTCTAAACGCCGGCTGATTGCCTTACTCATGAGGAGGAATTGGCGATGAGGAGGAATTGGCGATGAGGAGGAATTGGCGATGAGGAGGAATTGGCGATGAGGAGGAATTGGCGATGAGGAGGAATACAAGGCTATTGAGCGCTCTTGCACGCTCCATGAATGCAGGAGGTTCTGCAGTTGTTTCGGTACTTGACTCCTGCCTGGAAGGTTTTAACCGTACTGTATCCATGTTTCTGCCCGACGAAAGAACAAAGCTTGACGGTAGTATCAAGGAATTGGAAAAGAATAGTCAGGCATTGTTTGTGGAAATTGCCAAAGAGACCTCAAAATACCCGGATCATGCAGTAGCGCTTGAATCAGATGCCGTAGCAGCCTACCTTGCCACTATCAAAGAACTTGAACTGGAAATCACGCGTATGAAACAACGTGTTGCCGATATTGATAGCATAAGGCTCATTAATAAATGAAATATGTAGTGCAAAGAATTGCCACCTTGCCGTTATATAATTAAGGAGGAACTAAATGGTAAGACGAAATACATTTATATTGAACTCGATTGCTCGGGCACTGAATGCGGGGGGGGGGGGGACTCGTTTCAGCGATTGATGCCGGTTCGTCCGCTTTTAATTGCACGATGTCGGCGTTGTCGCCGGGCGAAAAATCAAAGCTTGGCAGCAGGATCAGGGCGTTTGAAAAGAAGATCCAGGAATTGTCGGCTCGTATTGCAAACGAAACGTCAAAATATCCGGACCCTGCCGTAGCTCTTTCATCCGAATCCGTCATAGCTTACATCTCTGCTATCAAGGAACTTAATAAAGAAATCGAGCTGATGAAGCAGCGTATCACCGAGCTTGACGCCGTAAAGGTGGCACAAAAGAAACAACAGGAATCTGCTTGCGTATCCAATCGTATCGTTCAGTCACTGTCAGGAATTCTGCCGGGCGAAAAAGCGGCTTTGCAGAACAGGATTTATGCCAACGAAAAGAAACTGCAGGGTCTGTATGGTGAATTTGCCAGGGAGGCGGCAAAACAAGCCGATCCGAGCGCTGCCGCAACTTCCGCAGCAGTTGCCGGCATTGTCACGAAAATAAATGAGCTCAAATCAGAAAATGACGCTTTAAAACTTCAAATAGCCGCTCTGGCCAAGCCAAAGATTGACAAGCCGAAACCCAAGCCCGCAGCGTCTGGGGAGAAGAAAGCGCAGCCGGAATCTGCCGGAGTCGGAAAGTTTTTTATACAGGCGCTATCAAATACTATTACCGGCTATCTGCCTGGCGATAAATCAAATAGTGGGCGTGCACTGGCTGAACATGAGAAGAAAATTCAAAATCTGTATATCGATGTTGCAAAGGAATCGGCAAAATATCCGAATCCGGATGATGCCCTCACCGCTGCACCGGTAATTGCCCTGCTTGCAAAAATTAAGGAGCTTAAAGCTGCAACCGCCGCTCTGAACAATACTAAAGCCGCTGCATCTGATGTGAAGAAAGTGGAAAAGCCAATAAGTGCTGCCGTGACGACTGTAACTGAATCCGGGACTGGGACCGTAGCTGAAACCGTGGCTGAGGCTGTGGCTGAGACCGAGGCTGAAACCGCGACTGAGACTGTGGCTGAGACTGTGGCTGAGACTGTGGCTGAGACTGTGGCTGAAGCAGAGCAAGTGGTGGCGCCGGTTTCAGTTGATGATGCTATTGAAGAGGAATCTCCTGCCGCACAGAGTGTGACAGAGACCGGTGCTGAAATATCTGCTCCGAGTTGCGAAACGCCTGACAATGCCGCGTTCGGAAGCGACAGAAGGAAACAGAGCCAGATTCCCGTTCCAACGCTGCAGCCTCCAACGAAAGAAGATGTGGAGGCGGTTGTTCGTGACATTCAGGCCACTGATGCCCAGAAAGCTGAAGAGGGCAAGATTCAGGGCGATGACGGCAGTCCGGAACCCGAAGCAGACTCCACTGTTCAGGAGAATCAGGAGGAAACTCCGGAACCGGTTGTCGCAATCGATAGCGCCGATATTCCGGAAACTGATAATGTGATTGAGGATGCTTCTGAAGGTGCTGAAGGCGAGCAGGCCGTGACCACCCTTGCAGAGGAAACGGCATCGGAAGAAGCAGCATCGGAAGAAGCAGCATCGGAAGAAGCAGCATCGGAAGAAGCAGCATCGGAAGAAGCAGCATCGGAAGAAGCAGCATCGGAAGAAGTTGCGCCGGAAGAAAATCCGATAGTGACGGCGGACGTATGTGACGAGACAACAGTACCTTGTGACGAACCGGGTAATACAACGATTTCTGTTGACGATCTGTTGGAACCACCTCCCGTCGTTCCCGAGTATGAGGCTGAAGAGGCGTCAGAACGGCAGGAAGACGATATGGCCGCCGATACGATTGCCGCTCCGGAGAATCTGCCGGTAATAGTGGAACAGGACATTTCTTCAGAATCAGATAGTGAAAGTACGGAAATCGATACCGTCATCTCTGAAGCAGCTACCTCGTCAGAGGAACAGGAGGGTCCGGAAACTTCATCGGAGCCGGCTATAGAAGCAGTTGCTGACGAGCCGCTGACAGTGTCTGTGGACCCGGTCGCGCAGCCCGAATCATCTGACACCGCTTCTGTGTACTCTTCCAGTTTTCCGGCATCCCGGATAAGCTCGTTTTACGCAGATAAATCAGAACCGGTGTTTCGTACAAGGGTATACAGGAACGAATTTTCCATTCTTACACCGGTACCTGTCGTTCCGAAAGAGGTGGCCAGCGAGGGTATTGAAGAGCATGTCAGCGCACCCGAGGTCGAGAATGTCATTGAAAAACTGCCTGAGTTTCAGGAAGCGAGTACCGGGAATGCAACGGGCGATACACCGGAAGTAACGCATGAGGAGGCGCTGTCAGAATCAGCAGGGGATACGGGTGGCAGTGAAGAGAACGCCTCTGTTGATGAAGAATATGACCTCGAAGCGACTTCCGTCACGGAACAGACAGGAACGGATGAATCAACATACCAGAAAAAACAAAGTTTCAGGAGAAAATCGGGTAATTCTGATGAGAAAACGTCTTCCGCCCCTCTGGAGAAAGACACATCCAAAAAGCGCAGGTAGTGTGTAGTCTGCTCATTAGAACGACTGAATCTGGATATTCTGTGCTTTAATGTTTGTCTTGATGTCGGAGCGGTAATAATTGTATAACAAATTCGCTTCATCTAATATAGATTGCGAACGTAATAAAACTATTGCCGGAGAATAGGTAACATGGAAACTGTACAAGCCAAAAAAGCCAAATTGTTTAAGGAGATGAGCGAGCGGGAACAGCATCTGAAAAGTGGTCGTCTCGTTGTGGAATCTACACTTGATGTGGTTTTTGTCATTGATACAACCGGCAGCATGGAGTCCTATATTCATGAAGTAAGGGATAATATTCTCAAGATAATGGAAGATGTGTTTGAATTTTCCCAGGGCGTGCGAATGGGAATAATTGCCTATAAGGACCATGGTGACGAGGGGGAGGATGAATTTTATCTGACCAAAATGCTGCCTCTCACGTTTGATAAAAGAGAACTGGTTGAATTCCTTCGGTCACCGGACCTGCATATTGGAGTGGGTGGGAACGGAGCGGAAGCTGTCGAGTGTGCTTTATACGAAGCGGTAAATTTGAACTGGGGGGGGGCACAAACACCAAAGGCCGTCGTTCTGGTTGGAGATAAGCCGGCGCATGGTGTTATCGACAGCTTCAGAGCATGTACGCGGATGAAAGATTATCGGAAAGAAGTCGAAGCCCTCAAAAATAAAGGCATAAAGATTTATCCTATCCTGTGCAACAACATCCATGAAACCGAATCAAGTTTCCGCTGGATGGCCAGCGAGACGGATGGCACGTTCATTTATCTCGACGATATATCCAGCCTGAGTGATATTTTAACCGGGATATGTCTGAAAGAAACGGGTAAATTACTTGAATACAAGGCCAGACTGCTTGAATATGGTGACAAGGTGCGGCTGGAACATATTCTGATGCTTACTGCATAGATGCAAGATCTGAAAATTATTTACAGAAGGAGACGGCATTGGATTCTACAACATCGACAAAAAATAGTGAGAGTAGGTCGCTAGGTGTCAGCAACTGCTGTGCGTCCACAACGACAGAAGAAAATATTCACACCGCCTGCATGATTGTCGGCAAAACAGCTGCCGGTTTGGGAGTTGGTATTGCTACCGGCATAGGTTTGGTCGTCATTGCGGCTGCCGCCGAAGTTGCCGTTCCGGCGCTGCTGGTGTTAAAGGCACTTGGTTTGACTGGCGGGGCCTTCGGTTTTTTGAAAGGTATAAAGAAAGACTGACGGAGATATTCACGGCAGGACCGCTGTATATGGCTTGATAGATAATAAGGGTCGGCTGATACGTATGCAAAAAAAAGTTTTATTTTTTACAATTGTTATCGGACTGTTCCTTGTTGTTATTTTTCTGGATCAGAACAGTGCTCCCGTCCCGGTCAAAATTATTCTCGGGGACCCGCACCCGGTCGGACTGAGCACGATAATAGTTACAAGTATGCTGGCTGGAGTATTACTGGCTGTTGCCGTTTTGTTTGCGGGTAAATCGGTACGTAAAGCCGGCAGGAAGAATCAACACTCTGCTGAGTAATAACCCTTTCTCAGGCTCAGGCAGTAATTTTGTATTGTAAAGGAGTATGAATTATGGCATTTAATTGGAGATATAATCTTAAGCACATTGGTGACCATTTTATCGGTTTAGTCCATCACACTGCCGATGCTGCGACGGATAGTTCAAAAGCACTCTTTTTGACGTATGATATTAAAATGCTCCAGCATAAAAGGGATCTGATATCAGGGAGTATCGGAGCACGAGTTACGGTGCTGATAAAAGAGGAGACAGCCGACTTATCAAAAGATACACTATTGTCGGAACAGATAGCCAAACTGAACAGTATTGATAACGATATTGCCGGGCTCATGGCTGAAAAAAATAATATACGGAATCCGTTCAACGTAAAGAAAAGTCAGTGTGAGTGCACTAATAACTGTGTGGAAAAGGGGTAAAAAATGAGTAAAGTTCTAATTGGAGTGTTCTCCGGTATTTTCATTGGTGCAGTTATCTATGAATTGATCAACAGAACAAACCCTGAATTGATTCAGAAAGTCGAAGAGTTTGCAAGCAGCAAGATCGATGACATGTGCGGAGTTCCTCACGAAACTGCAGCAAGCAAGGCTCATGAAGCAGCTTAATTTCATTGCTAACCCGATATTTCTGTTGGTGATGATCGGATCGTTTGTCTATGTGTACTTTTTTTATCTTACCGATGGACCGGTCAGGAAAAGGGAAGCTCTGGAAGCGGAAAACGAGATCGCTCAACAGAATGCCCCCCCTGTCAATCAGAATGTCACGACTCCTGTTGCAGGGATTGTAATGAAAGAGGAAAACCCTTTCAACATGGGTAAGGATCCGGGACAGATGAACGTTCCGAATGGCAGTCAATTTTTCAATCAGCAGAATCGGCAGAATCCATTGGCAATGCAGGAAGAGAATCCGTTTATGCAGCGCGCGAGGAAACCGCGCCTGAGTCGTCAGCCCGATCCGAATGTCCAACAGGATCCAAACATTCAACAAGCTCAGCTTCCGTATCCGTACGGTTTTTCAGGTCAGAATGTTGTGCCGGTTGCAGGCGGCGCATTGGGGAAAACATGGATAGAGGCTCACTGGATCGGCCTCGAAGCGGGGCCACTGGTGCCGGCAGTGGCGAAAGCGAATAATATACCCGCCAACATCTCCGGTGTCTTTGTTGATGAAGTAACA
Organism: uncultured Geobacteraceae bacterium; assembly: GCA_903930585.1. GTDB lineage: Bacteria > Desulfobacterota > Desulfuromonadia > Geobacterales > Pseudopelobacteraceae > JACRCG01. The sequence goes on along the minus strand of CAIYZD010000157.1, from coordinate 14,169 downwards.
CTGGTTGCAGCAGATTCCGGTCTGTTGGCCGGAGATGTGATAACCGCTGTTAACGGCAACAGTGTCAGCGACCTCAAGTCATTCAAAAATGCAACCAGACAGGTAGCCCAGCTTAACCAGACACAGGTAACCATCTACAGGCGTGGCGGCCACAGAAATATCATCGTAAACAGTCCTGATGAACTTGGTTTTGCCCAGATTGAGGGAGCACCGATGATACTGGCAACCGACAGGGCGCCGCATGGATATTACGGCCCCTGCGACAAGTGCCATACGATCGCACCGGGTACGATCAATCTCAACCAGATGGCCAAAGATATGGGCGATATTCTGGCCAAGACGGCGCCAAATATCAAAAAAGGAACTCCTCCGCCGCATGGTAACAGGGGTGCATGTTCTAAATGTCACGTACTTCTTTAAGTCAGTGTGCGGGTAACGGAAACGATTTTAAAGAGTGCGTTGCCTGTGAGAAAAAGGCAGGGTGGGCTGCCGTATTTGCAAACCTCTTCCTGGCTCTCTTTAAAGCTTTTATCGGCTATGTCAGCGGCAGTAAAGCTATTCTGGGTGATGCGCTTTTCTCGTTCAAAGATTTTATCGCCGCACTGGTTGTCGTTATCGGCATCAAGGTTTCAGGAAAACCTGCCGATGAACAGCATCCGTACGGACATGGGAAAGTTGAATATATCGCCCTGTTCCTTATTAGTGCCGGCCTCATCATTTCAACGATATTCCTGTTTATACATTCGATAGTTGACATTTTGCACAGTTTTAAAGGTTACGGCAGTGCACCCAAGCTGATCGCCGTCTGGGCGGCACTCATATCGGTCATTGCCAATTTCAAGTTGTCGGAATATCTGCGCTGTGTCGGTGACAAACTGCATAGTCCGTCAATGCTTGCCAATGCCCGTCATAATCATTCCGACGCCATATCTTCGATTATGGTTGCGGTTGCAGTACTGGGGGCACGTTTTCTCGGCTTGCTGTTTCTTGACCCGCTGGTGGCCCTTATTGAGGCGGTCTGTCTGATGGGCATGAGCTCCGATATGCTCAGAGAATCCCTTAAGGGGTTGTTTGATTCTGCATTACCTGCCAAAACAGTGGAACAGATCGAGTCGATTGTCCGCTTGGTTCCCGGTGTCCGCAAGGTTTCCAAGGTTGTTGCCCGCCAACTGGGGCAAGGCCTTTCGATTGATCTTACGATCAAGATCGACCATGCCTTGAGCCACCAGGAAGCGTATCTCATTGTCATGCATGTTAAGGAATCAATCCAGGAAGCTCTGGGTAATAACACCATCGTAAACGTTATTTTTGAACCGTACGTTCCATGACTGACAACGGCTGGCTCTCTAACATACTCATGCTGACCGGAAAGTCACTTCCCGCTATCCGGCTGCAAGTTCGGGCAATGGAACGTGAATATGATCTGGAGCATGGCGGCAAGCCGCGTCGGTATGTTTCCTATGGAGTCAGTAGCAGGCTGATTAAGCGCGCAGCCTTTAAAACGGCAGCTTTTGGTGGATTAGCCAGTGTACCGGCAGCGATCCCGGGGGTTGGTCTGCTTGGGACGTTGCTGGTCGGCATAACGGCTGATCTTGCCTATCTGGTAAGAACGCAGATAGAGCTTTGTTATGCCATTTCAATCGCCTACGACGTTCAGATGGATGAAGATGAGCTAATGGCGGTCTCGTTGGCACTACTCGGTTTTTCCGGTAGCGCTGAGGCGGCAAAAGGGATCGCTGTGCGGACTTTACGCGGAGTCGTTGACGAGTTGTCCGTTGTCTATCTTCGCAAGGGAATTCCGGATTCTGCCCTGGATGTATCGGCGAAGCTCGCGCCAAGATTTGCGGGAAAAGCATACCGGCTCATTCCGTTTCTGGGTGTACCGATTTCTGCTTCATTAAATATTGCTTCAACGATGTTGATTGGCAACCAAGCCAGAAAATACTTCAGCACTTGGGAAGATTCCCCTGAAAACCTGGATGAAGCCGGATGCCAACCCGAAATCGTTACGTAATACTGCTGGTTGCCGTACTCATAGTATTTTATCTGCTTGCCAGACATGCAAACAATATATTTGTTGAAGAACAGCATAAACTTTTTACGGCTTCGGGTTTGCTGGAACTTGAAATTAAACGTCGCGAAGACCTGCTTACGAAAGCAAGAGCAGCGGTAAAACAGTATAACAGCCTTGAGGAAAAGATTTTTACACATCTGGTCGAGTTGAATGCTCTGAAAATGCCTCCGGGCACCAACAAGACGCGACTCGAAAAAAGTAATCCCATATTTGAACTGTTGAGCGAGATCGATAGCCTTAAGGAAAAGTATCCGTCGTTGAAAAGCAAGATTCCTTACGTTGCCTTGATTGAGGATATGCAGGCTTCAGGATTGCGGGTAATAAATGCCCGGCTTGCATATAACAGAAAAGTTAGTGAATTTAATACGCTTTTAAATGTATTCCCATATAAAATATTTGCACGACTCCTCGGTTTTCACCCCCATCCATTTCAGGAAGGCGCCGGTGAAAAGTTCCTGAGAAACGAAAAACGTTCAACAGACAAGGTTCCATGAAGTATACCGAATGTTTAAAATGTGGGCAGACTTCACCCCGTTGGAGCTTCTTTGGCAATACGCTTGCGGCTCTGTTCAAGGTGATGGTTGGAACACTTACCGGGAGTAAGGGACTGGTAGCGGATGGTGTTCATTCTGCCGCTGATGCCATGTCGTCGCTGTTTATCCTGGTTGCGCTCAAGGTCGCCGATAAACCTCACGATGATAAACACCCCTACGGTTACGGCAAGATAGAGTACTTCAGTACGATCTGTGCAAGTCTGTTTCTGTTTGCCGGTGCCGGTTCAATTTTTGTTGATGCCCTGAAAACCTTCAAGGAAGGGGTTCACGATATGCCGGGCAATGCGGCGTTACTTGCCACGGTTATTTCTCTCTGTTTCAGTTATCTTATGTACGTTTCCAATACCTGTGCCGGTACCCAGCTTTCCAGTCCGGCTATGCTAGCCGATGCAAATGAAAGCAAGGCGGACAGTATAACCTCTGTTGCCGTTCTGCTCGGTCTGATTGGAGCAAAGCTTGGGTATCCCAACGCCGATACCATAGCTGCCGTCATCGTTTCGCTCTTCATTTTTAATATGAGCGTTGAACTGTTTTTGCAGGGAATAAACGGTCTGATCGACATGTCCGTCGATCAGACCGTCATAGAGGAAATCAGTGCTGCAAGCCTGTCGATTGAAGGCGTTGCCGGGGTAAAATCGATCAAGACCCGTAGAATGGGGCAAAAAAGCTGGGTTGATCTTGAGATTGCGGTTTCAAATAAAATATCTGTTCTGGAAGTACATGGAATAACCGAAAATGTTCGGGAAGCGATTATGAACGGAGTAGACGGAATTAGTGGCATATCTGTAGCAACGTACCCGGTTGATTAACCGTAAGGGGACATCTTTTCGTGATGAATAAAGAAGCAATAAGCGATTTTTTTGGTATAGTCTGTCTATTTCTTTTTGTATTCGCAAATGCCTACTATCCGGCCAGACTGATTGCCAACCAGTTCAGGCCCTGGCCGCGCGATGTGGCCATATTCTTTAAAAAATATCTTGACTTACATATGAACATTAATATATTTGCATTTATAGCAATGACTATACATGCGTATTTTTCCGATGAGCGTAATATTTTTCTGTATGCAAGCCTTTTTGTTACGGTCTGGCTGACTCTTGCCGGAATATTGATGCGATCGAAGAGCTTCAACAGTGATACCAAAAAGCAGATGCGGCTTATTCATACCCAACAAACAATTTTTCTTGTATGGTTGGTATTACTGATTGTGGGACATCTGGCTGAATAAAAAGAGTCTGTGCAGAATCATGTAGAATATTTATACAAAAGGAGTAACTTTACATGGGAATAATTGACAACAGTGAACTCCAGTTTTTTGTAAAAGCGGTTACCATAAATGCCAAAAAAATAATCAATAAATCTATTGATGCGTATAATAATCTGCTTCAGATAGACCCGGAGAGTACCAAAGAAATTCACAAAGAGCTTGGTGAAGACCTTGAGAAAAAAGGAAACTATGACGGCGCCATAAAGGCCTATCAAAAAATTATTCTGGTTGACCCGAACAATGTTGACGTGCTCTTCAAGCTTGGGAAAATTTACACCCGGCTTGGTCAGAGCAGCGCAGCGCTTGAGATATTGAGCAAGGTAACCCTTCTGGACGAGAACATTGCTGAGGCATTTTATCTGCTTGGTTCTGTCCATTTTTCCGCAGATGGTAACGCCGAAGCGCTTATTGCACTAAACAGGGCAATTGCTCTGAATCCCGGATATGCAGATGCGTACTACAAAGTCGGCCTCATTGCCGATGCCAGAAGTGACCACGACGCTGCCATTAAAGCGTACCTGAAAACAATTCAGCTTAAACCGGACTTTGTCAAAGCGTACCAGAGCCTCGGTTTTGCCTATGAAGCAAAAGGGTTGCGCGATGAGGCGGTAAAATACTTCAAGAAATCACTTGAAATGGAACATAAAAACAGCTAATTGCAGACAGATGGTATGCTTCGGTCAGGCGTAAAATATCGATTAAATACACAGGAGACGGTATGTTAAGTATTGTATTTGGACTGATTTCACTGAGTCTCGGGTTTTGGGGCCTTGTAAAATACTGGTGGTACATGGTTGACGTCCTGATCGCCATTCTGCCGCTGCTGCTCATCGGCGGCGGTGCCATAGCACTGTTGGCAGGCATCAAAAACACCGGTATCCGCACATCTTTTAAAGTCAAAAAGAATACGGCTGAAGAGGCCGAACCCTCAACTCGAAAGCAAGATGAATAGGAGTCGCTGATGTCATCAGAGAAAATGTCTGAAAGTACGCAAAGTACTGTTCAGCAACCTGACCAGAAGTGTTCCAAAAACTACAAACCGTGGATATGGACACTGGTGGCGATGGCTGTCTTTACCATCGTGTGGGCACTTTACGAAGGTTCTCAGCAGGAAGGTTACGTTAACAACTTCCTTACCAAAGGTCAGAACGCTAAAAATACGGGCGTACCCGGTGGACTTCAGGTTGCCGGGAGCCCCTATGCCATTCAGGCTGCTCAGGCGCCGGGAGCGGTCGGTGATGTCCAGACTTCCTATCACAGTATTATTGACGCGGTCAGGCCGGCAGTCGTCAGTATTGACGCCGCCATGAAAAATGTGCCGATGGCCGCCAATCAGGGAATGGTTGACCAGTTACCCGCTGACGTGGCATTCAACAAAATCGGCTCCGGTGTCATCATCGACCCACGAGGGTATGTCTTAAGCAGCTACCATGTCATCGCCGGAGCGGAAGCGTTGAAAGTAACGGTTTACGGCCCGGGCGGGGCAATGGAATACCCGCTCAAGATGGTCAAGGGCGATCTGCGCACCGACATGGCGCTGCTGCGCATTCAGGGGAACGGTCCCTTTGCGCATGCTACGCTTGGTGACTCCGATGCCGCCAGAACCGGCGATATGGTACTGACCATCGGCAGTCCCTTCGGCTTTGAACAGAGTGTCTCCTCCGGTATGATCAGCAGTCGTAACCGTACTCTGCAGGTCGGCGACACCGTCTATGAAAACCTCATCCAGACGGACTCGTCCATTAACCGCGGCAGCAGCGGTGGTCCGATGATTAATGTCCGAGGCGAAGTCATCGGCATCAACACCGCAATCTATGCCCCGACCGGTGTCTTCAATGGCATTGGTTTTGCGATTCCTGTTAACCGGGCTGCCGATCTCGTTGGTGGCGTCGTCGATTTTAATAACACTGCTACCGGAGCGGTAAACGGCCAGCTTGTTGCCTGGACCAACCAGGGGCGTCAGGTTGGTAACGCCTTCCGTCTTCCCGGGGGGCAAATGATTACTGCGCCACATGGTCAGCTTGGCAAGTGCCTTGACTGCCATCCGCAGATGGGTGAGCCGGCAGGTGCAGCGGTTGCGTATATGCCGGAAACCAACACCTTCCGTCTTCCGAACGGAACGGTGATTACTCCACCACACACACCGAGGGGAAATTGTCTTAATTGTCATCCGCAAATTGTACAGCAGGGTGGCGTACAGATAAATGCCGACCCATTTCTCATGCAGCAAAAGGGTGGCGTACAGATAAATACCGATCCATTTCTCATGCAGCAAAACAATCCTGGCGTAGCGGTCAATGTTGACCCACTGCTGCAGCAGCAGAACGGTCTCGGTCTGCATATTGGCGCCGGCGCCGGCAGGGGGAGAGGCCTTTTCGGGCGAACAAACGGTGGTCCGATGACCGGCAATGGCCAATTTACCGCCGCCGGCCAGCAGGCCACGTTTAACGAGCCTTTGATAGGTGTTGCACTTGTAGATGTTGATGACATAATCTGCCGTCAGGCCGGTATGCTGCATCCAGAGGGCGTTCTTGTCACAAGTGTTGTTCAGGGTGGACCGGCGAGTGTTGCCGGCATCCAGCGTGGCGATATTCTTCTGCGTATCTCCGGCAGAAAAATTCTAAATGGCGCCGTCTTCAGCACGTTGCTTTCATCACCGAACCTCGGTCGTACTTTTGAACTAATATTCATGCGCAACGGTACGCGTCATGGTGTCAGAGTTAAAACCGGTATTACCCGGCAAATGAAACAGCAAGGCGCCGCACCGCAGGTGGCCGGAGCGTATCAGTGGCCTCTGGGGGCCAGTATTACCCCGCTGCTTCCGGCTGTTACGGCAATTACAAAAACGGGAGTGTATGTCCAGAAAAGTAGCGGCATTCTGGCTGCTAACGGGTTGAAAAGCGGTGATATCATCAAAGCCTTGAACGGTGCTCAAGTAGAAAACCTGGAAGACTTCATTAAACAGGCAAATAGAGTTAACATCAAGAGTGGCTTTGTACTGGATGTCATTCGATCAGGAAATTCCATATTCCTGACAGTTAAAGGGTAATACGCCATTGAAAGAGGTTATAGAAAAATTATATGCCAAGGAACTGGGGCTTATCACACAGAAACCTGTGATGGTTAAGGATAAGCAACTGAAACTTGCAAAAATAAGGAGCAGGTACTGGGATAAGCAGACTGTAGCGGCAAAGATAGCGATGGTTTCATTTGCCATAGTGATTTTGAGCGGGTGTGTATATTACTATAATTATTTCACCACTGAATCTTACCTGGTTCGGCTTGAGGCGGCGCAAATTGAAGCTGAGCTGCAGCGCAGAAACGATCTTATCCCGGGACTTGTCAAGGCTGTTTCCGAATATATGGCATATGAGGGGCGGGTTTTTGTACATGCCGCCGATGTCCGGAGTGCTCTCGGTTCATTGAAGGATTTGACCGCTGATGGTACCTCGCAACCGTTTGATATGCAGACACTCACCAACTTCAAGACGGCAATCTCCAAATTTCAGGCGGTAGCGGAGAATTATCCTGATCTTAAATCATCAATTACGTATCAGAATCTCATGACGGAACTTGCCAACACCGAGACGAGGATTGCGGTTGCACGGGCAAAATATAATACGGCTGCCAACCTTTACAATACAAGCCTTGAACTGGTTCCCGGTTTTTTCTTCGGATTTCCGCTTGGTTTCAGACATGCTCCAACTTTCATTGCGGATAAGGCAGTCAAGCCAGTTGCAGTAAAATGAAACAGATAGTCAAATATTTATTTTTTATTCTGTTTTTGGCGGTAGCTCTCTTTGTTGCCGCCAATTTTGATTTGCCGGCACTATTCGCAGCAAAGACGTCGAAGAGTGTGGGCAGGAAGAACAATGTCAAGCCTCCCTCTCTTTCGAAAAGGCCGAATGTACTTTTAACCGGGCTTACCGGACAGGTAACGGTAGATTACAGTCCTGCGCATAACCTGACTGTAGCTGCCGCGGACGATGTCATTATGGTCTGGCAACTGCCCGATACTGTCCCGCTTCATGAAATTGACGGCGGTGAAGGGTTTCAGGCGTTGTCGGTGCGTTTTGTACCGGCTACTTCACTTGTTGTTGCCGGAGGTATGACTGCCGAGCACACCGGAAGCATTGGTATCTTCGATGCTGCAACCGGAACTCAGAAGCTGCAGATTGAGGAACCGGAGCCGATATGGTCTTTGGACCCGCATCCGGGTGGGAAATATATTCTTGCTACCGCTGAAACATACATAAAAGTAATCGACATGAAAGACGGAAATTCTGTCGCCATTCTACAAAAAAACAACCCGGCTTCGCGGGCTTATTATTATGGCAACGGGCAGTATGTAATTCAGTCCGATTCACTCTCACTGTTTGACTTGCAAAAACGGAGTGTGGCAGGAACGCTTGACCCGGTTACGCCGCTCCTCTTCAAGAAAAATCTGGACGGAACAACCTTCGCCTGGGTCTCCGCCGGCGGTGTCTCTGTTGTAACTGCCGCTCAGAATGGAAAAAAGTTTTACCCGCTCGATACGAAGGGTATTGTTGCTTTTGATGTAGAATCGCACGGTGAGTGGGGGCTTTTTCTCCTTGATACTCAGAAAGTTGTTCTCATTGAACTCTCTTCCGGGAAAATCATCACGTCGATTGATCAAACGACTCCGGTTTCCGATGTTACCATCAGTCCGGATGGCTCAGCTGCGTATGTGCATTATTCATCCGGTACAATTGCCGTCTATGACATAGGCTTTAGAAACAAAATAAGAAGTGCCCGATTTGGTCTTAAACGGCTGTTCAACGGCATGAAAAACAAACTGGGGCCGGTTGCCAAGCCGGAACCGTAATAGTCGGAATGTATATGCTCTACCGGTTCATTACATCAGGATACACAGATATACTTGCATATGCTTCGGCTTTTATTACAGCCATCTGGATATTTACAGCCCTGCAATACAATGCTCTTATGCCGGGCTGCCTTGTATCGGTGTCATTTCTTTACGGAGTGGTCGTTGCCACGTTTTTCGGGGCCCTGCTGATCTGTAAGTACATCTGCCTTGAAGGCAACGTGGAAACGATCCGCCTGCTTGACGCGGAAAAATCACTGCTGGAAGAAGATGTTAAAAATCGTGATCTGTCCGTTGCAGAACTCAATAAGAGTACATCTGCTCTACATAAAGAAATCGGCATATTACGAAATCGCATCGCTGCTATGGAAGAGAATTCTCCTGACAAACAGTTGAGTGAATTGCGCATGAAACTCCGCTTTTCCGAAGAGGACAAGAAGGCTGCGTTCTCTGTTCTGGTAAAGAATTTACAGGCACGCTTGAATGTGCTGACGGATGTCCATGACCCTCAACTCCTCTTTGCCGCTGATGTGTTGCGCCGGGAGGTCGGGTTGGTAGAAACCGAGCTTAAACGGGGAGAGTTTTCTCACTACGAATTGTGTATAAAAATAGTCGATATATACGAAAAACTTACCGAACTTGGTGATATTCATCTGGTCTCATCCCTGGACCAGTCGGTGAAGCCAGATAGCGTTGCCGAGACCTGGTTACATTTTATACGGGTTAACGACAATTCCGATCCTGCAGCTGTTGAGCGTTCGTTCAAATTTTTTAAAGTTGCATTCCATCCTGACAGATTCACCTCTGACTCGTTAAAAGTTGAAGCAACCAGGTATTTTCAGCACAGTATTAACGCACATAGTTCCGTAAAGAGAATGGGAAATGCAGTGCCATGAAAAAATATCTGATTTTGATGCTCATACTTCTCCTGATCGCCGGGAACGCATTTGCCGCTCCGGTTGAAATTGATGGGCATGCAGTTGTTACCGACCTTCCTGAAGCACTGCTTCTGATTATCTTCGGGTGTGCTGTCGGACTTATTGGTACGCTTATCGGCGCCGGCGGAGGTTTTATTCATGTGCCGATGCTGATGATATTCTTTAATTTTTCTCCTCAGCTGGCCATCGGTACCTCGATTACCGCTGTTTTTATGAATGCACTATCTGGGACATTCTCCTATATTACTCATAAACGGATAGATTACGAGATTGGTCTCAAATTCGCTACCGCAGCCGTACCGGGAGTTTTGATCGGTGCTGTTATCGCGCAGCATTTTACCTTTACCAGTTTTTCAATACTTTTCAGTATTACTCTCATTCTCTTGTCTATTCACTTGTTTACGGAACGGGATATATCCATTGTTCGGACAAAGGCGCTTGAGCAGCCGGAAGAGCGGACGCTTGTTGACGCTGATGGTGAAACGCATGAATATGCGCCGGATATGTCCATAGGACTTGCGGGCAGCTTCTTTACCGGAATTTTTTCCGGCCTGTTTGGTATTGGCGGCGGCATTATTCATGTGCCTTTGATGTACTCGGTTCTTGGCATGCCGGTTCATATTGCGACGGCAACGTCACATTTCATCCTTGCGATCACAAGTCTTTTTGCTGTTATAATTTTTACCGGAATGCATGAGATTGACCTGGACTTTGCTATTTTTATTGGAGTCGGCGCTATTCTCGGAGCGTATTTCGGAGCACGGCTGGCCAAACGGACCCGTCCCCGTTTTATCAAGCGGGCAATTGCGATATGTCTATTAATGCTCGCTTTAAAACTGGTTAGTGGTGTGATGTAGAAGGAGAGTATTGAGTGGACGAAAGCAAGAGAAAATTCATCAGTATCTGCCTCGGAGGAGTTGCCGCTCTTGCCATTACAGGTTTTGCTGCGATTACCTATCCGGTTTTTCGTTATTACCTGATTCCACCTGCCGACAAAAACAGTAAAGGTAAAACGACTCTCTCTCTGAAAGACATTGCGGTTGGCAGCGCTGTCTTCTTTGAACTTGGCGGCTCCGCGGCGGTGCTGGTCAGAAAGCAGGACGGCAGCCTGGTGGCCCTTTCTGCCGTGTGCCCTCATCTCGGTTGTATTGTCCAATGGGAAAAAGAGCGACAGGATTTTCTCTGTCCCTGCCATGCCGGGTATTTTACCCCGGATGGTGAGGTGATCTCCGGTCCGCCGCCTCGGGCTCTGGCCAAAATTCCTTTCACGGTAACAAACGACGTCGTCACTCTCGGCTGATGCAAGCGTGCCGGGTATGATACGATAAAAGGCTGACTTCGATGGATTTCTTTAAGAACCTTTATGACTGGATTGACGTACGCCTCGGCATGCGCGAGATAGTAAGCGAAAAGCGCTCCGGCTACCTTTTACCCCCCAACATCAACGCCTGGTACTCTCTGGGCAGTGTACTGCTGGTAATTTTTTCCCTGCAGATAGTGACCGGGTTGCTGCTCATGCTGTACTATGTCCCGGACATAGACAAAGCCTTTACCAGTGTTGCGTTTATCATGGAAGAAATCCCGCTTGGCCGGCTGGTACGTCTGTTTCATGCAGTCGGATCAAGTATGATGCTGATGGTACTCCTGCTCCATATGTTTTCCGTCCTTTTCATGGGGAGCTACAAAAGCCCCCGCGAACTACACTGGCTCACCGGTTTTATTCTTCTCCTCCTGGCGATGGGGATCTCTCTGACCGGCTACCTGCTCCCCTGGAACCAGCTTTCCTTCTGGGCTACTACCGTTGCCACCGACTGTGTAAGTTCCATCCCTTTTGTCGGCAAGAGCCTTGTTGAGATGCTGCGTGGGGGCAAACAGGTCGGGATTCACACCATCGGTCGCTTTTTTACGTTGCACGTAGGTTTGCTTCCCGCCGTTATCACCATCCTGATTGGAGTCCATCTTTTCCTGATCCAGCGCACCGGAGTCTCCACGCCTCCGTTTGGCCTTGATGACAGCACAAACCAGTGGAAAAATGAGAAATTCGTTTATGAGGAGCATCCGGGAGGCATTCCGTTCTTTCCCAACTTCTTTCTTCAGGACATGATATCGATCTCGCTTTACTTTGCCTGCCTGTTTGTGTTTGTTTTTTTCTTCCCCAATCTCTTTATACCATCAACCTCCTATGTGCCGGCCAACCCTTTAGTCACACCTTCGCACATCAAGCCGGAATGGTACTTTTTGGCCAACTATCAAACCCTGAAACTGTTCCCCAGCGAAATCATCGGTATCACCGTACAGGGCGTAGCCATGGCCTTTTTGGCATTCTTGCCTTTTTTTGACCGTGGCGCTGAGAAACACCCGCTCAAACGGCCGGTTTTTATCCGTTGTGCCATTGGAGGGATTCTCCTTTGGTTAGGTATGACGGTGTGGGGTTATTACTCATGAGGCAATGGGTCGCTGTACTGACACTGCTTGCGGTCTGTTTTATACCGCCAAACCGGGCCGACGCGGTGAGTTCGCAGGTAATTGTGTGCGTTCAGTGCCATGCCGCACTGAACGGACAATTAAGCCAGCCGGTCAGGCTCTGGCAAGACAGTATCCATGCCGAACACGGAATTACCTGCAATGCCTGTCATGGCGGCGATCCAATGGATTCAGCAAATGCAATGAGTCCGGCGCGGGGCTACCGTGGTGTGCCACTGCCGACAACAATACCGACTATCTGCGGTGGTTGTCATATGGGTGTTGTCAAGTACTACATGAACAGCGCGCACGGGAGAGCCCTTGGCCGGGGCGGTCCAACCTGTGTGACGTGTCACGGCAGTCATAATGTAATCAGGGCATCACTGGATCTCATTAGTCAAAAAAACTGTACTCCATGCCATACGTTTGATAAGGCTCGCCAAATCAGAACTGCCATGGTGAAGACCGACGGGATGCTTCAAGCCATCGATAAAAGAATCAAGGTTTTGAAAAGTCAGGGTATCGTGACGGATACTCTTGAAAAAAGGCTGTTTTCTCTGCGTAACCGGTCACACTCCTTATATCACAGCCTTGATGTCAATTTGATCAGGCAGGAATCCACCCATATTCAGGCCGAACTTGAAAAAAGTAATGGTGATGGGGGTGTCGGTACCGGGCCTTTAATTGGCATTCTCGCCATAGGGGGAGCGTTACTGTCTGCTCTTTTATTTTATGTAATCAAAAAACAAATCAATTGATGCTTGTTTTTTATTGAAATTATGATATCTAATTCGCTGTCACGTATTTTATAAGCATATTACTGGAGAATTCGTATGTCACCACTACAATCCCCTAATATAATGATGGTGGCCAAGCATAAAACGGGCCACGGGTTCGGACTTAAGGCAGCGACATGCTGCAAATCATTGGGCTCCGGAAAAGCGTTGTGTCTTGGTCTTGGACTTGGTTTCGGGGTATGGGGACCTATAGGCGTTGTTGGTGTTGGCATAGTAGGAGGCTATTATTACTGGAAGAAAGCTCATGAGATGCTTGATTGACGTACCATATACCATTAGCAGGGGAGAGTTGAATGCCTAAGAGTCACAATTTTGAGAGAAACAGTATTGACGCTCAACAGTCTTATTTTAATACAGTTTCCGAAGTGCCTGATGAACAAAATAAAGTTGAGGGTGAACATATGATTCCCGGTTCTATAGAAAGTATGAAAGTACAGGCCACACAAGATGTGCGGGAGATATTGCAGACTCTTGAAAAGAACTTCTCCGGTAGTACGGCGGGAGTGGCAACCGCTGTGGGCGTCGGCACCGGTGCTGCAGGTTCAATTGCAGCATTGTCATCTATGGGCACGGTAGCCGGGTTGTCATCTGCGGGAATTACAACAGGACTCGCTGCTGCTGGTGGTCTTATCGGTGGTGGTATGCTTGTCGGTATTGGTGTTCTAGCCGCTCCGGTCGCAGCTCTGGGGATGGTTGGTTACACGCTGGCCAATAAACAAAAGAGAATAAAAAAAGCTGCTGCTCTCGGGTTGGCCGTAAAAGGGATCTGCGATGTTCAGTCGCGCCTGGTCGAGCACGAGCAGTATTTCAAGGAAGAGCTTGCATATATCAATACTACGCTTGAAACACTCACCCATATAAAAGCAGCATAAATTTTAATCACTCCATACCTTCTTAACTTCCGAGCCTTCTTATATCGTGGCGTGTGAGCTCAAGAGACCTGGTAAATCGTATTTTCCAGGTCCCTGAGAGTTCGCACCACGAATAATTGGGCTTGGTGAGTTAAAGATCTGTCATAATGATAAAGTCAATAATTAAACGAATAATAAACGCTAAAATTGAGAGGTATGGTTATATGCTTAAACTCGATATTAACTCGGGGGAGAAAACAATAGATCTGGAAGTTCTCCTGCGAGGAGAGGGGTCGCCAATTAAAATTCATATTGGCCACTATGAAGTTAAGTCCGGCGAAGAAAGTGGCTTGCAAATCAGTAAAATACATACCTCAAG
>CAIYZD010000156.1 GCA_903930585.1 uncultured Geobacteraceae bacterium | reverse complement strand
CAGCATAAAAAAGTCGGTGCGTAAGAGTATCAAGAAAGAGGCCGCCGAGGCTGGTATCAGCATGAATGAATATATTCTACTGGCAGTAGCGGAAAAACTGAGACAAGAGGTAAAATAACAGGGCCGATGATGGTCGCCGAAGCATGATAAGAACGTAATCAGAGCAGAGGTAAACTTTGGGATTTTTGCTGAAAATAAATGAGGGTATCCGTTTGGTACTCCCTAATGGCCTCAAAGTGTCGAGCCTGCAAGAAGAGTGGCACGTGGTACTTCACGAGCAGGAATCAACGACACTGGCATTTTGGGACACGTTCGAATGGGGACTCTGGTTTGGCGGGTATGTCCTGTACAGTTACGGAGGTGTGTACCATCTCTGCTCCCGCGAAGAGGGCTGGTTAGGGACGGTAGTATGTGAAGAAGAATCGGGGGGCGGACGGAGGTTCTGGGGAGATTTCGAGACGGTGTCGATGCGAACGGCACTGGAGCGGACGCTCGGACTGAGAAGTCTTGCGATGGTTGTTGAGGGGACATTCCATCTGCGCCTGGGAGAGTTGCGCAATGAGGCGGGAAAGATAGTGTGCCGCCTTGAGTTGTCTTCGGTTTCAGCGGGGAGACATGGTGAGGACGTGCTGCTGCGTACCTGTCAGGTTCTCCCTTTGCGCGGCTACGAAGCGGAAGCCGCACGCGTGGTGGAGTACCTCACGCTGCGTGGTGCCGGAAGTTCCGGAGATGGGCCTGTCGATGTTTTGCTGCGACACGCGAACCGTGAACCACTAAAATACACCCTGCGCCCCTCTTTTGGCCTGACTAAGGAAACCCCTGCCCGTGAAGCCATCGGTCGGATTGTGCGCACGATGCTGGAGATTGCCGTTAGCAATGTACCGGGGATTCTGAACGACCTCGATACGGAATTCCTCCATGATTACCGGATTTGTCTCCGGAAGATTCGCTCGGTGCTGACTCTGGTTAAAGACGTATACCCAGCGGAGGGAACCGGGCGAATGCGGAAGATTCTTGGAGATCTCGCCCGGCAGACCAACCGGTTGCGTGATCTGGATGTCTATCTGTTGGCTCGTGACGAATACCTCGGATTGCTGCCTCCTGAATTGCGTCCGGCACTGGAGGGGATGTTTGAGGACTTTTCCGCAGAAAGAGACATTGAGGTACAGAGCACCACATTAAAAATCCGTGCCCACTCAAATCGCACGCTACTCCGAAAGATGGCGGTCTATTTTTCCGAAGAGACAGCGCATAAACCTTCGCCTTCAGCCGATATCCCCGTGGGACCGCTGGTTTTCCGGTGTATCTACAAACGGTACCGCAAGATCCGCGAGATCGCTGCAGGAATAGGGGCAGAGACGCCTGATGAAGTTGTGCACCAACTCCGCATCGAGTGTAAAAAACTGCGTTACCTCATGGAGTTCTTCAGTGAACTCATTCCCGGGGAAGAAGGGGCGCAGATGCTGAAAATGCTTCGCCGGCTGCAGGGCCGACTTGGAGATTTCAATGACGCTTCAGTGCAGCAAAAATCCCTGCTGAACTATCGGGAACATAAAAAATCGGGCCCGGATGTTGCCATGGGCGTGGGTGGGCTCGTCTCAATCCTGTACCATCGGCAGCAGCAGACGCGTGGCCTCATCAAGCAGTCATTGGGAGAGTTCTGTGGTGGTTCAACCGCTGCAGCCTTCAAGAACACCTTCAAACTTCCAGCTTCCGTCTCAGTAAAGAGGGCATAACAGGCAGACCAAATCATGAAAATTATCTCTTCCTACAGCATCAAGGGTGGCGTTGGCAAAACGGCACTTGCGGTAAATTTGGCGTTCGCGTTTCGCGAGGCCGGGCACCGTACCCTCCTTATCGACCTGGACCCTCAGGGGGCTGCATCCTTTTATTTCCGTGTCGGCAGCGCTGAAAAGTTCAAGATGCGTGACGCCCGGTCAATGGCTGAGGGGCTGCGCAGGAACATCCGGGAGTCCGATTTTCCGGGACTTGATATCATCCCCTCAAACCTTGGCTACCGGCATTTCGATATTCTGCTCGATGGCATGGCCAAGAGCCGGAAGCAGTTCAGGAAGGTATTGGAGGAATTCAGGCCCGATTACGATGTAATTATTCTGGATTGCCCGCCGAACAT
>CAIYZD010000155.1 GCA_903930585.1 uncultured Geobacteraceae bacterium | reverse complement strand
TTGCATTCGGATCAATACGTTGGCCAGCAGCATCCTTGCCGTTAAACGTGAACACAAGATGCTTGGGATCAATCATGGCATCCCCGCTGCTATTCTGTTTGAGTTGAAAACTTACGGTAGCCTCATTAGTGACAGAATTATATGTTACGAAGATAGGTGCCGTGGGTATTGCGGCATCTTTACTCGATACGGGCAGTGTATTATTGTAAAATCCTGATTGTGGACTGTTACCCTTCGAGATTTTCCAGTTTGATGCATTGGTAACAGAACTGAAATCCATTTTGCTATCAAACTGAATAACGGTTGATACTATCTTAGTGCTGTTTGCAGTGATAAAGGCCGGATTTATTGCCAGAAGAGACGTACGTGGCCCTAAAGTTTCATTGAACGTGTTTCCGATACTGGTATTGTTTATACCCATTATCTTGGGGTTTGTGACGTTTCTCAGTTGGGACGCCAAATTAGAATCAGTGCCGTTTAATATGGTTTGCTGTTCCTGCACTCCATCAGCATAGCCAAGACCGTTGTATGCAACGCCAAGTTGATAGTTTGCGGATGGAAAGTTCGGCTTAAGTTGAACGGCTGTCTGCAGGGCGGTTACTGCATCACTATAGTTCCCCTGGGCATTGTATACAGAGCCCAAACCATAAAACACGTTACCATCGTTGGGTGATAGCTTTTTGTGCACTTTTAAACATACTCAAGGCATCGCTTAATCTGCCCTGAGTAAGGTACTGCTGGCCTAATGTGTAAACCGGCACCGGATCTCTAGAGTTAAGCTTTATAGCAGCTTTGAATTGCTGTTCCGATTGAGTATACTGCTGCGCCTGTAAATAGGAATTTGCAAGACCTAGTGTCGCAGCTTCAAGAGTGGGAGCAGTTGTTGCGGTGTCTTTTAAAGTGGTGCTTGATTGTATGCGCACTAATTGCTGGTATGACTTAATAGCGTTGGCAGTATCTCCTTTTGAAAGGTATAGCTTCCCGAGATAGTTATAAGCCGTGGTATTATTTGAGTCAAAGGCCAAGGCCTTTTTAAGGGATAGTATTGCCTTGTCGTTTTCACCAGCAGTCAAATTTGCCGATGCCTGAGCAATAGCGTATTGAGCAATCTGCAGGCGATTATCCTGTGCAGTTTGATAAGCGGCAGTTAGACCCAGCGCATCAGAACTATTGTTATCAGTAAGCCAGACTGAAGTGCTCATAGACATCCTCCATCACACGCTGATTCATGCAACCTACCCTCTACTCATCGGAATAAAATTCCAAAACAAAAACGAATTAAATTCCAGCATGGTACCATTTTAGACCAAGATCAAAGAATAAATAAAGAATATAATAAGGTTCGAGGCGTAGTGGAATGAAAATGCGAAGCTTTGCATAACCGTTCCGCTGCCACTATACCCAACCACTACAGACGCAAGAAGGCCACCTCCGGAAAGATGGCCTTCTACATTCTGCTGCTCATGTATCCCTCCTTTATCAGTTTTTAGCAGTTACTGTAACAGTTTCATCCTTCACTACAGAGACAATCCCTTTTACCATGCCAGTCATCAGCAGTACTGCCGGTATTACCTGGGCAACAACTATCAGGGCGCAAAATCCCAAGAATACCCAGACAAAAATCCCACTGTTATCTTCACTTAATCCGTTTGCCGCAAATGCTGTTACTGGTGCCAATGTTCCTGCGATGGTGGTGATAAGTGCTCTCATGACATCCTCCTATTTTTACTTTCTTTTGAATTCGTTCGCTTTTGTTTTTATACTTAGCATCACACGTGCCAAGTATGGATAATAAATGATAAATAATCGTAACTACCCGTTAAGTAGGAGTTTTAACATTTTTATAGTTTAGTCTATTGGTTGCAAAGCAGGGATGGGAAAGTGTAGGTGTATGGCGTTTTTATACAATAAACGGAAGAATAAAGTGAAAGTGAAATAACAATAGGAGGTTACAATTCATATGCAGAGAACGGTGAGGTATAAAAGCTCTATACATTATGGTGTAGGCGCGGAAAAAAGTTCGTATAGATGCAAATATTTACTTTTAAGCGCATTTATATGTTGACATCCCGCATTCGTTTTTTATACAGTACATTCGTTTCATATGCAGAACGATGAGTGGGGCTAATATGGGCAATGAACTAAAAAGAGTACCTGCTATTGATAAATGTTTCACCATTCTTGAATTGCTGGCACAATCCAAAGACGCTTTAGGCATAAGTGAAATATCTGCAAAACTTGGGTTAAACAAGAGCACGGTTTTTAATATTTGCCATACTCTTGTTGACCTCAATGTTCTTGAAAATCAGCGTGATGACAAATTTGCTTTCGGATCGCGCTTTTACCTATTGGCAAATGTGACAGGCAAGCGTTCAACGCTTATACAGACGGTTCATCCATATATGGAGATGATTAATGAAAAAACCAGGCTTTCCGTATTCCTGGGGCTCCGCTCTGATCGCAAGACACTATTGATTGACAAGGTGGATTCGAGCAACGGGATCAGGGTTTCATCAGAAATCGGCATCCAGATGCCCTCCCTGGCCGGTGCTGGTATTAAGGCAATGCTTTCACTGTTGTCGGATGAAGAAATAGACAAGATTCTTGGTAAAACTGAACTCAAGAAGTACACCCCCCAATCCATTTTGGATAAAACGGTTTATAAGAGAGAAGTTCTTGAAGTTCGTACGAATGGTGTGGCCTTTGACAGAGAAGAGTATTTCGAAGGTATGGTCGCCTTTGCCATACCGGTCAAGGCCTCTGGTAGTGGTACCCAGGCTGCAATCTGGGTAGTCGGGCTTACGCAACAAGTACCTGACTCATCAGTTCCGGAATTGACGGATTTGCTGAGGAGTATCTCCGAAGAAATAAAGCAACGATTATTATGAAGCATACCTGAACGACAAAAGTTTGATTTGTGCGGGGGACGTATATGAGGCATGCACAGACCGGGTTTGATTTAGAGATTAATCTTTCCCACGGCAGTATTGACAGACTGGCAAATGATCCGGGCGTAACCGATTTATTTCTTGGCGGACAGGGAGCTGCTGCGAAGATTATATGGGACATGGTTCCTCCGGAGGTTGGACCGTATTCGCCGGGAAATCTGCTGGTGTTCAGTGCCGGTCTCTTGTGCGGTACTCCGGTGCCAGGCGCCAATCGGACCAGTGTCAGCACTATTAATCCCCAGACTAACCTGTATGTGGCATCAGGATTTGGAGGTTTTTTCGGACCGGAACTGAAGCATGCCGGTTATGAAAACATTATTATTCGCGGGAAGTCCCCCGAGCTGGTTTATCTGTCCATACACAATGACAAGGTGGAAATAAAAGATGCCGGTCATCTCAAGGGTAAGAGCGCCCTGGAAACGGCAGAACTTATCAGGCAGGAATTAAACGACACCAACGTACAGGTAGCTGCCATCGGTATGGCCGGTGAGAATGGAGTTTTCCAGGCGAGCATCGAACATGCCAACACCTCTGCCTCCTGCGGGGTCGGTGTGATTATGGGAGATAAAAGATTAAAGGCAATAGCAGTTCGTGGAACCAGGGATATAAGCGTTGCGCACCCGGCTGAACTTTTTGAGAAATGCAACAGCATGTATCAGAAAATTTATGATAACCAGCAGTGCGGTGACCTTTTGTTAAAGGAAACGGACGATTCCTGGCATGCCAATAATCCCGCCTGGAATACGGCAGAGACGCCCATAAAAGGATTCTGGAGCAAGGAGCTTGATGATGATTGGGCGGTAGCCGTTGAAAGTGAGCAGGTATCCTACCAGTGGGAAAATTACAGTCAAGAGATGGAAGAAGTTCATGAGACCATAATTGACAGGAGCGCGCGGCTTCGTGGAACCGGTTGCTATAACTGCATACGGGGTTGCCATCAGGCGGTTTCCCTGCCGGGAAAGCGCACATATTTTTTAAAAAACTACAGTAAGCTGGCCTATGCAATGGCGGCCTATGAAGATTTAAAGCTCAATTACGATGTACTTGCCGCCATGCAGGATTTTGGGATTGACGAGTTCTCAATGCCCCAATTACGTGCCTTCGTGCGTAACCTTCAACATGCCGGTATGCTAGGTGAGGCCGAACTGCCCGGATTCCCGGCAGAAAGCCCGGAGCAACTGCTGTACCTGATTGAGCTTATTGCCCGAAGAGCGGGGGTTGGAGATACGCTGGCCAAAGGTCTGTATCAGGCCGCTCGCGAGATAGGCAATGGTGCGGAGGCGGTAGTTCAGGTAAACAAAAAAGTTGAGCATACTCCGGTCAAATTTAACTGCGATAATTATGCGTATTTCTTGATGTATGCCACAGGGCAGAAGATGAACATCTTACAGATCGAAGGCTCTTTCCCCCACTCTCCGATTCCTGACAAGAAACAAAGAGAAGCCTTTGTAAATCAATGGGAAGCGGCACCCGAAATGTTCAAAAAATGGTTTCTGGAATGGGAAACGGATCAACCGCTATCCATTGAAGCCGCCGTCAACATCGCTGACTGGAACGAGGCTATGCATTATATCGATGACGCCCTTGGGATATGCCCGTTTTTGTCATCGTTTAGAGGCCAGTATGGTGGTACTCCCCCCTTCCATCTGCATAACCTTCCGGAGATGATCTCTCTGGCCACCGGTATGGATCTGGATTCTGAAAAATTGTTGGAAATTTCCGCACGAAACCGCCACTTGATACGAGCTATTAATGCGAGGAGAGGTTTGAAAAGAGCTGATGAGGAGGGGGCTGACGAGTTTTGGACATTACAGGAATCCGGGGTGGAGCGGAAACTGCTTGATGAGTATTATGAATTCAGGGGATGGACTCATGACGGGATCCCTGCCAAAGTGACGCTGGATAGACTTGGCTTGCATAATGTAAGCGGGGATTTACTCAAAAGAGGGATGTACGGGGTATCGAAATGAGATACGCAGAAACCGGTTTTAATTTGGAAATAGACCTGTCTCAAGGAAGCATCAGGAGAGTGGCGACTGATGTAACGCTGACAAAACGTCATCTCGGTGGGCAGGGTACTGCAGCCAAAATATTGTGGGACAACGTGCCTCCTGAAATTGAACCATTCTCTCCTGATAACCTGCTCATATTCAGTAGCGGCCTTTTAAATGGAACGCCTGTTCCCGGTGCAAATCGTACCTCAGTCAGTACCTTTTCTCCACTGACAAACTTATATGTAAATTCATTAATGGGAGGCTGGTTTGGGCCGGAGCTGAAATACGCCGGCTACGATAAAATTATTATTCGCGGCACGTCACCCGGTCTGGTTTATTTATACATAAACAATGACAAGGTTGAAATCCGTGACGCAAGTCATCTTCAGGGGAAAGGGTGTCAAGAAACTGCGGCGTTGCTGCAACAGGAATTGAAGGACCCCAAAATCCAGGTAGCTGCCATCGGCCTGGCTGGTGAAAACAAGGTATTGATGGCCACAATAGATCACGCCAACTCCAGTGCCTCAAGGCATGGTGTCGGTGCGGTCATGGGATCCAAACGGCTGAAAGCGATAGCTGTTCGTGGTACAAATGACCTCTATGTTTCCAGTCCGGCTGAGCTCTGGGATATGTGCAAGAACAAGTATCAGGAAATTTATGATAACAAGAATTGCGGCGACCCGATGGCGCACGATCATAATGAAGGTTTCCATGTCGACAATTTTGCGTGGGGCAACGCCCGCACACGGAGACAGGGGTATTGGAACAAAGAACGCGAAGGAAAGTGGGTTTCCAAATGGAAACAGGTGCGGACCCGTGACTCGGGTTGTTATAACTGCCCAAAGGATTGCCACTATTCAATTTCTTACCCTGGTCGGCACAAATACTTTTTGAAATGTTTCAGTAAGCTTACCTATTGCATGGCGGCCTTTGAAGAGATCGATTTTAACTACGATATTCTCGGTGTAACCAGCGCATATGGATTGGACGGTTTTTCAACTCCACAGGTGCTTGCCTTTGCCGTTGAGCTTTACGAAGCCGGCATATTAACGGACAAGGATCTGCCTGATTTTCCGTCCGACGGAGCCGGGAGATTTTTTTATCTGGTTGAAAAAATTGTGCGACGGGAAGGGATCGGCGATGTCCTGGCTAATGGTGTGTATGCTGCGGCCCGTCAGATTGGCAACGGTGCGGAAGCATTTGATCATAACACCACAAAAAAAGTTGAACAGGTGCCTCTCAAGCTGGGAGTGATCAACTACCCATTCTATCTCATGTATTGCACCGGTGAAAAGATGAATATCACCCAGATCGAAGGCTCCTTCCCTCAGGCGCCCATTGCTGATCCTGAGAAGAGAAAAGCATTTGTGGAAAATTGGGATGCAGCTCCGGAGAAGTTTAAAAAATGGTATCTGGAATGGGAACCACGCCAACATATGCCTATTGAGGCTTCTGTCAATGTCTGTGATTGGAATGAAGCCATGCATTATATCGATGATGCCATCGGAACGTGTGCCTGGTTGTCGTCTTTCAGGGGACAGTTTGGCGGGTCGCCCCCGTATCATTTGTTTAATTTACCGGAGTTTATCTCACTGGCATCCGGGTTGGATCTTGATTTAGAAGAGTTATTGGAAATTTCCAGAAGGAACCGCAATCTTATCAGGTCTCTCAATATACGAAGGGGCTTACGACGAATTGACGAAAAACCGCCGGAAGACCATTGGAAAAAAAGGGATCCCGAGATGGAGCAGAAGCACCTTGACGCGTATTATGAATTTAAGGGTTGGACTAATGATGCTATTCCTACCAAAGAAACATTGGACGGATTGGGCTTGGATTATGTGAGCAACGACTTCATTACGAGGGGCATCTTGACCGGCACCGAAGTCACTCTCACCAAAGAGGACTCCGATGGAAAAATTGGAGCACCAAAGTCAGAGGGGTGTTAATAATGAGTGACCATAAACAAATGAGAATCGTTAAAGAAATTAAAGTGGATCTTGACAAATGTGTTGCGTGCCGTGCCTGCGAGGTGGCCTGCTCAGGATTTCATGCCAGCCCCAAATATAGCAGCTTTAATCCGGCACGTTCCCGAATCAGACTGATTATGGATATGCTGAAAGATGTGTATGTGCCGGTTCGTGCCGGTGAGTATACACCTGCCGAATGCACCGGACGACATTCCTTCAAAATTAACGGCAAGGAGTACGCCGAGTGCAGTTTCTGCCCGACTTCCTGCCCGTCCAGGGATTTATTCAAAGAACCTGATTCCGGCCTCCCCCTGAAATGCGATATGTGTGAAGGGGAAAAAATCCCCTTGTGTGTTCAAGTGTGCCGTCCTGGTGCCTTGACCTACGTAGAACGGGAGGAAGAACGGGTGGAAGAGCTGAAGCTGGGTGATATGGAGATCGGGTTGCAATCATTGGTTAACAGGTATGGCTTGCAGAGTGTTCTGGATTCTGTTACCCGGATATCGATAAAAAGCTGATTCATTCACGTGTACAAGCTACAAACAGTGAATTCCGCATTAAAAGAGGGAGCCTGATTCAGATGATTTCCGACATCAACGTCACACTGCTGATAACGGCTGACATACAAAACCTGCTGGATGAGAGGGGAATCAGGGGCGAGGATATACGTCAAGTGATCTCGTGTGCGGAAAACGGCACTCAGTTTCACACTCAGGTAGCTACGGGGCATAGACTCGCATATTACGCCCCGTCCAGAGTCACGTACTGGGTGGAGTACGAACCGACAGAGGAAGGGTACAGGATTTACACGGCCTATTCCCATCGCATGAGGATTCTGCACGGTTTCAACATGCCTGCGAAGAAAGTGCAGACTTTTGCGGACTGGCTTTGTTCAACCTGCTCACTTCCCCTGGAATTGGCGACGGTCAAACTGGCCTATCTTGATGAAACTTTTGGTGTCGATATTCCGGCTTGTCCTGCCTGCCAGCGAATAATTGTCAGTGAGGAGCAGGCCATAGCTAAAATGGCTCTTGCAGAGCGTATGCTGGAAGATAAATAGTTTCCGTCCGGAAAGGGTGCTTATTCATGACAATGGGATACGATCTTCCGGTAGCGCGGAGAAATGCCTGATGAATGCCGATCAAACTCAAACAATACAACTGAATGACACATATCTTGATATCCTGCGTCATCGCCAGAACGGCTTATGCTGCAGCCAGATTCTGGTCAAGCTTGTTCTGAAAGATATGGATCGTGAAAATCCCGACCTGGTTCGAGCAATGGCGGCCCTCTGTTATGGCAGCGGCCACTCCGATGGAACCTGCGGCGTGCTTACCGGGGCGGCATGCGCTTTGTCTTTATTTCTGGAGAACAGTCATGACAAGGAAAGAGCCGGTTCTCTACTCCCACTGATGCTTGATGAACTATTCGGCTGGTTCACGGTAAAAGCTGAAACATCCTATGGAGGAAGCCGCTGCGTGGAAATCCTTGCGGCGAGTCCCGACAAACGTGCTTGCAGCCTGCTGTTAACAGACACTCTTGAGAAACTCACTACGATGCTGGCAAGCATCTCAAACCAGTAGGAAAAAGAAACGGGAGGAACAACAAATGTCAGAAACCGGCAAGAAGACGATTTTTACGGCATGCTGTCTCTGTTACCAGAGCTGCGGAGTCGAGGTAACGGTTGAAAACGACCGTGTGGTGGCGGTGAAGGGGCAGAAATCGCATCCGATGAACAAGGGAATCCTCTGCGCCAAGGGGCAGGCCATGATCGAGCATCTGTATCACCCCGACCGGCTCAAGTATCCGCTCAAAAAGGTGGACGGGAAGTTCCAGCAGATATCGTGGGAGCAGGCGTATTCGGAGATCGCCGCAAAACTGAAAGAACTGAAGGAAGAATTCGACCCATCGGTTCTCGCCTTTTTCTGCGGCTCAATCGGTGTCGAGAACCTGGAGATGGGATCGCTGACGCACCGTTTCAAAGCAGCCTTCGGCACGCCTAATTTCTTCTCCGTCGAAAGTATCTGCTTCCGGATGCGAATCCGATCCCGGCAGATCACTTTCGGCAAGTATCCGGTGGAGGAGATGGACTCCAAGCTCTATATACTCTGGGGTCACAACCCGGCCGCATCGGATATTGCTCTCTCGATAGCCATCCAGGAGAATCTCAAGATAGGCGCCAAGGTTGTTGTCATCGATCCGAGAAAGATAGCCATCGCCGATCAGGCGGAAATGTATATGGCAATCAGACCAGGAACAGACGGCGCTCTGGCGCTCGCCCTGATTAATGTAATTATCAACGAAGATCTCTACGACCACGAGTTCGTGGAGAAGTGGACCTATGGTTTCGACAAGCTGGTGCCCCACATTCAGCAGTATACCCCCGAATGGGCCGAGGCGATTACCGAGGTCAAGGCTGACGACATCCGTAAGCTTGCACGGCTCTTCGCTGGTACCAAGGGAGCCAGTATCTGCCATGGCACCTGTACCCAGGATCAGCAGGCCAACGGGAGTCAGACCGACCGCGCCATGTCTATCCTTCAGTCCATTACCGGCAATATCAATGTACCGGGCGGATGGGTGATCAGTCCCCGGTTGTCGCTTTCCGACATCAGCCTGCCGGTCAAGGGTAAACCGCTGGGAGCTGATGAGTACCCTCTCTTCTACGAACTCTGGAGCAGGACAAGCCCCTATGCTGTCATGAACATGGTACCTGAAAGTGTGCCTGACAAGCTCAAAGCCTTCATTGTGGCCGGCGGTAACCCGCTTGTTACCATGCCGGACTCAAATGCATTGACCGAGGCTTTCAAAAAACTCGATCTGCTGGTGGTCTATGACCTGTTTATGACCGAAACAGCGCAACATGCCCATTACGTGCTTCCGGCGGCAAACCAGCTTGAGTTCTGGGGCCTCGGCTATAACTATAACGTCTGCCACTGTCTGCCATACCTGATGCTGCGCCCGCCGGCAGTGTCACGTTATTATGAGTGCAAGACCGTACTCGAATTCTACAAGGAGCTGGCCGAAGCATGTGGTTTTGGTGAGCTGTTCCCCTGGAAAAACGACGAAGAGCTTGTTACTCATGAGTTGGAACCATGCACTCTGAGCTTTGAAGATCTGCGAAATAATCCGGAGGGAGCCTTCTATCAGGAAAAGAGCTACGGGCTGACGGAACGCTCTTTCGCAACACCGTCCCGTAAGATAGAGATTTACAGCGATGCCTTCGAGCATGTCGGTTTCAGTCCTTTGCCTACCTACCTGGAACCGGAAAAGGGTCCCTTGGGAACGCGCTGGGAAGAACTTGGCGAAAAATATCCCCTGGTTCTGTCCACCGGCACCCGTTTTATCCATTATAACGGCTCCCAGATGCACAATGTTGCGTCAATGAGAAAGCTGGACCCGTATCCGCGTGCCGAGATGGGGCCGCAAACGGCTGCCAAGTATGGCCTTGCGCATCTTGACGACGTCATTGTCGAGACGGACCGTGGCTGGGTTAAAATGAAAGCTGAAGTGTCCGAAAGGACCATGGAAGGGGTTGTCCTGGTGCCCCACGGCTGGCCAGAAGAAGCCAACTGCAATCGCCTGACGGATTGCCAGTGCCGTGAACCCATAATGGGCTACCCACAGTGGAAGGGACTACTCTGCTCGATAAGAAAAGCTGATTAATAGAATTCCTTCTGGGACTCGGAATGTACTGATGTAAAAGGGTATATTGGTACGTTCCGAGCCCCTTTGGTCGAAAAGACGCAATCACGCTCCGGGGAACGGGTAACTTGGCGGAGCGGAAATCGCGTGCCGTCTTTGCGCAGGGCCGGCGTCGACAGCAGGTCGGTGCTGTAACGGCTGCTGCCGCTTTCCATGACGCGGCCATAACCGTCCCAGTGCCGTCCACGCAGGTTCTCCGGAATAATCAGATCCAGTGACTGTCCCAGCGCCTCTGCAGCGCTGAAGCTGAACATCTTCTCCGCTCCGCTGTTCCAGAGGCGGATGATCCCCTCGCGGTCGGCAAACATGATCGCATCGCTGCTGGCGGCGACGATTGCGCCGGTCAGTTGTTCATCCATCATTTTTTCTCGCATATTGCCTCCCTCAAATTACTCGTTTTCCTGCTCGTAGCCGGCAACGGCCTCTTCGTAGCGGGCGGTGAGATCAGCCGCTGTCCGGGCTTCTGCTGCGGCGTACCCGGCAATGATGCCATCTCTCATGGTATCAGGAATAACCCGTTCGGCAAGCGGGTAGAGAATTTCATCTTCCTTGGCGATATGTTCCCGCAGCAGCGCCGCGTAGGCCAGGGCGTTATCGGCAATGGTCATTTCCCTGCCGGCTTGGCCGCTTAATTCCTCTAATGCGGCTGTCTCCATACTTTTGACGAAAGCGCGTCCCTGCTCATGCTCCATCAGCATTGCCGCCACCGGGCTGTGATCGCGTGGCATACCATTTTTTATCAGCGCCTCGAAGAGTACGTCCTCCTCTTTGGCGTGGTGAAAACGGTCGGCGTAGTTACGGATGAAATCCACGCCATCAAGATAAAAGTGCCAGTTGCTGTACGTTTTGGCCGCAGTTCGGGTGGCATTGTGCTCCAGCAGGGCGATCATCCGCAAGATCAGGCGGTGTTCGTTGACCAGTGCCCCGGTAATGTCCTGCTTTTGGTTTGAATCATTACTCATCAGTTCCTCCGTTCTCCGTTGATGCCGATAACGATGCTCTCCAGCGGAATCTTCATGCCGCTTTTTTCGAGTGCCTCACGAACCATGATGTCCAGACCGCGACAGCAGGGCACTTCCATGATGGCTACCGTGATGCTCCGTATGGCGTTGCCACTGAAGATGTGAGCCAGTTTGTCCACATATGCGGTGGTGTCATCCAGTTTTGGGCAGGCGATGGCCAGCGCCTTCCCCTTGAGCAGATCATGGTGCATACTTCCCATGGCAAAACCGACACAGTCGGCGCAGATCAAAATATCCGCATGCTGGAAATATGGGGCGTTTGGCGGTACCAGATGAAGCTGTACCGGCCATTGACGGAGTTCTGAGGGTGCCTTGTCCCCTGTTGTGGTGGTTGTTTCCGGCTGTTCGATTACTTTAGCCATACTGCCGGGGCAGCCGCATCCAAGATTTCCCATGATTATTCTCCTTTTTCAGTGAGGTAGTGGTTTATTTCCCGTTCAATTTTTGCTTCGTCATCCGTGGACAGCCCATGGATGGAAACGACGTCTTTCAACAGGCAGATTCCGACCTTGCAGGTGACACAGCCGATATCGAACCGGTTGAGTATGTCGCCTATCTCAGGGTAGCTCTGCATTACATCCTGAATGGCACGGTCGCCAAGATTGTTTTTGAATTCCATCTGAACACCTCCATGCTTGTGATATTTCAACCATAGCGGAGCAGGAGGATTCTTTTAACCTAAAAACG
>CAIYZD010000154.1 GCA_903930585.1 uncultured Geobacteraceae bacterium | reverse complement strand
TGGTTGGTTGGTTGGTTGGTGGTTGGTAGGGGGTGGCCTCACGGTTCGTTTTAGCGTGGAAATCATTGTCATCGAAGAACCGTTCCTGTAACAGAAGTTAAAACTGACTTTACACCTATTAATCCTAATTGTATCTAGAATAAATAAACGCTGGCTAACTTCTCACTCATAAAACATATTTGTGACCTTCATAAAAGTGATTAATCAAACAACAGTCCGTTCGTACATTCCAAGAGTGCCAGCCTAAGCTTTGTTCCATCAACAGGCTTCATCTCATGCCTCAATTATCCGAGGTCACCTGATTGTCTTTGCTCATCAGTTAATTCAAAGGCTGACAAAACAATTGCCGGAAGCAATTTATTAAAGGTGCGCACCTGTTTTATCATAGCAAGCCCATCCATTACTGGCATCATGATATCTGTGATAATTATATCCGGACGGTGTTCATGGTAGGCGGCCAAACCTTCCGCGCCATACTTGGCTGTTATCAGTGTTCCGACAATACAAGACAGAAACATACAGTACTGGTCCCTGGTATCATCGTCATCTTCTACATACAGCACGGTAAGCCCTTTCAGTATCCTTCCAGTAATTCTATGTTTCCCAGCATGGAGGAGAGTGGCGTCCGAATTTCGTGGCTCATGGTTGCCAGAAACTGGCTCTTGGCGATATTGGCTGCTTCGGCGGCAACTTTGGCCCGGTTCAATTCTTCCTCTACCTGTTTGGATTTGGTAATGTCCCAGTTGGTACCGATCATGTGCATGGGCTGACCAAATGAGTCGAGTTTCACAACTGCGATGGCTCTGATGTTGTGGATTGTACCATCAGACCAGACAACACGAAACTCCGTGTCAAATTCATTTTCGCCCCGCAAAGCAGACAGCGCCATCGCACCGCTGAATATCGTCCGGGTGAAGCCCCGCTCTCCATACGGCATATGCACCGCTGAAAGTATCCGGCGATATTCCGTAGAGGCAGAACATCTGCTCGTCCCAAGACAGTATGTCGTTGATGATGTCGTAATCCCAAATACCTACACCGCCAACCTTTGTGGCCAGAGACAGGCGACTCTTGGCCGTATCGATGATGTCTCTTGACTTCAGAGCTTCATGCTCACTCTGCTTACGTTCAGTGATGTCCACCTTTGAGGCCACATAATGAGTGATCTCCCGGCGATCATTAAAAAGCACATAAATATTGCAAAGTTCCCAAAAGAATCGCCCATCTTTACTTTTGTTGAGGAATTCTCCTTCCCATCTTCCACCAAATGTGAGGGCCGACCATAGTTTTTTGTATGTTTCTGGTGACGTTTGGCCTGATTTTAATAAACTCGGGTTCTGGCCTATGACCTCTTCGGCACTGTAACCAGTAGTTCGGGTAAAAGCCGGATTGACAAATTCAATTAATCCCAAATCATCGGTAATCACGACTCTGACTGGACTCTGGTCGACGGCGCGTGACAGTTTGAGCAGCTTATCTTCTGCACGTCTTCGTTCGGTTATGTCTTCCATTGCCAGCAGGATAATGTGGGAATCTGCTGTTTCACTGAAAATTTGTCGAGCGTTGAGTATAATAATCTTACGACAGATGTCAGGAAATACATGTTCGACTTCATAGCCATTAATTATGGTATTACTGGGGAGAATGTCCTCAAGAAGTGTCCGCAGAGCAGGAATATTCCATTGCCCGTTGCCGAGGTCATAAAGGTATTGCTCTAATGTATCTATAGGTTTTACCGAGAATGTTAGATCAATATGGAAATAACCTGCCGGTGTCAGCTTTATAACATTTTCGAGGTGCGTCTTATGTTCACTCAGTTCTGAAAACGCCCGTCGCAGCTCTTCGTTCTGCAGAAAATGATTTACACGCCTGTAGTATGTAGTTCATGCGCGTCGTCATGGGCAATGGCGTTCCTTATAGAGGCAACGTACTCATCACTGCTGTCGAGGAACACGAGTGCAATTTCGCGAGCCAATGCGGCCTCGTTCAAACACCGCTACTTCGTCACTTATGCCCGTTTCTGCGTGTACCTGACTGTGATGTTTAAATGTTTCCTGATCATCCGGAAAAATAATCTTGAGCATCAACCCCGGATCATCATAAAAAAGAGCTGGATCATAACCGGTGTTTTTTTTACACGTGGGGGAGTTGTAGACAAACGCACCTTCCAGCGCCATCCAGAAAACCCAGTCGGAAGTGTTGTCTGCAACAATGTGAAATTTCTGTTCCTCAAGGCGGAGTTCTGTAATATCAGTAATAGTCATCAGGCATTCTTGCTCCGAACCCATTAAATGCCCTTCCAGCTGGGCACAAAACGGTTCACGTCCCTTGCCACGGAATAATTTGTGGTCTTTAAAGACCGCCAAATTTGCTTTCTCCCAATCGATATTTGTAAATCCGCGGGAACTGATATGACCACACAATATACCTTGCCACGCCTGGTTACACAATCCATTTCCACCCCTCCGCATTAGCAAAAACATTAGCATAATAGCTACTTAGAGAGGTTATGTAATATTATTAGACTTTTAAGCGCAGATAAAGGCGGCCCATTGGCCGCCTTTTGAATTATGTACGCTCAGTTCCAACTTGATGGAGGGAAATTTTTTATGGGGGGATGTCGTTGCAATAAAATTAAATAGTGGTAGATATAAATAATGTACTTTTAAATAAGTCCCGCTTATTAAGTTAACCGCATCTTAAATTGTGGAACGCACCAAGGAGGAACCAACCATGATCGGATTAACAGTTACTCCACGGAAAAAATTACGGTTTGAAATAGGGCATTTGGTGCTTTGTTTGATTTTTTCGTTATCGTTCTTGATGGTGCTGTCGTTCGGGGTAACAAATACTTTGGCGGCACTCCTGACCGGTCCACTACAGGTGACCGCTGACACCACCAGTAACAGCGCCCTGGACAGCGTTCTGGATTCGCTTGGTAACCTGCATACCATCTATGTACGTGACGGCAGCATCCGCTATCGTAAAGTTTTGGACGGAAACAGTACAGAAGAAACGATTGCAGCAGGGTCGGCACCGTCGATTGTTCTCGATTCTACAAATACTCCTCATATCAGCTTTATCAGTAGTGGTGTCGCAAATTATACCAACCGTACCGGTGGTACGTGGTCAACACCTCTGCCCATTGTCGGGTCGGGTGCTATCAAAACAAGTATTGATATTGACGGCTCGAACAAAGTACATATTATCTCTTTTTCCGGTGGTTATGGAGCTCTTGATTATGCGACAAACACTTCAGGGAGCTTTGTAATTACCAATCTTTTTACCGGAGCATACGATTCCGGGTGATGTCCCCATATAGTTGACATGCTGCGCCGGTTTGTATTATGATTGTCCGGTCGAAATCATTTTTGCACCGGAGGCAAGCGATGAGCGAGCTTGAACAATGTTTCTGCCCCAACGAACAATGCAAAGATTATGGTCTACGCAGTCAAGGTAACATTTCGGTTC
>CAIYZD010000153.1 GCA_903930585.1 uncultured Geobacteraceae bacterium | reverse complement strand
GTGGGAGCGATAGCGCTTTTCCTTGTATGTTACTGCCGCCAGCTTGCGCTCCACTTCCCCGCGTGGCACGAAACGGAGCCACATTGCAAGTCGTCCTTGATGTGTCAGTCGGATGGACTGCTCGTCATACGCAACCTTGTAGCGTGCCGTGCCGCTGAGCGCCTGCCACTGGACGGCCAGGGCACGATGCCCGGACCCGCACAGGAATGTTAGTGCGACACAGAATTGTGCTATATAACGCGGCATAACGGTTCCGTTCCGGAATAAGTGACAATTGAATACGGTGAAACGGGGTTTGTAATCATCATATTTTTGCGTATGAACGGTGTATTGTCAAGCCGCTTCAAGCGGTGGACATCGATTTTTACGGGGTTTCAGGCGCTTCTAATAAAATTTGAGGCAGCTTGCTTGAACAGTAATGGTGTCTTTCGGGCACGCTTTGAGATGAAAAAAATGTACAACCATGCATGGAGTATGCTAGCATCCGAACGTTTTATATTGAGAAATCGATTTTTATAGAATGTATTACTGGAACTGCCGAGGAGATGGTCCGGATGAAAATGAACAAATATCCAATTTCAAATTCTCTTACCTCGTTTACTATACAGACCGCCGCTTCCGCTTTTCAGCCCGCAGTGAAAACTTCCGGTAAAGTCCATCATCTTCCCCCTACAATATGGAAGAAAATGGTTGGTGACGCTCAAAGTCCTCTTGATAAGGCTATTGAACGGACGCGGGATTTCTTTTTTCACGAGCAGTTGCCGGATGGCTACTGGTGGGCTGAACTTGAGTCGAATGTCACTATAACGTCTGAATATATCATGTTGTTTCATTTTCTCGGCATGGTCGACAGGCCGCGCGAACGGAAAATGGCGAATTATATTCTGAGCAAGCAGACGAAGGAAGGGTCCTGGTCGCTCTGGTTCGGCGGTCCGGGAGACCTGTCAACAACGATTGAAGCCTATTTTGCCCTTAAACTGTCCGGATACGCGGCAGATGATCCCGCCATGAGTAATGCGCGTAATTTCATCCTTGCAAAGGGTGGCATTCTCAAGGCGCGTGTCTTTACCAAAATCTTTCTGGCGCTGTTCGGCGAGTTCTCCTGGTTGGGAGTGCCGTCAATGCCGATTGAACTCATGATGCTTCCGGAATGGGCCTATTTTAACCTCTATGAATTTTCCAGCTGGTCCCGCGCGACGATTATCCCGCTTTCTGTTGTCATGTCGGAAAATCCGGTCAGAAAATTGCCCCCTTGGGCCCGGGTCCAGGAACTGTACGTCCGGCCGCCCCGCGCCCGCGATTATACGTTTACCCGGCAAGATGGCATAGTGAGCTGGAAGAATTTTTTTATCGGTGTCGATCATATGCTTAAAATTTATGAATCGTCTCCGATCCGGCCGTTCAAGAAAAAATCGATTGCTATTGCTGAACAGTGGGTGCTGGATCATCAGGAGTCGAGCGGCGACTGGGGGGGCATTCAGCCGGCCATGCTCAATTCGATTCTGGCGCTG
Organism: uncultured Geobacteraceae bacterium; assembly: GCA_903930585.1. GTDB lineage: Bacteria > Desulfobacterota > Desulfuromonadia > Geobacterales > Pseudopelobacteraceae > JACRCG01. The sequence goes on along the minus strand of CAIYZD010000153.1, from coordinate 14,443 downwards.
CATTGCCTTGGTTATGCCAACGATCATCCGGCCGTGATAAGCGGGCTTGAAGCTCTGGCGAACTTCTGTATAGAGGGGGATGACAGCCTGGTGCTGCAGTCGTGTGTTTCTCCCGTATGGGACACCGCGCTGGTTCTGGTTGCCATGCAGGAGGCCGGGGTACCGGTCGATCATCCGGCCCTGGTTAAATCGGCTCAGTGGCTGCTGGACCGGGAGGTTCGTTTCAAGGGGGACTGGCAGATTAAATCTCCCGATCTTGAACCGGGGGGGTGGGCGTTCGAATTCTTAAACGACTGGTACCCTGATGTTGATGACTCCGGCTTTGTCATGCTGGCGCTCAAAGATGTCAAGGTTCGTGATAAAAAACATAAAGATCAGGCCATCAAGCGCGGTATTACCTGGTGTCTCGGGATGCAGAGCGAGAATGGCGGCTGGGGGGCATTTGATAAAGATAACACGAAATATCTCCTGAACAAGATACCGTTTGCCGATCTGGAAGCGTTGATTGATCCGCCGACCGCCGACCTGACCGGACGTATGATGGAGCTTCTGGGGACATTCAATTTCCCCAAAAATCATACTGCCGTGGTCAGAGGGCTGGAATTCCTCAAGGCGGAACAGGAACCTGAAGGCCCCTGGTGGGGGCGTTGGGGCGTAAACTACATTTACGGTACCTGGTCAGTGCTGGGCGGGTTGGCGGCTATCGGTGAAGACATGACCCAGCCGTACATCAAAAAGGCGGTTAACTGGCTCAAGTCCAAGCAGAATCTGGATGGCGGGTGGGGAGAGGTGTGCGAATCGTACGATGATCGCTCTCTTATGGGATGTGGTCCCAGTACTCCATCGCAAACCTCCTGGGCGCTTCTCTCACTCTTTCTCGCCGGAGAGGTACATTCCAAAGCGGCGTTACGGGGAGTTGAATACCTTGTTGCAACCCAGAAACAGGATGGGTCGTGGGATGAGGATGCGTTTACCGGCACCGGGTTTCCGAAGTTCTTTATGATAAAATATCACATTTACCGTAATTGTTTCCCCTTGACGGCACTGGGCAGATATCGTCGACTATTGCTTGAGAGTACCGGTAACGACGTCTCGTGACACGCGAACACGAACGTCCGGCGGGTATGAAACGAGTGGTTTCCCCATTATTTCTATGAAGACATTTGTTACCGGTGCTACCGGTTTTATAGGCGCCAGTATTGTTCGAGAACTGCTGAAACGCGGGCGGGAAGTACGGGTACTGGTGCGTCCGGCATCGAACCGAGCCAACCTGAAAGGGCTCGATGTTGAATTATGGGAGGGAGAGCTTCTCGATCCTTCCGGGCTGCGGCAGGGACTTAAAGGATGCGATGTCCTGTATCATGCTGCTGCGGATTACCGCCTTTGGACACGCACTCCCGAGGATATGTACCGCACCAATGTGGGGGGGACGACCGCCATCCTTGAGGCAGCCATGGAAAACGGTATTTCACGCGTCGTTTACACCAGCAGTGTGGGGACACTTGGAAATCCGGGGAACGGCCTGCCGGGAAACGAAGATACGGATGTAACGCTGGCAGACATGGTCGGTCCGTACAAAAAAAGCAAATTCCTTGCCGAGCGAGAGGCGGAAAAATTTATTGCCCGCGGTTTGCCGCTGGTAATTGTCAATCCTTCAACTCCGGTGGGACCATGGGATATCAAGCCTACCCCTACCGGAAAGATAATTGTCGATTTTCTGAACCGGCGGATGCCGGCCTATCTGGATACCGGCCTGAATCTGATCGATGTCGAGGTGTGTGCCCGCGGGCATATTCTGGCAGAGGAAAAAGGGCTCACCGGTCGTAAGTACATACTTGGCAACGCTAATCTGTCCCTGCGGAATATCTTCGGGATGCTTCAGGAAATAACCGGGTTGCCGGCGCCGAAAGTTCGGCTGCCGTATGCTCCGGTATTGGCGGCTGCGTGGCTCAACGAGGGGCTTTCGCGTTTGACCGGCCGCGAACCGTTGATTCCCCTGGCGGGAGTCCGGATGGCGGCGCATCATATGTATTTCGATTCGAGTCGGGCGGTTCGGGAGCTCGGTCTGCCGCAGACTCCCGTCGCCGAGGCGCTGGAGCGGGCGGTCGGCTGGTTCCGCACGAACGGTTATGTATTAAGATGAGGTATTACTAATGTTGCTTGAAACAATTAATTCGCCGGCTGATCTGAAAAAACTGAAACCGGAACAACTTCCGGATCTTGCGGTTGAGGTTCGGAAATTCCTTCTGGAGACGGTTTCTGTTACCGGTGGTCACCTTGGCTCCAATCTCGGAACTGTTGAGCTGTCGATTGCCCTGCATTACTGTTTCGATTCTCCCGGCGACAAAATAATCTGGGATGTGGGGCACCAGGCCTATACTCATAAAATTCTCACCGGACGTCGTGACCGCTTTGCTACCCAGCGCCAGTACAAGGGTATCTCCGGTTTTCCAAAACGGTGCGAATCGGAGCATGACGCCTTTGGTGTCGGCCACTCATCCACCTCCATTTCGGCAGGGCTCGGCATGGCAGCAGCGGCCGGGCTTGACGGTACGCGGAATCATTCGATTGCGGTGATCGGCGATGGCTCCCTGACCGGTGGTATGGCGTTCGAGGCGCTGAATCAGGCCGGTCATCTCAAAAAAAACCTGATCGTCATTTTGAACGACAACGAAATGTCGATTTCGAAAAACGTCGGTGCTTTTTCCGCGTTTATTTCCCGTAAAATGACTGGTCATTACTACCGGGATTTAAAAAAGGAGATGCAGGCGTTACTCAAAAATATTCCGGCCTTTGGTACCGATATCCTTCATTTTGCCCGTCGTGCCGAAAACTCGCTGAAGGGGTTTCTTACCCCCGGTTCCCTGTTCGAAGCGCTCGGATTCGATTATCTGGGTCCCCTTGACGGGCACGACCTGTCGCAGTTGGTCGAGGTGTTTAATAACATTAATGAGCTGGATGGGCCCTTGCTGGTGCATGTGATGACGACCAAGGGGAAGGGGTACAAGCCTGCCGAAGACACCCCCGCCAACTATCATGGTGTTGGTGTCTTTGATGTCGCTACCGGTAAGGGGGCGGCCAAGTCGCCGGTGAAATCCTATACGGACGTGTTTGGTGAAACATTGGTGCAATTGGCGGAAGAAGACGCAAAAATAATCGCCATAACTGCTGCCATGCCGGACGGCACGGGGCTTACCCCGTTTTTAAAGCGGTTTCCGGAGCGCTTTTTTGATGTCGGCATTGCCGAACAACATGCCATGACCTTTGCGGCCGGACTGGCAGCGGACGGCTTCAAACCGGTGACGGCAATATATTCGACATTCGTGCAGCGTGCCTACGATCAGGTTTTTCATGATATCTGCCTGCAAAATCTGCCGGTGACCATAGCGATGGATCGTGCCGGACTGGTGGGAGATGACGGTCCGACTCATCATGGAGTCTTTGATATATCCTATCTGCGGCACCTCCCCGGAATAACGGTGATGGCGCCTAAAGACGAGAACGAATTACGCCACCTCCTCAAAACCGCCATTTGTTCTGGGGTTCCTATGGCACTTCGCTACCCGCGTGGCGCAGGGTATGGGGTCGAACCGGATCGGGGTCTGAAATGTCTCGAAATTGGGAAGGGGGAACAACTGCAAGATGGCGCCGACCTGACCATAGTCGCCATCGGGGCTACGGTCTATCCGGCGCTTGCAGCGGCAAAAGCGCTTATGTCAAAGGGAATTTCCGCCGGAGTCATCAATGCCCGGTTTGTTAAACCGCTCGATGTGGAGCTTATTCTGGCTGCTGCCCGCCGGACCGGCCGGATTGTCACGGTGGAGGAAAATGCTCTGCAGGGCGGTTTTGGCACTGCCGTGCTGGAGGCTCTGTCTGACCATAACCTGCAGGGTGTAAAGGTTCGTCGTCTCGGCCTTCCGGATCATTATATCGAACAGGGGAGTCAGGCCCAGCTCCGCAAGGATGTCGGGATAGATGCGGAAGGAATTGCCGCAGCGGTTGTAGAATTCATGAAATGAGGATGCCATGACAGTGGAAGAGGCTCGAAAAAAAATAATATTTGCCCTGGATGTACATGGTCTTGATGACATTGACCGGTGGTCCGACACCCTGGCGGGGAAGGTCGGGATGTTCAAGGTCGGCAAGGAACTCTTCACCTCCTGCGGTCCGGCTGCGGTGAAGGCTGTCCAGCGGCATGGCGGCCAGGTCTTTCTTGATCTGAAATACCATGACATTCCGAACACGGTTGCGAATGCGATGCTTGAAGCCGCCCGACTTGGCGTCCAGCTGGCTAACCTGCATGCGCTGGGTGGCGCCGAAATGATGGAAACCGCCGTAACCGCCGTGCGCAAGGAATTCAGCGACGCGGAACGTCCCCGGCTGCTTGCTGTAACGATTTTGACCTCATCGACCGTCCATACCTTACGTCAGGTCGGCATCGAACATTCCGTTCAGGACATGGTGCTGCGTCTGGCTCAGCTTGCCAAAGCATCCGGCATGGATGGCGTGGTTGCTTCTCCGCTTGAGATCGGTCTGATCAGGGAGGCATGCGGCCCCGATTTTCTGATCGTGACTCCGGGGGTACGCCCGTCGTTCGCCGCGGTTGATGATCAGAAACGGATCATGACTCCTTCGGAAGCGGTGTCATCCGGTGCAGACTATCTGGTAATTGGTCGTCCGATTGCCAAAGCGGCTGATCCGGTCCAGGCGGCAGACTCTATCGCCGCCGAAATTGCGGATGGTGTGGTATGAAAGGAGAGCTGATTTTCGGGGTCAACCCGGTAAAAGAGTCACTGCAGGGAACGCGTGGCGCGTTCAACCTGTACGTGCAGATCAGCGCTACGGATCATCGGGTTGAAAAGATTATCCGGCTGGCAGAGGAACGGGGCGTTGCGGTGCACCGGCGGGATAAGGGAGATCTTACCAGGATGTGTGCCTCTTCCCATCACCAGGGGATCGCGCTGGAGGTGGAACCATTCCGTTACGCTGACTTCGACGATCTGATGACAGCCGTTGACCAGTCCGGCAGGGGGGGATTTCTTCTGGTTCTCGATGCCATACAGGACCCGCACAATCTGGGCGCCTTGATCCGCTCGGCCGCCTGTGCCGGTGCCGATGGCGTCCTTATCCCCAAAGATCGGGCCTGTGGAATCACGGCCGCCGCCGAGAAAACGTCGGCCGGAGCTGTTGAGACCGTGCCGGTTGCCATGGTCACCAATATTGCGCAGACACTTGAAATTTTGAAAAAACGTGGCTACTGGGTGTATGGGCTCGATGGCGCCGCCCGGCAAACCGTCTATCAGACCGACTTTTCAGGAAACGTGGCGCTGGTGATTGGCGGTGAAGGGGAGGGGATCAGACCGCTCGTGCGGAAGCAGTGCGATGTGGTGATGTCGATTCCCCAGTACGGCGGAGTAAGCTCGCTCAATGCCTCGGTTGCCGGCGGGATCGCGCTGTTTGAGATTGCGCGGAAGGTGCGGGAGTAGAAAGGTGGCGGGCGTCGGGAGCTATCTTGCCACCAGTTTTCACCGAGTACCAAAAAAGGAGCCCCGTCAGGAGGCTCCTTTTTTAGTACCCACGTAAAAATAAGGGATTACAGAATGAAAAGCATTTCCCCATAAGTCGGCAGCGGCCAGTATTTGGCAGCAATGATTTTTTCCAGTGCATCACCATCGGCACGCAGTTCAAGCATTTTCGTAAATACCTTTTCCCTGAACGCAACTGCCTGTTTTTCGATATCAGCAACGCTCTGTGCGCTTTCAAGGGCTTTCTCCAGTGCTTTTGCATTGCTGCTTATGGAAGCAAGTTTGTCGGAGAGCTGTTCCAGCAGTTCCTTCTGGGTCAATACATTCAGCTTGCCGGATACGGCTGCAACGGCATTGATAGACGTTGCTACCGTTGTTGCATATTCTATGGCGGTAGGGATTATGCTGTGATTAGCCATGTCGATCATGGTCAGGGCTTCAATATTAAGCGTCTTCACATATTGTTCGAGCATGATCTCATAACGGGAATGAATTTCTTTTTCGGTGAATACGCCGTGTTTAATGAACAACTCAACGGCTTCCTTTGTTACCAGCTCCTTCAGTGCCTTGGGGGTGTTGGGAATATTCAGCAGGCCGCGCTTCTTGGCTTCCTTGACCCACTCGTCGGAGTAGTTGTTGCCGTTGAATACGACGCGCTTATGCTTTTTGGCGGTATCTTGAAGCAGTTTCTCAAGGTCGGCTGAAAAGTTTTTCGATTTTTCGAGTTTGTCGGAAAATTCCTTCAGTGCATCGGCAATGATTGTATTGATGATAATATTGGGGCCTGAAATTGAGAAAGAGGAACCGAGCATCCTGAATTCAAACTTGTTACCGGTAAAAGCGAACGGCGAGGTTCTGTTTCTGTCGGTAGCGTCCTTGGCCAGTGCGGGAAGTGTGGTTACACCGATCCTCATGTCCGCGTTGGTTGAGGATGTTTTTGCTCCGCCGGCCACGATCTGGTCGAGGATGTCGGCAAGTTGCTCGCCAAGGAATATGGAAATGATTGCCGGGGGGGCCTCGTTGGCGCCCAGGCGGTGGTCATTGCCGGCGTTGGCGCACGAGCAGCGCAGGAGCCCCGCATACGTATCCACCGCTTTGATTGTCGCCATCAGGAAGGTCAGGAACTGGGCATTTTCATGTGGGGTGTGACCCGGTTCAAGCAGGTTCTGCCCATCGTTTGAGCTCATGGACCAGTTGTTGTGCTTGCCGGAGCCGTTTACACCGGCAAATGGTTTTTCATGCAGCAGGCAGACCAGGCCATGTCTGATGGCGACCCGCTTCAGAACATCCATAATCATCTGATTGTGATCAGTAGCGATGTTTGTGTTCTCAAAAATCGGGGCGAGTTCAAATTGTCCCGGTGCAACTTCGTTGTGCTGGGTTTTTGCGGTAACGCCCAGTTTCCACAGCTCCTCATTTACTTCCTTCATATACGACAGCACTCTTTCCTTGATAGTGCCGAAATAGTGGTCTTCCAGTTCCTGCCCTTTTGAGGGCATGGCCCCGAAAAGCGTTCTGCCGGCCATCATCAGGTCCGGTCTTTTCAGGAAAAAAGATTTGTCCACAAGGAAGTATTCCTGCTCGGCGCCGACAGTTGAGGTAACCCTGCTGGCAGTCGTATTTCCGAACAATTTGAGAACACGCAGAGCCTGTGTAGAGAGCGCCTCCATGGAGCGGAGCAGAGGGGTCTTCTTGTCCAGGGCCTCACCGGTGTACGAGCAGAAGGCGGTCGGGATGCAAAGGGTGATGACGTCAGCTTCTTCTCTCAGAAACGCAGGAGAGGTGCAGTCCCAGGCGGTATAACCCCTGGCTTCGAAGGTTGCTCTCAGACCGCCGCTGGGGAAAGATGAAGCATCCGGCTCGCCCTTGACCAGCTCTTTTCCGGAGAACTCCATCAGCGCGCCATTTTCATTTGGCGAAAGGAATGAGTCATGTTTTTCGGCGGTGATACCGGTCATCGGCTGGAACCAGTGGGTAAAATGTGTTGCACCTTTTTCAACAGCCCATTCTTTCATTGCTGTTGCGACAACATCTGCGATGGAGGGATCCAGCGGCAGACCTTCGTCTATGGTCTTCTTCAGGTTTTTGAAAACACCTTTTGGCAACCGTTCTCTCATAACTGATTGGTTAAACACATTTTGTCCAAACATTTCCATTGTACAGCCTCCTTTTTAAGCAGTGTTGTGTAAAAAATAAGCACTACGCTTATCCATAATAATCGATGTTTTCAGGGGTTACGGAGCCATTGTGTTACCGTTCCTGACTCAAAGCAAGATGGGTGCCAGTCTTTTTGGATGTTTTTCATCAAATCGCCTGAAATATTCATCCCGGCACCAGTTCTCGATATCAACCATGCTCTGGAATGCCTCGCGGAAATCACTCATGCCGATGCTGAAGATTCCATGACCATACACAACAGTTGAACCGGTGATGCCGATCACCGGCGGGACATTTTTGGCGATGCCGCCGGCGCCGATCTCTCCCGCGACTACCGGAGTCGTGCCAAGAAAACGCACTTTTGTGCAATCCTTCCAGCAGTCCGCAACATGACACGATTCCTGATCTTCACACAGCATGCTCATGACCACTGCGAAACGGGGGTGGCCGTGCAGCACGGCACGACAGCCGGTTATCTCAACTATGGCGCGATGCGCCACCAGTTCGCTGGAAGCGGTAATGCCGACCGTCGAACAGTTTTCGAACGGCACCGGATCGATACAGCCGGAAAGCTCATCCAGGCTGGCCGCGGTCTGCGAGATATAGATCAGCTTTTCGACTGCATACGAAATGTTGCCGAAAAAAGAATCAACCAGGCGGCGTTGAACGGTATAGCTGCCGACTCGGGAAATCTCGTCCAGGATGACATTTTTTTCAGAAAATGGCCCGGTGCGGAATTCAAGCCCTTCGGATGAAAGTGGAACGAGTAAGTCCCGGCGAAAGTGATCGAAGGCCTCTTCCTCGTCCGGCAACATGAAGCCATGTTCGAGCAGTTCTTCAAGGTATTTGATGTAGGTCGAATGAAACACAGACGACCAGTTGATATAGGCCTGCTCAACTGTCAGCGCTCCGGTCGCGATAATTCCGATCCCTTCGACGACAATTCCTTTCCGATTTCCGAGCAGCGTGGCAATTGATTGTGCGGCGTCGGGACCGATGCCGCTTTTACGTACAATCGGAATGTCATGCAGAAAGGTGCGGGTTTCAGTATCGCGGGGAACAATATCGTTCTCGTGAGGGGCTGCCCTCCGAATGAGAAAATCGGTAAAGGGGAGCGACGGAACTGCAGCAACCAGCGCAAGGCAATTCAGGCGGGCAAGCACCGATTCCGCCAGCCTGGCGAGGATAGGTTCACCATCTGAAATCATGATATCATCTTGAGCGGCAAAGGCGATCCGCCCTGTTTGTGCCGCGTTGTCTGAAATCAGTTTCGCACGGTATTTTGCAATCTGGTCATGCATCAGGGTGAGGGCGCGGGAATATTGGTGAACAGGATCGAACCGTCCGAAAGAGTTTCGCTCCGGAACCGGGTTGCCAGACGGCTGCTGGCGACCAGAGTCGTGTTCGGCAGTAGAATATCGCTGTTGGGGAGAAAGGCCATGGTAACATTGGTTCCGGATTGCCACGCCTCGAAGTGGAGGTGCGGTCCGGTTGAGCGTCCGGTTGATCCGGAAAGAGCCAGGGAGCTCTCTGTGGAAACCCGTTGCCCCTCTGTTACAAGCAGCCGGCTGTTGTGGGCGTAGAGGGTGATGATGCCGTTATCATGTTCGACGACGACGGTGTTGCCATATCCGGAACGGCTGCCACTGTAGACAACCACGCCGGGAGCAACCGGCCTGACCGGGGTCCCGGAGGGAATTGCGATATCGATTCCGTTGTGATGGCGCCACGCTCCGTCGATCGGGTCGATTCTCATGCCGACTTTCGACGTTATTGTGCCGCCGACGGCCGGCAGACGCGGATCAAACCGGTTTATCTCCACCCTGGACGGATTTAAAGAAGCGATAACCGCTTTCTGGGCGATTTCATCGAGCGAAATATCGTGAGTTTTCTGCTTTTTCGATGATGGGTACTGCTTGCCTGCATTCCGGGGGCGATCTTTGATGACGATGGTGGCACTTTTGTTGCTTGGAGCATCGGTAAATGTTTCAACTCCGTCGATGGTGACAAAACGGTAGATATCAGCTTCGGTAAGCGAGCTGACCAGGCAGAGCGCTAAAGCAGAGGTCAGTACGAACAAATAGCGAATCCGGTTTTGAAATATTCGGGACACTTTTTCAAACACTATCAATTGTGCTTGTCGTTCGGGATATTTTCTGATAGTTAGTTTCACTCTTCATGTATATCCCAATTTGAAAAATAGTTCAATTCATCATCTTCGGGGTGACGGGAGTGTTTCAATACTACGACGCAACTGTGCGGGGAACGAAACGGGAAGATTCGCTGGTTATTTTTCAGTTCATGAAGGAGATGATCGGACAGGGATTTTCGTTTTTAAACTACTATAAAGAAATCCCCGTTTCATACAACGCTACCTTGCTGAGTGTTGAAAACGAAATGGCGGAGTTTGATGTTCATGACTATCAGGCAAAGATTATCGCCATGGACAAAAGTACCCTTATTTATTCACATCCTCTGAGTGACAATTCGGATGATATGATCGGTGAGGCTTTCTATGTAAATACAGCCAGGAAACGCGTCATTCTATGCAATTTCGGCTATGTGCGCATTCGTTCGGATATGAGGCAGTTTGTGAGGGTTCATCTGGATAATCCGGTTGATGTGGATCTGATTTTTGCCGGGGATCTTCTGGAAGGGGCTGTGCAGGATATTTCGCTTGGCGGCGCGGCAATCAGCACCATGTCCGCCGATCTGCTGGTGCCCGGCCTTGACATACATCTGCTGGTGAAGCTGCCTGATCCGGTTGGTAATTCCAGGCGTGAAGTAGGATTGCGTGCGACGATTATCAATGTTATCGGCAGCTGCGCTCCCTATACCTGCTTTCTGGAGTTTCATCCGGAAAAGCATTCCCAGCAGCATATTGGCTACTACATCAATCATCGTCAGGTAGAAATAATCAAGGAACTTAAGGATATAAATGGATGATAATTATCCATTTTGTGCTACTATTTCACAAAATTTCAAGTAACGGAGGGTAACAACGTGAAAAAAGTTGAAGCAATCATAAAGCCGTTCAAGTTGGATGAAGTCAAGGAATCGTTGAACGAAATCGGTATTCAGGGAATTACGATAAGCGAAGTGAAGGGGTTTGGACGTCAGAAAGGTCATACCGAATTGTATCGGGGAGCAGAGTATGTAGTTGATTTTATCCCCAAAATTAAGATAGAAATTATTGTTTCGGATTCTATTCTCCCGCAGGTTGTCGAAGCAATCGAAAAATCTGCCAAAACCGGCCGGATCGGTGATGGGAAAATATTTGTGACCAATGTGGAAGAAGTAATTCGTATCAGAACTGGTGAAACCGGAGAAGATGCGCTGTAATACAATAAATCCCGAAAGGAGCAACAGATGACACCGAAACAAGTAGTTGAGTTTGCGATTGAAAATGGCGTAAAGATGGTCGATTTCAAATTTATGGACTTTGTAGGAATCTGGCAGCATTTTTCCGTGCCGATGAGTGAGTTCGGTGAAGACACCTTTGAAGAGGGGCAGGGCTTTGACGGCTCTTCCATTCGCGGATGGCAGCCGATTCATGCATCTGACATGATCATTGTTCCTGATCCGAAAACAGCGAAGATCGATCCTTTTATCAAGGTGCCGACCCTGTCGCTGATCTGCAATATTTTCGATCCGATCACCAAGGAAGGATATACCCGCGATCCGCGTAACATCGCAATTAAAGCGGAGGCTTACCTCAAATCGACCGGCATCGGCGATACCGCTTTCTTCGGACCTGAAGCAGAATTTTTCATTTTTGACGATGTCCGCTACGACTCCAGTTCCAATCAATCCTTCTATGCCGTTGATTCCGTGGAAGGCGCCTGGAATACCGGACGTGAAGAATTCCCGAATCTTGGTTACAAACCACGCCACAAAGAAGGGTATTTCCCGGTTTCCCCGACAGATTCACAAAATGATCTTCGTAATGAAATGGTGCAGGAACTTCAGAATGTCGGCATTCGCGTCGAGTGTCAGCATCACGAAGTTGCCACCGGCGGCCAGGCTGAAATCGACATGCGTTTCAACTCGCTGGTTGATATGGCCGATGATCTGCAGTGGTTCAAATATGTCGTAAAAAATGTTGCCAATCGTAACGGCAAAACCGCTACATTCATGCCTAAGCCGCTTTACGGTGATAATGGCTCCGGGATGCATTGCCATCAGTCCATCTGGAAAGACGGCGTCAACCTGTTTGCCGGCGATAAATACGGTGGGCTCTCCCAGCAGGCACTCTGGTACATCGGTGGCATCATCAAACATGCCAAGGCTCTCTGTGCCTTCACCAACCCGACCACCAACTCGTACAAACGTCTTGTCCCCGGTTTCGAAGCGCCGGTCAACATGGCCTACTCGGCCCGTAACCGTTCTGCCGCACTCCGTATTCCGATGTTCTCCAGCAACCCTAAATCAAAGCGCGTCGAATACCGCACTCCCGATCCTTCCTGCAACGGGTATCTCGCATTTGCCGCCATGCTGATGGCCGGCCTTGATGGCATCGAAAACAAGATTGATCCGGGCCAGCCGCTGGACAAGGACATCTACGGGCTGTCACCTGAAGAGCTGAAAGACATCCCGTCTGCACCGGGTACTCTTGAAGAAGCTCTGAAATGCCTCAGCGAAGATTATGAATTCCTGCTGAAAGGTGACGTCTTTACCCCCGATGTTATCGAGAAGTGGATTGAGTACAAAACCGAGGCTGAAGTAAATCCCGTTCGTATGCGTCCGGTTCCACTTGAGTTCGAACTGTACTACGATATTTAATTAAAAAGCTGAAGAAGCAAATAGCCACGAAAGGCGGGAGCGATCCCGCCTTTTCGTCGTGTGCGCCATTAATAGTCAATTCTTCCAATTGAGGTTCATGATACCTGTGGGACAAAATATGGCGCCAATGAATCTTGAGGTATACCATGACGAACCCTAAGCTTTCGTACGAAGAGGCTGTAAATGAAATTGACCGTCACAGGAGACAGATCCTGCTTCTGCGAAGCATTCTTGAAAGTCCCCATGGTGTCATAATTTTCTCCCTGGACACGCAATACTGCTATATCTCATTTACCAAGGCGCATTACCAAATAATGAAGGATATCTGGGGGGCATCCATCGATGTCGGTACATGCATGCTGGATGTTATCCTTGATGTTGCTGATCGGCAACAGGCGAAAGACAACTTTGATGCAGCACTATCGGGAGAATCCATAATCAAGTATGAAGAATACGGCGATATAAACCTGAGGCGAACCTGCTGGGAGAACCGCTATTCTCCCATGTATGATGACCACGGTCATATCATAGGCCTGACGGTGTTTGTTACTGATATTACCGAACAGCGACAGGCAGAAAAAAAGCGGCGCGAGTACACTAAGCATCTGGCTGATCATATTGAGAAAGAGCGTGTCAGGATAGCCAGGGAATTACATGATTCGATTGGTCAAGACCTGACATTGCTTTCATTTGATGTGATCAAAACTCAAAATGAATTATCTCCCGACCATGGTTACGCAAGCGATCGGCTTGCAAACATATATGGCAGCGTTCAGAAGATGGCTGTTAATATACAGCATATCTGCACTGACCTGCGTCCATCGTTGCTGGACGAACTCGGCTTGGCAAGTGCTATCGAGTGGATAAGTGAGGACTTTTCAAGGCGTAGTGGCATCACATGTAAGGTAATCGGGAGTGTTGGTCTGTGCCAAAAGCAGCAATGCGCGATTAATATTTTCAGGATAGTGCAGGAATCTCTCACTAATATCGGTAAATATTCTCAAGCTACCGCTGTTACCATCACCTTGGCACGCACGGACCAATACATCATTCTGGAGATCCGCGACGACGGCTGTGGCTTCGAATTGAATGCGATACCGTCAAGAAATGGTTTTGGCATCATAGGAATGCGTGAACGAGCTGACTCGATGGAAGCGGAATTCGACATCGCAAGTTCACCAAACAAGGGAACCACGATTTTTCTCAAGATTCCCTGCGGCACAAGGGAGAGCTGCATTGAAAAAGTGAAATGAGGGTTATTCTCCTTGACATGGTACTAAAAATCGGTACTATATCGCCATGAAACGAAAAAACTCAAAGACGTTGGAATTGATCTTTCACCGGCCAGTATCCGGCAACATCAAGTGGAAAGAGATTGAGGCGTTTCTGATCTCGCTTGGAGCTGAAACGATAGAGCGCGAAGGGTCACGTCTGGAAATATACCTCTTCGGGGTGGTGAGGGTATTCCATCGACCTCATCCATCACCAGTCACGGATAAAGGTGCTGTATCGTCAATCAGAAAATGGCTTGAAGAAAATGGGGTGATACCATGAACACACTGACAATTAATGGTTACAATGCTGTCGTTGCGTATGATGAAGATATTGATATGTTTCGCGGCGAGTTTATAGGGCTTAACGGTGGTGCTGACTTCTATGCATCAGATATTGACGGTCTGCGCAAAGAAGGCGAAATATCTCTGCGGGTCTTTCTGGACTCTTGCCATGCAAGAGGTATTGAACCGCGCAAGCATTTTTCCGGCAAGTTCAACCTGAGAGTGCCGCCTGATCTGCACGAAAGACTTGCTACCCAAGCAGCCGCCCACGGCAAGAGTATCAATGCATGGGTGTTAGACTTGCTGAAGGATCAAACCACAGCTCATGCATGAGTGTACGTCCTCATTCCTCCCATACAGACTGGTACGTAGTTGACCATTACCTGGTTGATGCTGTTCACCGGACTACGCTGGTATGGGGCC
>CAIYZD010000152.1 GCA_903930585.1 uncultured Geobacteraceae bacterium | reverse complement strand
GGATATAATGACATTGATAAACCAATCAAGGATCAAGAGTCTTTTTCAACCGGTCCGATTCGGATTGGCCGCGGGAGTTGGGTTGGGCGAGGCGCATGCGTCCTTGGTGGCGTGACGCTAGGGCGCAACGTCGTCGTCGGAGCTAACGCGGTCGTGACGAAGTCTGTTCCCGATTATTGTGTCGTCGCCGGAAACCCCGCCGTGATTATCAAGCGGTATAACCCCTTACCGACCGGAGGGACAAACAGCCCCCCAACGGAGATTAACGGAGTACAGAGTGCCTAAGTCGCTGCAACAGAAGATTGTCAATTCCATCTTAAACATGGGAATTCAGCGGGTATTGGATTTTGTCAGTGTTTTTGTTGTCACAACCTTTGTCGTTCGTTCCCTGAGCCGCGATGAATATGGAATGTTATCCGTTGTCCTGAGTTACGGGTTGATTTTTAATCTACTCAACATCAGTATCAGCACGGTCCTCCTGCGCGACTATCAAGCACTCAAGGGGCACATCGGCGACTATATGCGGGCGTTCATCTTGTTTTCTCTCTGCAAGTGCACTTTGGTTTTTCTCCTCAGCCTAGGAATTGGATTTTTCCTTTTTAACCGTTACCACAGTCTCGCGATGATAATGGTCTTGGCTATAAATGCGCTGAGCACGGGGCTGCTTTACTTGAGCGAGCCATTTATGGTACTTCTCTCAGTGGACTTCCGCCAGTCTGTTCTGACCAGAATCAACCTCGTTTCTTCGCTGACGAATGTCATCCTTACCTGCTGGGTGTTCATGTGGCCGACCGCGCTATATGTTTCAGTAAAAAACGCAGTGGTTGCCCTGGTAATATTGGTTCTCACGGCGTGGTACTCGGAGAAGCTTGTTTGCCACCTGACCGCATCTTCTGACTCTACATGGCTTCAACTCGTTAAGGAAAGTTTCATTGGCTTCTCGCTTTGGTCCCATCTTATGGGGGTTCTGACGGACTTTGTCTATCGGGCAGACCTGCTTATTCTCGGCTGGGTAGGTGCGCCTCTGCGCACGGTTGGGAACTATAATATCTCGCTGCAGATGGCGAACTTCACAAAACTTCTACCGCAGATTCTCCAGTACAATGCAACTCTTGGCTTGAGCCACAGTAAAGACACCGAACGCAAGGAGGAGCTGACTTTCTTATTTGTAAAATACTCTTTCCTTTTGAGCCTGGCCACAATGATCGGCTACGTACTTTTCGGTCGATTGGCGATCCAGATTATCTCCGGCAGGGATGTTGATGAGATTTTTCGCTTGGGTTTTTATATTGTCGGTGGAATTTGTGTCTTCAATACAGTTCGTCCCCTCGTTTCATATTGTACCGTGGTCCATAATATTCGTGAATGTCTGTTATTTGCAATCGCACCACCATGCATCATTACCCTGATCGGCTATGGTATCATGGGGACGCTACATGGGGCTTTTGGTCTCGCGTTGGTGAATTTGCTGAGTGGCATCGTCATGGCTTTCTTTGTCGTCTTGTTTG
>CAIYZD010000151.1 GCA_903930585.1 uncultured Geobacteraceae bacterium | reverse complement strand
TGGTCTCCGAGGAGAAAGAGCGCTGCGTCGCAATCTCCGGCAAGCTCCTGCAAGCCGGCCTTCAGTGATGAGCTCTGTCCCGTTTCGTAACAGCAATTGACAACGGTCGTGACCGCTTTCCCCGCCATGAGTGGCTTTACTGCCTCTGCCTCGTGGCCGATCACCACGATCACCCGCTGAAGTTTCGAAGTCAGGGCATTGTCCACCACCCATTCCAGTACGGTCCGGCCACGGAAAGGGAGGAGCTGCTTCGTCAACCCCATGCGGGTACTCCTGCCGGCGGCGAGGACGATGCCGGCCACTTTGAACCGGGCTTTCATGGCGCTTTCCCCGTGTATACCCGGTGCAGGCAGATTTCCCGATGCAGCTGTCCCACCATGACCGCTTCGGCAACTGAGGGCGAGATAGTATTGAGTTGGTGGGCCACTGCGGCTCCTGTTTCCTGTAGTTCGATTGAATCCGCCTTGTTAAGAAAGATGAAGCGGCGTGCTTTATCCGGAGCCCCTTTGAAGGCGCCTTTCGGATGTGCCAGGAGTCGCGCCAGGGCCGGCACCGTTATGGTCTGGCCTTGAATGAGCTGCATCAACTTGCCTGCCAGTTCCGACCGGAAAACCGTATCCTCACCTAATGGTCTGCCGATCACATCCAGCCCGGCGAGCGCGATGACAATCGTCGTGTTGTCCGGTATGACCGGCTCATGCCCCGCAGGCGCCTTAAGTGCCCTTCGGGCCGCTCCGTCCGCTTCTACGATGATCCAGTCGAAAAGCCCGGAATGTTCAAAGGTGCTTATCGCTTCAGGGGGAAACCCGTTCAGTTTGCCGGCTTGGGGCAGATAGGCTGATGCCGCCGAAATATGCAATCCGTCCCCCTCATGGGATTTGGCCTGGCGGAGGATGGTCTGCGGGTCCTGTGAGATGAGGAGTATTTCTGATTGTTCGGCTGAAGGAATGAGAATCTTGGTGGTGGTGGTCGTCAACACTCTTTTGCCGGAGTACGCAAGTTGTTTGGCCAGGTGAAACATCAGGCTTGTCTTGCCCCCTCCGCCTGCGATACTTATCACACCGGCTGGCCCAATGCCGATTGTTTCAGCAAAAGTTTTCATCCGTTTACCGGTTGTAAGTGGCGAGAATAGCTTCCAGCACGGCTCCGCCAATGGCTCTGGCCTTTTCCGAAACAGTATGGCAAAAGCCGGCATCACCCCGTGGATCGACATCCCCGATCTTGAGCCCTTTCCTGACCGTTGAACCGGGTCTGATCAGACCGCGCAGAACTCCGTTGATCTGCGCGGTGACCTCAACCGAGCCGGCAAGGCCGATGATCTCTCCGGTACGGACCGGGTCGCCGATCTGTTTCCCGGTGGTGAAAACGCCGTCCGCCGGAGCGCGCAGAACCCGCTCACTTGTGTAGCCGGAAATATCTCCCGGAATCCCGGTATTGGCCGCAGCCGCCCCGGTATAAATAAGTCGTCCCAGATCGTGACCGCGGTTGGTCTCAATTACGATATGGCAATCCGTTCCGGCCGTGAAGCCGGGGCCGAGAGCGATTACCAGCGGGGCGTCTGTCAATGATGTTCCCAGATTGCGCTTAGCCAGTATGGCATCGATGAATACGTCCGGCTTGCAGGAGGCAATGCACTCTCCCGCAGGATCGACTCGAACGGTAATTTTCCCTGCTGCCCAGGCGGCGTGCAGTTCCGGGTCGTCAGCAACACAAATCGCGTCGATACCTTCCACGCTCATGCTCGCGTTATGGATTGCTTCGCAAAAAGCAACCTGACGCCTGACGGCGACGGGGGCCGGGGTTTCCAGCATCAGGATGCGCTTGAAGTTGGCGCGGTAGAGACGGCAGGCGACTCCGGTGGCCATTTCGCCGGCCCCCTTGATGATAATGACCCGTTCATTCAGCGGAGTCGCCATGTCACTCACGACCGTAATAGACGGCAAGAAGCTGGCTGGCAATGCTTATAGCGATCTCCTGAGGGGAGCCGCCGCCGTTATTATGGCCGACAGGACACTTCACCCGCGCCAGATCAAGCCCTTTCCCCTCCAGGTTCTTCTGCACCCCGGCCCATTTCCCCTTGCTGCCGATCATGCCGACAAAGCGCGCCGGATGCGGAAGCACCTCTTCGAGTACCTGTTGATCGACCGTGCCGCTATAGGTCACGACTGTTACGTACGTCAGTTTGTCGCACCAGACGGCATTTTCGATGAAATCATTCCAACGGGTCTGGTGGCGGATAACGCTGCCGGGAATGCCGGGGGCGTTGATCCACTCTTCACGTTCGTCGATCAGGTGAATGCGGAAGGGGGTCCCGTCCAAAACCCGGCAGAGCGACTGTCCTATGTGTCCGGCGCCGAACAGATACAGACGGGGGTTGTTGTTGACCAACTCCATATATAACTCCATTGTTCCACCGCAGGCGGGAAACTCGCCACGCTGCTGTAGTGGAATATTTGAGGTGGTGCCATGCATATTGTCCAGACACTTGCGGGCATCCTCAAGTGCGTAATATTCCGGTACGCCTCCCCCAACCGTGCCAAAAAAGGTTCCATCCGGCAGCACAATCATCTTGGCGCCATGCTTGCGTGGAGTCGAGCCGGTGCTTTTGGTGACCGTCACTAAAACAGCCAGCTGATTGCTGCGCCTCAGTTCGTCGAGCTTGCCAATCCAGTCCCACATATTTCGTTACTCCTTGTATATCACTAAACAGCCCCGTACCCATTTCGGGTACAGGGCTGTTTAGTACTAAGCCTTCTCTGCTGCTTCGCGCTCGCGTTTCTCCTTGAGCGCTCGCCATACCTTCTCGTAGGTGAGCGGCAGACTGTTCACCCGCACTCCCATCGCGTCAAAGATGGCATTGGAGAACATCCCCAAGGTCGGATTGGTGGCTCCTTCACCAACTTCCTTGGCGCCCCATGGCCCGCTCGGTTCATACGTGTCAAGGACTTCAGACTCAATGGGGGGCATGTCCATTGCGGTCAGCATGCGATAATTGGCAAGTTCGGGGTTCAATATCCGCCCCTTATCGTCGAAGAGAACTTCTTCCCACACGGATTCGCCCATTCCCATGAACAATGCGCCATGTACCTGGCCATGCAACAGGCGCGGGTTGATCACCTTGCCGCAGTCATGCACGTCCCAGATTCCAAGCACATTGATCTCGCCGGTTTCCGCATCGATCTGCACTTCACCAACCTGGGCGCCAAAGCTATAGGCTGGGGAAGTCCCAACCGGCGCGCCTTTAAACGTACCCCCAAGTCTGGGGGGGGTGTAGACTCCCTTGCCGAGCAACGGTCCCTTGAGGACAAAGTGCTTGCGCGCTACCTCCTGGAACGTGAGGGTCTTCCCTTCGCGGGACTTGGAGAAAACAATGCCATTATCGCTGTCCAGATCTTCGGCCGGCAGCGAAAGCATGGCCGAGGCCATGTCGAGGATCTGCTTCTTGATCTCCTCACCGGCCAGCTTGACAGCCGTTCCTGACATATAGGTCTGGCGACTGGCATAGGCTCCGAAGTCAAGCGGAGTAATCTCGGTATCCGCAGCGATGATTTTCATATTCTCATAGCAATACCCCATCGCCTCAGCCGCCATCTGGCAGAGCACCGTATCCGAACCCTGACCGATTTCGACAGCACCGGTATAGAGGGTGGCAGCGGTGCCATCCTCGTTTAACCTGATGAAGGCCGACGCATGCGGAAGGTCGGTACGATAGATCGGATAACCGGCACCGGTAACAAAGCTCCCGGTTGAAACCCCGATTCCGCGGCCTGGTATCCGGTTCTTTTTCTTCTCATCCCAACCGGACATCTCACGCGCCCGTTCCAGGCATTCACGCATATGGCAGGAATTAACCTTGAAGTCGTTTGGAGTAACGGTATTGGGCCTTCTGGCGTTAAGAATCCTGATATCCATCGGATCAATGCCGAGATCCTTGGCAACGTTATCAAGGTGGCTCTCAAACGCATACTTGGGCTGAGGTGCGCCGTGCCCCCGCTGCGCGCCGCAGGCGGGCAGGTTGGTATAGACCCGGTACATGTCGAACTTGAAGTTATCAAACTCGTAGGTCATCGGCAGCAGTGCGCCGGCGTAATAGGCGCTGGCAATACCCAGACTGGTATAGGCGCCGCCATCCATTTTGAAGTTGGCATGGGCAACCAGAATCTTGCCGTTCTTATCGACGCCGGTAGTTATCTCCATCTGTTGAGCGTGGCGTCCACGGTTATGGGCGAACATCTCTGCGCGATCATAAAACATCCTCACCGGACGACTGGTGAGCTTGGCCAGCACGGCGCCGGCAAACTCCAGGCCGGTTGGTTCGAGCTTGCCGCCAAATCCTCCGCCTACGAAGGTCTTGATGATACGGACATCGCCCATGTCCATGCCGAACTCTCTGGCAATATAATGCTGGAAATAGTGCGGCGATTGAGTACTTGAATAGACCGTAAGTTTACCTTCATCCCACATGGAGATGGCGGCGTGCGGTTCGATCGGGCACTGATAGGTACGCTGTCCGATAAAGGTGTCGGTTCTCACATGGTATGCCTCAGCAAATGCCTTGGCCACGTCGCCGAACTCTTGATGGATCTCGGTATTGATGTTTTTTTCATACTCGTCATGAACCAGAGGCTGTCCTTCATTCATAGCGGTAAGGAAGTTGAGCACGGCAGGCAACACCTCGTATTCCACCTTGATCAGCTTCAGCGCTTTGTAACAGGTACTCTCGTCGAGACAGGCCACCGCGGCAACCTTATCGCCGACAAAACGGACCTTGTCACTGCAAAATATGTTCTCATCCCAGCGGGCGGGGCTAAGACCGTATTTCAAGGTCGGCACGTCCTTATGGGTAATGACCGCCTTGACCCCCGGGAGCGCCTCGGCTTCAGAGGTGTCTATGGAGATAATCCGGGCATGGGCGTGAGGACTGGTCAGGATCTTGCCATAAAGCATATTGGGAAATTTCAGGTCAAGAGTGTACTTGGCCGCCCCGGTAGCTTTCTCGGGACCGTCGATACGGGGTACACTATGGCCGATAACGCTATATTTCTTGCTCATATGGAATCTCCTTCTTCCCTGGGATATTCGTGCTCACCCGGGGCCAGTCGCCCCTCCGAAGCAGCAAGAACCGCCTCAACGATATGGACGTATCCGGTACAGCGGCAGAGATTGCCGGAAATCGCTTCCCGCACCTCCGGTTCGGTCGGATGAGGATTACGGGTCAAGAGCGCCTTGGCGGAGAGCACCATGCCGGGAGTGCAGTAGCCGCACTGGATAGCGGCGTGGTTGATCATCGATTCCTGGATCGCGTCAAGTTTACTGTTGACGGCTACACCCTCTATAGTGATTATTTCTCGGCCGTCAGCCTCCAGGGCAAGCACCATGCACGAGTCCACAGGCTTTCCTTCCAAGAGCACGGTACAGGAGCCGCAGTCACCAAGTTCGCATCCCTTTTTGGTGCCGGTGAGATTAAGTTCATCGCGCAGCACGTTGGCCAGAATGGCGTTCCCCTTCACCAGTACCGTGCGGGCATCGCCGTTTACGTTGAGGGTGATCAGATAACGCTTCACCCCATCATTGTCGGTAATTGTTCGATTTATCATGTCATTCTCCCCTTTATACGTGGCCTTCGTCGATGGCTTTGCGAAGAGCGCGTCTCGTGAGTACCCGAATCATTTCGCGGCGATATTCCGCTGAACCCCTTTGATCCGTAATCGGTCTGCATTCAGCGGCGGCAGCGTCGGCGGCCCGTTCCAGCAGCTCATCGGTAATAACCTGCCCTCTGAGTATGGTTTCCGCATCCTTTGCCCGCAGGGGTACCGGTGCAACCGCCCCCATGACAATTCGCGCGTCGGCCAGAACACCATCCTGCACCGTTACCGCCACCGCGACACCAACCACTGCCAATGCGCCGGATTTTCGCAGTCCGAATTTAATGTAGGTACTCCCCGTGGCAGCCTGATCGGGAATTATGACTTCCGCCAGGATTTCATCACGCTTGATCAAGGTTTTGCCCGGACCGCAGATAAATTCTTCCAGCGGCACAAGCCTCTCGCCGGCATATTCTACAATTCTGACAGATGCGTTAAGAGCA
>CAIYZD010000150.1 GCA_903930585.1 uncultured Geobacteraceae bacterium | reverse complement strand
TCACGGAACCGCTGACATTCCAATACCGGTATCTTCCAGGATTATTAAAAGGCGCTTGTCACTTCTGGAAACATGTAATGAAATGGTCCCGCCCGACGGTGTATAGCGGAATGCATTCGTAAGAAGATTCGACAAAACCCGTCTAAACGGCACTTCCTGCATAAACACAGCTCCACAGTCGGGAGATATGGTGATGTGGAAATCATGCTCGGTTCCCCACACAATCCCAACTTCTGCTGCTAACGTATTACAGGTCCGCTCAATGTCCAGCAGTGTTGGTTTGTGTTCCGAGTTCTGATGATCCAAGTTGATAAACGATACGATAGAGTTTATGAGAGAAGACATCTGGTGTAAGGAACTGCGTGTATTACCAATTTGTTCTCTACGTTGTTTTATGGAGAGCCGCTCCCAGTAATGGTCTATAAGGTCAATACTACTACTGAGCAGGCTGAGAGGCGTACGAAACTCGTGTGCAACAACGCGCATTAATCTGTTCATAGTTCGGTTTGAATCTTTTTCACTCACCAAAGCCTTGTGTATTTCGTCATTAAGCCGCTTACGTTCACCAATATCGCGAGAAACACCAATTATTTCAAATAGTTGATTATGGTCATCCATCAGATATACCACAGAGGTTTCAGTCCACACAGTAGATCCGTCCCTGCACGGCTGTTCGACCTCATGTAAATTTGCCAAACGATTAATCGATCCTTTTTGCATGGTTTTAATCGCAACCTTCATCCATTGTTGCGCTTTCTCATACGATTCCGGTGTCAAACTCGCCTCAACCGGTTGAGCAAGAACTTCTTCTGACGTAAATCCTCGTAATTTTTGCACTGAAGGACTCACATAGGTAAAACGATTCGTTGTTACGTTCAAACTCCAGACAACGTCATCCATATTTTCAGCAAGTAATCTGTATTGCTGTTCACTATTTATTAGTTTCAACTCCATTTTTTTTCTATCGTCGATCACATTGAACAGGGCTACGAAATATCCGGTTCTTGGGCTATATACCGAAATCTGGAACCACTTCTGTAAGGCTTCAATAAACAGTTCGAAATATTCGGGTTGGCCTGTTTTAGCTACCCGGCCATATATGTTGAATAATAATTGATCAGAGTCACATATGCCTGGCACGAGTTCGGTTATTGTTCTGCCTTCTACATTTGTTAGTCCCGTCAACTTTTCAAAAGCACTATTAACGGTCAGATAGGTAAAATTGCATGGCCGGTCTTCATTGTCATAATGCATTTTACAGTAGGCAAAACCATCCAGCATCTCATAAAGTGAGCGATAATAATTCTCACTCTCACGCAAAGCTTGTTTCTTTGCAAACAGGTCCTTGTTACTTACTACGAGCCTGTGATTGGTAAGTAATAATTTTAAACCCATAAGAATAATGATTCCAGTGAGAAGAAGACCGCACACCAGTTGCCAATGAAAGCGTTTCCAAACATCTGCCATGGTAAAGGATGGTGCATCTTCAAATGGAGGTAAACGGAGGGCACGAAGCAATTCTTCAACCGGTGTATAATCAGCGGGTACATCAAATCCGTGTATCCCCATAGCTTTAGTTGCGTTCTGATCATTTTCAAGAGTAAACAGGGCAGCAGCTACATGCCGTGCAAGTTTTAAGTCGATATGAGACATTGCGGCAAATGCCCACTCAGGATAAAGTTGTGTTGAAACGTGCTCAGGAAAACCTGGAATATTTTTTTTATTTATAATTTTTATTTGTGTAATGTCATATTTGCCTTCACGCTCAATCTCTTCCAATACCCCACTGCGAATAAAGCCAACATCTGCGTGTCCGGCAAGTACGGTCTCGACCACTTTATCATGGGGCATCCCTGTAATGACCAGTGGTGCATCTTTTGGTAAATGAATGCCTAATTGGCTGAGTTCATACGCTTGCATCTGGTAGCCACCCAGTGATGCCATATCCGGAACAGCGATTGTTTTACCCGGAATATCTACTAATTCATTGATATTATTCATTGTAATTCTGGTGAATATGACACCACCAAATAAACTTAAACGTTGATTTTTTTCATTGTCGGCTAATGTGGCGAGGGCTGCAGATAATTTGCTGCGATTCTTTAGCAAAACGTAATGTCCGGGGTTGGTAAGAACGAAATCTAATTGTTGATTGGCAACGGCTGCATTTAATTCCGGATACGTGAGTGCTTGAACCACAAATTCATGTTCCGGAATAGCCAGCTTCAATACAGATGTTAACGGTTGCCACTGCGCCAATGTAGTTTGTTTAGGGCGAAACGAAAGCACCCCAATTCTGACGGGACCAGCACAAAATGCCGGAATGGCACATTGAACCGAGCCTGCCAGGCAAGTCATAAAAATAACGATGCGGAGGAATGTCTTTCTGTTCATGTAGCTCTTCCGTAATTACGTATGTGAAAACATACCGTGATGCAACGCTCATTCAGCTCGATTTCGTATACTTTATTGCTATAGAAACCTTATTGGTTGCCCGGTTATCAACTATTTTTTTCAAAAAATCCACATTTCAAGCATATTTCCTCCACATTATTGTAGTAGTATCACTTCAACACTACTCGCACAGCATGAAGGAGTAACGTATGTCGAACAGAACTCTCATCCGGCTTAGAATAACGCTTGCCGTGGCACTGCTGGCGGCAGCTGCAACCGTAACGAGCAAATCCTTTGCCGCCATGAACGTCAACCTTGACGTCGTGGTTCCGGTCACCCCGGCTCCGCCTCCGGAGGTGGTATATATAACACCACCTATCCCTCCGGCTCCGGCTCCGGTATATGCCCTGCCGGCACCGGTGTCCATTCCGCCGCCAACGCCGTTACCGCCATTGCAATATGACCGGACCGGCCAACCGTTGTCAGTGCCGCAGGGTGCACCCCAGTATGACGCACCTCCCCCGCAGGCTTCACCATATCCATCACCCGCATATCCACCACCGGCATATGCAGCGCCACCGGTGTATACCGCCCCTCCCCCGGTGGTATATCAGGCGCCGGTGGTATTACCTGCCGCTCCGCCGCAATTTGTCTATGTCCCGGAACTGGGATATTACGTTGCTGCAGGAGTGGCATTTGACATGATCTTTGACGGTCATGCGTATTATTACCACCGGGGCGGTTACTGGTACCGAACCGGCTATTATGGCGGGGCATGGATTCCGGTGGCGCCACGCACGCTGCCACCACTTTTGGTGAGATTTCGTATCAATGAAATCCACCGTTATTCTGCGGTCGAGTTCCGCCGTTACGAACGGGAAGGGGTACGCTATGGCGGCAGACTCCACCGTCCGGCAGTTCGAAGAGAAGAAAAGAGGGAAGAACACCGGGAACATGAACACCGATGATAACAGCACTGGTGGTGGTAAAGGACCATTTTTGAAGAAAGGGGGGCGGTCACCCGATGTCGAAGACCGCCCCCCTTTGCCGGTGATCAGAAAAAGCGTTTCAAGAGTCCGGCAAAGACCTGACCGTGACGGGCTTCGTCTTTACACATTTCATGAACCGTGTCATGAACGGCATCGTAGTTAAGCTGCTTGGCCTTGGTTGCCAAATCCTTTTTACCTTTGCACGCGCCGTTTTCTGCCTCAACACGCATCATCAGGTTGGTCTTGGTGTCGGCCTTTACCACTTCGCCGAGCAGTTCTGCAAACTTGGCGGCATGTTCAGCTTCCTCAAAAGCGATCCGTTTATATGCCTCGGCAACTTCGGGATACCCTTCGCGGTCTGCTTGACGGCTCATGGCAAGATACATTCCGACTTCCGTACATTCACCCATGAAGTTCTTTTTGAGCCCTTCAATGATTTCAGCATCAATACCCTGGGCTACACCGATTTTATGTTCATCGGCCCAACTGAGAGCACCTTCTTCCTTAATGACGAACTTGTCCGCCGAAGCCTTGCATAAAGGACATTCATCCGGTGGCGCGTCTCCCTCGTGAATATAGCCACATACCGTACAAACATACTTCTTCATTGCTTCCTCCCTTTTATTGATAAAATATGGTACGACCACACTATAGCAGCCAAAATGAACGTTGCAAATAATTTTCATCTTGTGTCTTTAGTTACTGCCGCCTGTGACTACAAGCGTACGTTTGAATGCTGGTTTCCTCCCGGAATTTCATCCCGTTGATAGCGCATCTGCTCTTCCATAACCAGGCCGGTCAGCTCGCGCTGGAGCTGTATGAACGGGAGAGATGCCGTGTCGCGGGGATGGGGGAGGGGGATCGGGACGATCTTTTTGACCGTGCCGGGGCGGTAGGTCATGACCACTACCCGGTCGGCCAGGAGCACTGACTCCTCGATACTGTGGGTAACAAACACGATGGTTTTCCGGAACTCCATCCAGATGCGGAGCAGCTCGTCCTGAAGGGAACGGCGGGTCAGTGCGTCCAACGCACCGAACGGTTCGTCCATCAACATAATGGGCGAATCGAGAGCCAGCGCGCGGGCAATTGCCACCCGCTGCCGCATTCCGCCGGAGAGATCCTTGGGGAAACGGTCGCGGAAGTCGGTGAGTTGAAGCTGGCTCAGGAGCCCCGATACCGTGCTTCTGATCTCGTCTTTGGGGAGCTTCTTGATCTCCAGGCCGAAGGAGATGTTTTCGGCCACGGTCATCCAGGGGAACAGGGCGTATTCCTGAAAAACCATGGCCCGTTCCGGTCCTGGAGAGGTTACTGCGACGTCGTCAACCAGGATTTTTCCGCTTGTTGGCAGTGAAAAACCGGCGATGGCATTCAGGAGCGTTGATTTTCCGCACCCGGACGGTCCCAGGATGCAGATGAATTCTCCCTGTCCGATCTCCAGATTGATATCTGCCAGTGCTATGACCTCCCGGTCATCGGAGCGGAATACCTTTTGAACGCCGGCGATACTTACTTGAGATGATGCAATAGCGCCGCTCATGGGTCAGTTCCCCTCCAGCCCGCGGTGCCAGCGGAGCAGATATGTGTTGAGTCTGCTCATGCCGGTATCGATGGCCAACCCCAGCAGGCCGATGGTGAACATGCCGGCAATGATCTTGTCCGACCAGAAAAACTCCCGCGCCTCCAGAATGCGGAAGCCGAGGCCGTTGTTCACCGCGATCATCTCCGCCACAATTACGCAGATGAAGGAGACACCGATGCCGACCCTGACGCCGGTCAGAATGTGGGGGGTGGCGGCCGGGAGGATGACCCTAATGAACAGTGTCAACGGCTGTGCGCCCAGGTTCTGTGCGGCGCGGATATATACCGAATCGACGCTTCGCACCCCGGCGATGGTATTCATCAATACCGGAAAAAATGCGCCGAGGCTGATCAGAAAGAAGGCCGGCGGGTTGCCGAGGCCGAACCAGAGGATCGCCAGCGGGATGTAGGCAATGGGAGGGATAGGTCGGAGCACCTGGATGAGCGGATTGAAGTGGCAGTAGATGCGGGTGAAATTGCCCATGAGCAGGCCGAGGGGGAGCGCCAGTCCGGCGCCGATGGCAAAGCCGACCACGACCCGGAAGATGGTGGCGACCGCATCGTGGGGCAACTCGCCGGAGAAGAGCCAGGCGGCATAACTCATTGTAGCGCTGTTAAACGGCTCCTGGGGCGAGGCGTAGGCAAACCACCGCATGAGAATCTGCGACGGCGCGGGGAGGACCTGGGGAGTGACAAAGCCGCAGCGGGAGAAGAGTTCCCACGCAATTATGAGTGTCACCGGTACGATGGTCGAAGAGACGAGCTGCTTCAGAAGCGCTGTGATGCGTTGTCCAGTCACGCTTATTTCGCTTTCAGAGCGCTTTTGGCTTTCTCCAGCAGATCGGTCCGAACGTAATCCCTGGCGACCGGCGGTTTGGCCATCTTGCCGATACCGTAGCGAGCCATCATATCGGTGGATACCTGCACCTGCTGCAGCGTCACGTCATAGGTGAAGGGGGAGTTGTCGATGGCCTCGTAGTAATCCTGGGAGCTTAACTGGTTTTTGAACATCTTTTCGCGGACGTATTTTTCCGCAGCCTTCGGGTTGTCTATGAAATACTTGGTTGCCTCGACAAAGCATTTCATGAACCGCTCGGCCACATCTTTATTGTTCTTGTACATTGATTCGGTCATCACCAGGGTGCGGAGCGGTTCGCCAAGCGGGGTATCGTACGGCTTGATAATTTCAACTCCGAAACCTTTGCTGATTGCCTGGGACGACTGCGGTTCCGACTGGCTGATGGCGTCCAGGTTTCGGGCCAGCAAAGCCTGGTTCAGATCCGCGTACGCCATGTAGATCAGCTGTACATCTTTGCCCGGCTTGTCGGAAAAGGTGAGATTATACTTGCCCAGTTCGGCCAGCAGCACCAGTTCCTGAGCACCCCCGCGGGCGACGCCGACCTTTTTCCCCTTCAGGTCCGCAACCGACTTCCACTTCATGTCGGAACGTCCCACGATGCGTGCCCCACCCTTGGCGAAACCGGCCACGATATAGATTGGAATGCCGGAAGCGCGGGCTGCGATGGCGCCATCGATGGCGCTGGCGGCGACATCGATCTCGCCGGCAATGATGGCCGGCATGATGTCGATCCCCTTGGGAAATACCCGCTCTTCGATCCTGAGATTGTACCTGGGGGCTATCTCCTTCATGTAGGAGACAGCGCCGTAATGGGCGAACTTCAGGTTGCCCAGTCGGACCAGATCGGCTGCCAGGACCGGCGATACTGCCAACAGTGTCATAATAAGAGCTACAACCAGTTTTTTCATACGAGTCCTCCTGAATGTCGGATTGTGTTACCAGCTGTCAGGAATGGGCCGCCAGGGCTTTCTTCAGAGCCGCTCCAAGGGAATCGACCTCAATTGGTTTGATGAGCACCGCGTCAAAACCGATGGTGAGGAAGTTTTCCTGTTCATCTTCGAGAGCATGTGCCGTGTAGGCGATCAGAGGAAGCGTAGCGGTACGCGGATCGGCTCGCAAGGTACGGCAGACGTCTTCACCGCTCATGCCGGGCATTTTAATGTCGAGAAGGACTACCTGGTAGCCATGTTCTCCGCCGAGCTTGGCAAGCGCCTCTTCGCCACTTTCGGCTTCGTTCGCCTCCCACCCTTCGCGCTTAAGCATGGCAATGGCGAGTTTACGGTTTAACATGGTGTCGTCAACGACCAGAGCCCGTTTACTCATGACAGTTGTAGCGTGAAGAAGAACGAAGAGCCTTCTCCCAGTGTCGATGTAAAGTGCATTTCTCCCCCCATAAGCTCCACCAGCTCTTTTGCCAGCGCAAGTCCCAGACCCGTGCCGCTCTGTTCGCTGGTCAGAAAGTTGTCGGCCTGATGGAATCTTTCGAAAATTCGCTGTTGCTGTTCCTGCGAGATGCCGATACCGGTATCCCGCACGGTAAATCGGACAGTGCTCTTATCGAATTCGACGGTAAGTTCCACGATCCCCTGTGAAGTGAATTTCACGGCATTGTTGAGCAGGTTGTTAAGAACCTGGCTGAGGCGTGTCGGATCGCAGACCAGGCTGTCCGGCAGATCATGCGAGTACTTTTCGCAGAGCTGAAGCCCTTTGGTCTCGGCGTGGGCGCGATGTATTGCGGCAACCGACCCGATCAATGAACGTACATCGGTCGAGACCGGTTTCAATTCCATGCGCCCGGCCTCGATTTTAGCCAGATCGAGCAGATCGTTCAGCAGATTCAGCAAATGCCTGCCGCTGCTGTGAATCGTGTCGGCGTATGACTGCTGTTCGGGATCCTGGAGATCCAACTTCAGAAGCTCGGCGAAACCGAGAATGCCGTTGAGTGGGGTACGCAACTCGTGGGACATGCTGGCGAGAAAGACACTCTTCATCCGGTTGGCTTCTTCGGCGCGCTCCCGGGCTCCTTCGATTTGTATGAATGAGTTCTGGACACTGTCAGCCATGCGGTTGATGGATTCGGCTAGCTGTCCCATTTCGTCATTGCTTCCCTTATCAATCCGGTGAGTAAAGTCCCCCTGTTCAATCTTGTGCAGGCCGTCGGAGAGCTGGGTTACGCGACGGGTCAGCATATTGGCGAGCCAGATGGCTATCGCGATGACGATGCCAACCATAAACGTCGTAGAAATGACCAGGGACCATGCCGTGTTATGCATGTTGCTGGTGATCATGTTATGGGTTTCAGCGGCAGCCTGCTTCATCTGGTTGTTATAGGCAGTGACGCGACTGTCGAGTGAAATTTTGGTGGCGGTTGCCGACTTGTGGAATTCATCGACATTGGCGCCAATGGTGACGTAGCCAAAGCCGCGAGGGGTTTTGCCGTATTTGCCGGTGTAATACGGGATGGTAGCTGCGGTCGTCAGTTTCCAGACACCTGACCAGAGAATAGCAAAGGAACCGGATCCACCTTTTTTGGTCAGATCGTACCACCCCTGGCACTGCGGAGCAAAGTTGAGATAACGGCCATCGAGTCCTCGAATACCGGCCAGGATCAATTCTTTTGAGGGCTTCTTGTTACGGCTCTGGTGATCGAAAGCCGGTACTTCGGCAAGATAACTCCGGAGCGGTTTGCCGCTCGCCTTCCACCCCTTGTAGAGCGAATCTTCAAGCCAGGG
>CAIYZD010000149.1 GCA_903930585.1 uncultured Geobacteraceae bacterium | reverse complement strand
CGGTCTTGCTTCAACCAGGGAGAAAGCGTCCGATGAGGCCACCATCCGGAATTCGGTTCCGGCTTCCTTACCCCCCTCTACAATCCCGTAGCGTGCCGGGGCGACCTTGCCGATTGGCGAATCCACCCGCCAACTCTCCTGTTCGGGACGACCGGAAACCAACGCCAGGTAGAGCTTGTCGACCAAACCATCCTGAAACTGTCTGGAAAGCCAGGCCGCTGACTGTCTGCTCTTTGGAAAGAGCATCGCTCCCGATGTGCCGCGATCAAGACGGTGCACCACCCGGGCCGGTTCATTACTCCCCTGCGCCTTGAAATATTCAGTCACCCAGTATTCCAGCGTCCCTTTCAACTGGTAAGGGGTACGTTGGCTGTTGATCCCGGCCGGTTTATTAACTGCGATCAGCTCCCCGTCCTCATACAGCAGCGCTTCCGCTGGCAACACCAGTTCCTGAAAACGTCCCGTTTCCATGATGCCGGCTTCGATAACGTCGCCCGTTTTGACGCTCCGCGATGCAACCCTCACCAGGGCAACATTGACCGTACACCCCCCCCGGTCAATAATGCGACGCGCTTCTCCCTTGCTGACCCCAGTGCAGAGCGTCGCAATGGCATCATCAAGACGGAGGCCGCTCTCTTCTTTCCCAACGGTTTTGCGTAATATCATACTGGTTAGCCTCAAATAAACCGATGAGAGCTGAGAGATGAGAAAAACTCTCATCCTCCATCCCTTAATACCCGACTAACGGTTCTATTACAAACAAATTCCCAGTGGCGAAAGCACCACGATTCTGCTACCCTTCCCATCATGACGAATTCATCCCGCTCCACCATAGCGGAGCTGCGCGGACCGGTGCCGCTCTCGCACCAGCTTTTGCGCACCTTTGTCCGTGACGGGGACACCGTCGTTGATGCGACCTGCGGCAACGGCCATGACACCCTGCTGCTGGCCGGCTTGGTCGGCGACCGTGGGCATGTCTGGGGGTTTGATATACAGCTGCAGGCGGTTAACGAAACCTGGCGCAGACTGGCAGAGGCAGAATTATCTGACCGGGTGACACTCCTGCAGGTGGGCCATGAAGAGCTGGCACGGCATGTTACCGGGCCGGTGCAGGTTGTGCTGTTCAATCTCGGTTACTGTCCCGGCGGCGACCGCAGCATCATTACCCGCCCAGCGACAACCGTCATCGCGCTGGAGCAGGCACTGGATCTGCTTGCTCCGGGCGGCACGGTGATGGTAACGGTCTACCCCGGCCACGATGGCGGTGCGCAGGAACAGGCCGGAGTCGAAAATTGGGTGGCGCAGCTGGAGCCGCACAACTGTCACTCATGGCGCATGGGACAGACCAACGTCAGCGCAGCAGCACCCTACCTGTTTCTCGTTCAAAAGGCGCTCTGACATGATACATACCCTGTTCCCGTTCTTCATCGTCCTGCCGTCACTGGCCTATACCTTAATTTCGCTGATCTGCGCACGGAACTATTTCAAACAGCAGGCTGCCGCCGTCCCTTCCCCCGTCGCTCCCGGAGTTTCCATACTGAAACCGGTCAAGGGAATGGATGAGGACAGTTACGATAATTTTGCCTCGTTCTGCAGTCAGGACTATCCGGGGGAGCTGGAGCTGGTGTTTGCCGTGGCCTCACCTGATGACCCTGCTATTGAGGTTATCCGGCAGCTGATCGACGACTTCACCTATCACACCATCAAGCTGGTTATCAACCCGGCGCTTCATGGCCCGAACTACAAGGTTTCCAACCTGATCAACGCCGTTCCCGAAACTCGGCACGATATTATCATCGTCAGCGACAGCGACATCAGCGTACCGCGCGACTATCTGCGCTCGGTTGCCGCGCACTTCGCCGACCCGCAGGTCGGCCTGGTCACCTCTCTGTATCGCACGTCCGAGGTGAATGGCATCTCCACGGCCCTGGAAGCAACCGGTTTTACGACTGAAATGATCCCCAATGTGCTGGTCGCCCGGCAACTGGAAGGGCTGACTTTTGCCCTGGGCGCGTCCATGGCGGTTCGGCGAGAGGCGCTTCACGCCATCGGCGGCTTTGAAGCGTTGGCCGGCTATCTGGCGGATGACTATCAGCTCGGCAACAAGATCCATCTCGCCGGGTGGCGGATTGCACTTGACTGCTGTTTTGTCGAAAGCGTCATAAAGTCGGAGAACCTTATGACTGTTTTGTCGCGGCAGCTGCGCTGGGCCCGCACCATGAGGGTCAGCCGTCCTGGAGGTTACCTGGCGTCCGGAATCACCCTCCCATTTCCGGCAGCGCTGCTGGCGATGCTGCTGGCCCCTACACCCGTAATCGGGGTGGGGGCGGTGGCGTTGCAGTACGCGGTGCGCCTCTGCATCTGCACCCTCTTCAGCCGCCGTTTTGTCCGTGACAACCTCTTTCCCCTCTGGCTCTGGCTGGTGCCTCTCCGGGACATGCTGGCCTTTTTCACGTGGGCACTTTCGTTTCTCGGCAATCGTGTCGAATGGCGCGGCAGCAGGTTTGTCCTGCAACCGGGGGGAGAAATTGAGGAGCTGGTGTAATGACGTGATGATTATGAATTTCATAAAACTGGCCGTACTGATGTTCCTGGCACTCTTCGTCTCTCCGGCAGCGATCCCGGCGGCAGAAATGGAGGTTGCGTCAAAGCAGGTTGTAATCATCGGTGGCGACCGCGACTATCCGCCGTACGAATTTCTGGACAAAAGTGGGCAACCGGCGGGCTATAATGTCGATCTCACCAGGGCGATTGCCGATGTCATGGGGATGAATGTCGAATTCCGTTTCGGCGGCTGGTCCGAGATGCGCAACGGTCTCATGAACGGTTCCATCGGGGTGCTGCAGGGAATTTCTTTCTCGGAAGATCGCACCAGAACCCTCTCCTTCTCCCCCCCCCACACCATCATCAACCATGCCATTTTTGCCCGTAAGGAAACCCCGGTGGTAAGCAGCATAGAAGAATTGCGCGGCAAGCAGATCATCGTGTTCCAGGACGGAATCATGCATGACTATCTGACGTCGCTCGGCTTTGCACCGAATCTTGTGATGACCGAGACACCGGCCGATGCACTCCGGTTGCTGGCTTCTGGGAAACATGACTATGCCGTGCTTGCCATGCTCCCCGGCATGTATATTATCCGTGAACATAGACTTTCCAATCTGGTGCCGGTGGCCAAAAGCATCTCGATCCAGAAATATTGCTATGCGGTAAAGAAGGGGAATGAAGAGCTGCTGGCCCGCTTTAACGAGGGATTGGCGATCCTGAAGAAAACCGGCCAGTATCAGGAAATTTACGATCGCTGGCTTGGGGTGCTCGGCCCGCCGAAAGTGCCGTGGGAAAAACTGGTCCGGTATGGCGCCCTGCTGCTGGGAGCACTGATCCTGATACTGGCCGGGACCGTGATCTGGTCTCGTACCCTGCAAAAACAGGTTGCCCAGCGCACTGCCGAGCTGGCACTGGAAGCATCCGAACGCAAACACGCTCTGGACGAGCTGAAACTCCATCAGGACAAACTGATCCAGGCCGACAAGATGACTTCACTCGGCATCCTCGTGGCGGGTGTGGCTCATGAAATAAACAATCCGAACGGACTGATCCTGCTCAACATGCCGATCCTGAAAGATGTTTATCTGGACGCCGCAGAAGTCCTTGAAGAGCGCTACCGGAGTCAGGGCGATTTTACCATGGGAGGACTTCCGTATTCGCGGATGCGCGATGAAGTTCCCCATTTGCTGGATGAAATGCAGGAGGGAGCGAACCGCATCAAGCGGATTGTTGAAGAGCTGAAGGATTTTGCCCGTCAGGACAGCTCGGCGGCGGTTGAACCGGTCGATGTTAACGTTGTTGCCCGGGCAGCGGTGCGGCTCGTGGATTCATCGATACGCTCTTCCACCACCCGCTTCGAAGCCCGCTATGCTCCCTCGCTTCCTCATATCCTCGGCAACGGTCAACGCATCGAGCAGGTTGTCGTTAATCTGATTTTAAATGCCTGCCAGGCGCTGCCGGATATGGAGCATGGTATCTGCCTGACCACCTCACACGACCAAACCGCCGGTACGATAGTGCTCACGGTCGTTGACGAGGGGTCCGGTATAACGCCGGAGCATATATCCCGCCTGACGGATCCTTTTTTTACCACCAAACGGGAAAGCGGCGGCACGGGGCTCGGCTTGTCCGTTTCGGCAACCATCGTTAAAGAGCACAACGGTTCACTACAGTTCGATTCCACTCCCGGTAGCGGGACAACGGTAACCCTGATACTTCCGGAACCTGCGAGGAACTAAGCAATGAATTCATCCCTGTATCCACATTTCGGCGTTCTTCTGGTTGATGACGAGGCGCCCTGGCTCCGCTCACTTCGTCTCACCCTCGAGCGCTCCGCCGGGATCACCAATATCACCACCTGCCAGGACAGCCGCGCGGTTATGGAACTGCTGGAGCAATCTGAAATCGGGCTTGTCCTGCTCGATCTGAACATGCCGCATCTGAGCGGCGATCAGCTGATCGGGATGATCGCCGAACGCCACCCGGAAATTGCCGTTATCGTCATCAGCGGCATGAACCAGATTGAGAGTGCAGTAAACTGCATCAAACAAGGGGCTTTCGACTATTTTGTCAAAACGGTTGAGGAAGATCGCCTTGTCAGCGGCATCTTGCGCGCGATCCGGATGCTGGAGCTGGAGCGGCAAAATCGCGAAATGTCCAGCCGGATGCTGTCGGGAGAATTAAAGCATCCATCCGCCTTTGCCGGTATTGTCACGACGGATCGTACCATGCATGCGATATTTTCCTATATTGAAGCGGTGGCGCTCAGCACGGAACCGCTACTGATTATGGGCGAAAGCGGCGTTGGCAAAGAGCTGATTGCCAAAGCCGCGCACACCCTGAGCGGCTGCCAGGGGCAGCTGGTATCGGTAAATGTGGCAGGTTTGGACGACGTTGTTTTCGCCGATACCCTTTTTGGCCATATGCGCGGAGCATTCACCGGAGCCGACCAGCCACGCCGCGGCATGATCGAGGAAGCGGCTGACGGGACGCTGTTCCTGGACGAGATAGGCGATCTTTCCATCGCTTCCCAGGTCAAGCTGCTCCGGCTGCTTCAGGAGGGAGAATACTTCCCGCTCGGGAGTGATCGCCCCAAACGGCTTAAGGCACGGGTGGTCGTGGCCACTCATCAGAATCTGTCGCTCAAGCAGGAGAACGGCACATTCCGGCGCGATCTCTATTACCGCCTCTGCACGCACATGGTTCATGTCCCTCCATTGCGTGAAAGAAAAGGGGATCTACCCCCACTTCTGGATCATTTCCTGGAGGAAGCGGCGCGGATTCTCGGCAAGAAGAAACCGACACCACCACGCGAGTTGCTGCAACTGCTGGCGACCTACAGCTTCCCCGGCAACGTCCGCGAACTAAAGGCGCTGGTATACAATGCTGTCAGTGTCCACCGCGACCGGGTCCTTTCGATGGATACCTTCATGAAGACAATTATCCCCCAGGAAACGAAGCAGAGCCAGCCCGTCGTAACGAGGCCCGAAAAGAATTTGTTTGCCGGGCTGGAGCGGCTGCCGACATTTGGTGAAGCTGCCGAACTACTGGTGGAAGAAGCGATGTCCCGTGCCAACGGCAACCAGACTATCGCCGCACGTCTTCTCGGGATATCGCAACCAGCCCTCAGCAAGCGCCTCAAACTGCGGGGAATTGTCTGATCTCTCCTAATGATGTTCTCCTTTTCACTCAGGCCAATCCCTTTTGTGAATGGTCATAACCCCGGTTATAGTTTATAACCGGGGTTATGACCATATAACATGCCGTATACATTGCATAATAGTGCTTTATTCAGTTATTGCCACCTTCGCCGGTTATACCTCTTTTTTATTTTCCAACAACGTAACGACAATTTATTAAAGTAATAACGGTGAGTTGTGATTGCATGCATTTTTGGCATTCCAATTGCTGATATATCGTTATACGCGTTAAAATTACCTGGCCATCAACGGCATGACCACACCAATAAGAGAGAAGGAGCCATTCCATGAACGGAAAAAAGTTTTATCAGCATCTGTATTTTCAGGTATTGACCGCTATCAGTATCGGAGTCTGCCTCGGGCATTTCTACCCTGAAACCGGCGCCGCCATGAAGCCGCTGGGAGAAGGCTTCATCAAGCTGATCAAAATGATTATCGCTCCGGTCATATTCTGTACCGTCGTTACCGGTATTGCCGGAATGGAGGATATGAAAAAGGTCGGTCGGGTTGGCGCCAAGGCCCTGCTCTACTTCGAGATTGTCTCCAGCCTGGCACTGGCCATCGGCCTGCTGGTCGTAAGCGTCATACAGCCGGGTACCGGTATGAATGCCGATGTCACCAAGCTGGATACCAAGGCGCTGGCAACCTACACGGCAAAAGCCCAGGCTGGCGGCACCATTGATTTCCTCATGAATATCATCCCTTCCAGCGTTGTGGATGCTTTTGCCAAGGGGGATATTCTCCAGGTGCTGCTCTTTGCCATCCTGTTTGGTTTTGCGCTCTCCGTACTCGGTGAACGGGGCAAAGTAGTGTTCAAATTCATCGATGAGGTCTCCCACGTCCTGTTCGGAATTGTCAGTGTAATCATGAAAGCAGCTCCCATCGGCGCGTTTGGCGCCATGGCCTTTACCATCGGCAAATTCGGGCTCGGTTCCCTGACCAAGCTCGGCATGCTGATGGGAAGTTTTTATCTCACCTGCCTGCTGTTCATCTTTATTGTTCTGGGTACCATCGCCAAATTATGCGGGTTCAGCATCTTCAAGTTCATCAAGTATATCAAGGAAGAGCTGCTCATTGTACTCGGCACTTCTTCTTCTGAGTCAGTCCTTCCCCGCATGATGGCCAAGATGGAAAACCTTGGCTGCACCAAGTCGGTAGTCGGTCTCGTTATTCCTACCGGCTATTCCTTCAATCTCGACGGCACCTCGATATACCTGACCATGGCAGCGGTTTTTGTTGCCCAGGCAACCAATACTCCCCTGACCTGGACCCAAACGTTCACCATTCTGGGGGTGTTGATGCTGACCTCGAAAGGCGCTGCAGGCGTTACCGGTAGCGGTTTTATTACCCTGGCTGCAACCTTTGCCGCGATTCCTACGATCCCGGTAGCCGGTCTGGCGTTGATTCTCGGCATCGACCGTTTTATGTCGGAGGCCCGGGCACTGACTAATTTGGTCGGTAACGGGGTGGCAACAGTGGTGGTATCCCGCTGGGAAAATGAGCTTGATATGGCCAGAATGGCGCAGATACTCAATAACGAAACCGATCTTGAGGCGGAAGAACCGGAATTATTGCTGGATGTAGAGCCTGTCTGCGCAGAATAACCTGACACAATAACCAAATACTGAATAGATGGAGCCGGAGGTGTGTATCTCCGGCTCTTTGCGTTCGGTGCGGCAAAATATACATTGACGACTCTATCAAAACACGGTAAACGGAATGAACGTTCATTCCAAATAATGAGGTAACTTGTATGACAAAATCGGAAAAACGGGATGAAATCGTACGAGCCGCACTGGAGCTGATTGCCGAACATGGTTTTCACGGCGCTCCGATGGCGATGATTGCCGAACGCGCCGGAGTAGGCGCCGGGACAATTTATCGCTATTTTGAGAACAAGGATGTATTGATCAACGAGTTGTTCCGTGATCTTGAAGAACGCATCTACCCTTCTCTCCTCGATGGGTATTCGCTGAAGCAGTCGATCAGGGAGAGGTTTCTGCACGTCGGTACGGCACTGTTACGTTATTTTATCACTAACCCTCTCGACTTCCGTTACCTGGAGCAGTTTCACAACTCTCCCTACGGAGTGGAATATCGCCGGGACAAGATTCTGGGGAAAAAGGAGGGATGTGACGTTTTTCGCATACTGTTTGACGACGGCATCGAGCAGCAGGTCATGAAAGATTTTCCGCTGGTCATTCTCTTCGCCTTATCTTTTGGCCCGTTGCTGGCAATGGCACGGGACCATATTCTCGGTTTTATCGTGCTTGACGAGCAACTTGTCACACGGGCAATCGAAGCGTGCTGGGACGGCATCAAGAGATAAACAGGTATTGTTCATTCAGGAATATATTTTCGTTCGTAACTTATATTTATACGAGGTGTTTATGCAAATCACGTACAAGACCACTTTGCTTGCCGGCTGCGGAATTATTGTCATCAGCATGCTGCTCTCCGGATGCGGGAAAAAGGACTCCGCCGGGCAAAAGCCCCCGGCCGGCCCGCCGGAAGTAGGGGTGGTAACCATCCAGCCACAACGTGTCGCCTTGACTACGGAGCTTCCCGGTCGAACAACACCACTGCTGATTGCCGAGGTACGCCCCCAGGTGGGAGGCATCATTCAGAAACGGCTCTTCAGCGAGGGTTCTGACGTACAGGCGGGTCAGCTTCTCTATCAGATCGATCCAGCCGTCTATCAGGCGGCCTTTGCCAGTGCCAAAGCGGCCCAGGCCAGGGCTGAAGCCAATCTGAACACCGTCCGGCTGAAAGAGGAACGGTTCCGTGATCTCGTTAAAATCAATGCGGTGAGCCGACAGGACTTTGATGACGCCCATGCAACGTTCAAACAGGCCGAGGCCGATGTGGCATCCACGGTAGCTGCGGTTGAAAGCGCCCGGATTAACCTGGCCTATACCAGAGTGACTGCCCCGATTTCGGGACGAATCGGCCGTTCTACCGTTACCGACGGTGCATTGGTTACCGCCAGTCAATCGGCCGCACTGGCTACTATTCAGCAACTTGGCTCCATGTATGTGGATGTGGCCCAATCCAGCTCCGATCTGCTCAAACTGAAGCAGAACGTGGCCAGCGGCATGATGAAGAAGGGAGGGGGGGCACAAGCGCGGGTCAAACTCGTACTGGAAGATGGCAGCTCCTACCCGTTGCCTGGAAGCCTGAAATTTTCGGAAGTCACCGTTGACCCAAGTACCGGCTCCATTACTTTGCGCGCAGTTTTCCCAAATCCGAAGCAGACGTTACTGCCGGGCATGTTCGTCCGTGCGATTTTAGAGGAAGGAATAAACGAGAAAGCCATTCTCGTTTCGCAGCGCGGTGTAACCCGTAATCCCAAGGGTGAGGCCATGGTACTGGTGGTTGGGGCAGAGGAAAAGGTGGAGCCGCGACCGATCAAAGTAGTTCGTACGGTTGGCGACAACTGGTTGGTCAGTGATGGCCTGAAAGCAGGGGATCGCGTAATACTGGAAGGGTTGCAAAGGGCACGGCCGGGGACACAGGTCAAGGCAGTGCCATTCGGCAGCGCACCGGCGGCGATACCAGCAGCAGTACCAGCAGCAGCCAAAAAATAGTCAGACCACTCAGACTCGTCCAACTGGTCTGACCGCATTTTAAGGAGCCTCTCCATGCCCACTTTTTTCATAAACCGCCCCATCTTCGCATGGGTTATCGCCATCATGGTCATGCTGGCCGGTCTGCTATCGATCAAGATGCTGCCGGTCTCCCAGTATCCTGCAATCGCTCCGCCACAGATCGCTATCAACGCCACCTATCCCGGCGCTTCGGCCCAGACCGTCCAGGATACGGTTACCCAGGTCATTGAGCAGAAGCTGAACGGTATCGATAACCTGATCTACATGTCCTCCAGCAGCGATTCAGCAGGTGCAGTGACCATTTCTTTGACCTTCAAGGCGGGCACCGACCCGAATATCGCACAAGTCCAGGTGCAGAACAAACTGCAGCTGGCTGTGCCGCTTTTGCCGCAGATCGTGCAGAAGCAGGGGATTGCGGTGGTAAAATCCAGCAGAAACTACCTGCTGATCATCGGGCTCGTGTCGGAAGACGGATCCATGGACCGCAACTCCCTGACCGACTACATGGTCTCCAATCTCCAGGACATCGTCAGCCGCCTGGACGGAGTAGGCGAACTTCTGCTGTTCGGCACCCAAAACGCCATGAGAATCTGGCTGAACCCCTCCAAGTTGAACAACTACCACATGACCACCAACGACGTAATAGCAGCGTTGCAGGCCCAGGACGTTCAGGTCTCCGCTGGACAGTTTGGCGGTCTCCCCGCGACAAAAGGGCAACAATTAAATGCCACCATCAACGCCCGGGCGCTGCTCCAGAATTCTGATCAGTTCGACGCAATCATTCTGCGCACCAATCCGGACGGTTCAACGGTCAAACTTAAGGATGTGGCCGAGAGCAAGATTGGCACTGAAAACTACGAAATCCAGTCATATTACAACGGAAAGCCGTTAGGCGGTATGGCTGTCCGGTTGGCTGCGGGGGCCAACGCCCTGGAAACCGGCAACCGGATCAAGACCAAGATGGCGGAGTTGTCGAAATATTTCCCCGCCGGCGTGAAAGTAGTCTATCCATACGACTCAACCCCCTTTGTCAAGATTTCCATTGAAGAGGTGGTACACACCCTGATCGAAGCTGTCTTTCTGGTCTTCATCATCATGTTTCTCTTCCTGCAGAACATCCGCGCCACCATGATCCCCACCATCGCGGTGCCGGTGGTACTTCTGGGAACCATGGGAGTTCTGGCTGCCTGCGGTTTCTCCATCAATACCCTGACCATGTTTGCCCTGGTCATTGTCATTGGACTGCTGGTGGATGACGCCATTGTCGTCGTGGAAAATGTGGAACGTATCATGACCGAGGAAGGGCTGTCTCCTCACGACGCCACCATTAAGTCCATGGGGCAGATCACCAGCGCTCTCTGGGGTATCGCCACGGTACTGACGGCAGTTTTCCTCCCCATGGCCTTTTTTGGCGGCTCGACCGGTGTTATCTACCGGCAGTTTTCCGTCACCATCATCTCGGCCATGATCCTGTCCGTATTTGTAGCCATGATTCTGACCCCGGCGCTCTGCTCCACCCTGCTCAAACCGGTCGCAAAAGGGCACACCCCCGGAGAGTGCGGCTGGTTTTGCCAGTTTTTCAACTGGTTCAACAAGCTGTTTGACTTCTGCCGGGGCAAGTATGAAGGGATCGTCGGTCGCTCCTTTGGCAAACCGGTACGCTACCTCGTCGTGTATGGCACCATTGTAGCCGCCATGGTTTTCTTCTTCCTGCACCTGCCCACCTCGTTCCTGCCGGATGAGGATCAGGGCTTTCTCATTTGTCAGGTCCAGCTGCCTGCCGGCGCTACCCAGGAACGGACTATCCAGACCATACGGCAGATGGAACGGTATTTCCTCGAAAAGGAATCGAAGACGGTAGAGGGGATTATTACCGTGGCCGGTTTCAGCTTTGCCGGTCGAGGCCAGAATATGGGACTGGCCTGGGTGAAGCTGAAAAACTGGAGCGTGCGCAAGACCCCCGACCTGAAGGCACCGGCAATTGCCGGTCGGGCAATGAAAGAATTCTCCCGGATTCGCGACGGCCTGGCCTTCGCCTTTTCCCCGCCGGCGGTACTTGAGCTGGGAGTAGCAAACGGTTTTGACTTCCAGATGCAGGATCGCGGCGGCCTGGGGCATGACAAGCTGATGGAGGCGCGCAACCAGCTGCTCGGCATGGCCATGAAGAACCCTAAGCTGACGGCGGTGCGCCCCAACGGCCAGGATGACTCGCCCCAGTTCAAGCTCGACATTGACGATGTTCGAGCCGGGGCTCTTGGCGTATCCCAGGCAGATATCAACAGCGTGCTTTCCACAGCGTGGGGGAGCACCTACGTCAGTGACTTTATTCAGAGCGGACGGGTAAAAAAGGTCTACCTCCAGTCAGATCCCAACTACCGCATGCTGCCGGAGGATATCAACAGCTGGTATGTCAGCAATAAGAGCGGCATGATGGTCCCGTTTTCTGCCTTTGCCACCGCCCGCTGGCAGTACGGCTCCCCCCGCCTCGAACGGTATAACGGCATTCCGTCCGTGGAGGTTCTGGGGCAGGCGGCACCGGGGATAAGCACCGGCGAGGCCATGTCCGAGGTGGAGAAGATGGCGGCCCAATTACCTCCCGGAATCGGCTACGAATGGACCGGCCTCTCCTACGAAGAAAGAAATGCCGGAGCCCAGGCGCCGGCACTCTACGCCATCTCGCTGCTGGTGGTGTTCCTTGCCGTGGCAGCACTGTACGAGAGCTGGACCATTCCATTCGTCAACCTGCTGATGCTGCCGCTGGGGCTCGTCGGGGCGGTTGCCGCGGTAAAACTGCGCATGTTCCCCAACGACGTTTATCTCCAGATCGGACTCTTGACTACGGTAGGACTCTCCACCAAGAACGCCATCCTGATCATCCAGTTCATCAAGGATCAGATGCTTCAGGGGCATGAACTGGTTGAAGCGACGCTGATGGCGGTCAAGATCCGACTCCGCCCGGTCATCATGACGTCACTGGCGTTCTTCTTCGGCACCCTGCCTCTGGCACTGACCAAAGGAGCAGGAGCAGCGGCCCAGAATGCCATAGGCACGGCGGTAACCGGGGGATTGCTCTCGGCTACCTTCATCGACCTGATCTTCATTCCGTTTTTCTTCGTGCTGGTCTCCCGAATGTTTGCTAAAAAGCGGCCTCACGTTGTTCCGGCGCACACCTCTGCTGCTACTAACGCCTTGGAGGAGAATTGACATGACACGGATGAAACGCATGACGACTTCCCTCTGCATCCCTCTCGGAGCGCTCCTGTGCCTGAGCGGTTGCTCAACCATGGCTCCGAAATACACACAGCCCGCCGCACCGGTGACCGCAACCTGGCCCAGCGGCCCGGCCTATCAAACGAAAACTGCCGCGGCAGCAGAAAAAGCGGCGGCCGATGTTCCCTGGCGGGAGTTTTTCGTCGACGATAAACTGCGCAAGCTGATTGAACTGACACTTAATAACAACCGTGACGTCCGGATTGCCCTCCTCAACATTGAACGATCCCGGGCCCAGTACCAGATCCAGCGTTCAGACCTCTTCCCGAAAGTTAACGCCACGGGAGGCGCCTCATTCCAGCGGATCCCCCAGGGTTTTTCTGCCAGCGGAGCGCCCGT
>CAIYZD010000148.1 GCA_903930585.1 uncultured Geobacteraceae bacterium | reverse complement strand
TTGCCGATATCATGAAAGAGCACTGACAGAATAAGCAGTTCCGGCTTGCCGATCTCGGAAGCGATCCTACAGGGAAGCGGCATAATCCCCTTGAATTCACCGTTCAACATCTTTTCAGCCTGTTCGACGGCAAACAACGAATGAATGTCCACGGTATAGATATGATACAGGTCGTGCTGAACCTTGCAGTAAATATGTTCCAGCTCGGGAATATAACGATTCAGGAATTCCAGATGATGCATCAGCCGCAGGGTATCGGCAACCCCTTTTGGTGAACGGAGAATAGTCAGGAATGAGTGGTTGACTTCGCGGTTACGCCGGAACTTGTCGTTGATCAGGGCAAGATTTTTCCTGATAAGTCCTTTGACACGAACATTGAGCGAAACCCCGTGTTTCTGGGCCAATTCAAATATTTTCATCAATATGATCGGATTTTTTTCAACAACCGATTCATCCGGAATGATCAGCTCGCCTTTAAGTACGAAACAACCATCGCCAACCGGTCGCCGGACAAAATAACCCAATATTTTAAGCGCGCCCTCATCACGCCAGATACAGCGCGACACCATGCTGGAGGTAAAATGCTCGACCTTGTTGGCATGACGATAATAATCCCGCATAAAGTCTTCGACCGCAAGTACCCGGTCGTTGTCCCGATACCCGAGAAAA
Source organism: uncultured Geobacteraceae bacterium (assembly GCA_903930585.1). GTDB lineage: Bacteria > Desulfobacterota > Desulfuromonadia > Geobacterales > Pseudopelobacteraceae > JACRCG01. The sequence goes on along the minus strand of CAIYZD010000148.1, from coordinate 4,053 downwards.
CCGGCAAGATGAACCTGGGCGTCAAACGTCAGCTGATCGTTTTTGCGACCATTGAAGTAATGGAGCTCATTACGGATTCGCCACAGATAGTCAAGTGCCGCGTGATACGTCTCCAGTTCCTCGTCGTTCATGATCCCCTTGATAATCAGCTCGCGAATATCGGCAAATTTGTATTTGACGCGCGCCACCCAGATCGCGGTTTGCAGATCCCGCAACCCCCCCTCCCCTTCTTTCAGGTTCGGCTCCAGCAGATAGACCGTAGAACCGTATTTTTCGCGACGGCTTTTCATATCGGCCATCTTTTCCTTTATGAACGAGTCGCTCGATTTTGGCAGAATCTGGCCGAAAATAACTTTCGTCAGATTGGTAAACAGCGGACGGCTCCCGGAGAGAAACCGGGCATCCATCAGCGCCGTCTTGACCGTGCCGTCAGCCGCTGCCATTTCAACGCAATCGGCAATCTTGCGCACCGAATATCCGACGTCGAGGCGCATATCCCAGAGGAAATAGAGCAGCTTCTGGGCAATATCCTCAACGGTCGCAGTCGGCAGGACACCGTTATGCAAAAACATGATATCGATATCGGAAAAAGGATTCAGTTCCCCACGACCATACCCTCCGACGGCCACCAGCGTGATATGCTCCAGCATGGCGTCTCCACCGCCAAGGTCATAGACAATGGAAAGAAACAGCTTGTTGTTCAATTCATCCATCATGTCACAGAGCAGGTGGGTTACATCGGTTCCGTTTGCACCGTCAAGGTGCATCTGCTTGATCTCTTCTCTGTACTTGGCCAGGAAATTTTTGCAACCGGAAAGATACAGAGGCCGTTTCTCGTCAAAGCCTGCCATACCGGCATCGCCAACTGCATCGATTGTATCGGGAAAATAGGGATCGATAAAAAATTGCATTCAGTATGTTCCTTGTAGAGGGAGATTGGGAACGAAAGGCGACAGTGGCAATCGGTTCGGATTGCTGATTATACGTCAGATACCTGAGCGAGTCAAAAGCAATAGCGAGAGTGGGGCCTACGACATAAAAATGTGTTTTTTTGACTGATGATTATGATAAACGGGCCGTTACGGTAAGATGTGCAGTTAGGGCTTCAGGCATGGTTTACTCCATTATTTTTAAGAGGCAGAGCGACGAGCACGCTTGTTTCTTTTCCATGCTCGGAATCAATGGTTGTTTGCCTCCATGATTGCGGATGATCCGGTCGGGAAGGAGAGTGTTGTGTCCTTCAGCCATTTATCCATCATTTCTGCAAGCTCCGTTTTTCTAATCGGTTTTGCCAGATAATCATCCATCCCCATCTCCAGACAGTGCTCCCTGTCACCCGTCATTGCGTTAGCTGTCATGGCGATTATTGGAACGGAATGATTGAGGACATCCGAGTTTATGTCGCGGATTTCAACAGTGGCTTCGAAACCATTCATTTCCGGCATAAGGCAATCCATGAAGACAAGGTCGTAATCCGTCAACTCAAGTGCTCGAACGGCCTCTCTGCCGTTAGCGACTACATCAACGGAGTAGCCAAGCTTATTCAACGTATTTGCTGCAATTTTCTGATTAATTGGGTTGTCCTCAGCAAGAAGGATTCGCCAGCTACGTGCGGCACCTGATACTGCAGGATCAGACGTGTCATGCGCATTTTCAACCTGGTTACCGGTTGCAAGCGGCTCCTCGGATATCTGCTTTTCAAAACGCCCGGTAAACCAGAAGGTGGAGCCTTTACCTACTTCGCTTGTTACTCCAATTTCGCCCTCCATTACCTCAACAAGCTGCTTGCAGATAGCTAACCCCAAACCAGTGCCGCCATATTTTCGGGTAGTAGAACCCTCTGCCTGAGTATAAGGGCAGAAAACAGCAGCAAGACGATCGTGCGGAATACCTATGCCGGTATCATGAACTTCGAAAAGTATGGTATCAAAATTATCCAATTCTCCTTGAAGTTTTGCATTGATGGTAATTTTGCCCTCGTGAGTGAACTTTAAAGCGTTGCCAACCAGGTTGTTGAAAATCTGGCTGATTCTCCTCGGGTCTCCTCTAAGACGTGCAGGTATGGCAGGATCGAGTTGGTATTCGATTTTTAACTTTGATCCATCTACTCGATGAGCAAACAATGCCACTATATCCTTCACAGTAGAGTGCAAATCGAAGTTAAGCATTTCAAGTTCCAGTTTACCCGCCTCGATCTTGGAAAAATCAAGAATATCGTTGATAAGTCCCAGTAAATTTTCACCGCTCCTGCTTATCAACTCAGTATATTCCAGCTGTTCTTTTGTCAGGTCTGTATCCAGAAGCAGGTCAGACAAGCCGATCACGCCGCTTATTGGCGTACGAATATCATGGCTCATGGTTGCGAGGAATGTGCTCTTGGTTCTGGATGCCTCTTCCGCCTCATTAGTTCGCTTTACCAGTTCGGCCTCTATTTTTTTACGTTCCGTTATATTTCGCACAGTACCTATTGCGTGCCACCCGCCACTAAAAAGAATTGATGCCAGTGACAGTTCAACACTTATTTCCTGTCCGTCTTTACGGAATGCGCATAGTTCTATAGTTTTGCCAATGGCATTTCCGGTTCCGGTATGTTGAAATTCATGAAAGGCGGCTTTATGGGCAGTAAGAAAACGCTCCGGAACAAGCAGATTATGAAGGTTTTCTCCAAGCAGCTCTCTCGGGTGATAGCCAAATACTTCCAAAACAGCCGGATTCGCGTAGGTAATTATTCCTTGGGGATCAATCATCAAGATGCCATCTTGAGCTGAATCCGTAATGGCCTGAAGTTTTTGTTCGGTTTGCTGGCGCTCAGAGGCTTCAAATTTTCTCTTAAGATGATGGGTAACTCGTGTCGATAATTCAAGTCGATCGTATGGTTTCGTAATAAAATCATCAGCGCCGGTGACCAGCGCGCTGATGGCATCTTCCCGATTACCGGCTGCAATAATAACCACAATGGATCTCAGGTTCGGAAGATTTTTGACGACTGCCAGCATCTCTCTCCCGTCCATAACCGGCATTTCCAGGTCCATAAGGATCAAATCGATATCATCGTTTGCGATAAGAAGATCAAGCCCCTCTTGACCGTTACAAGCCAGAAACACGTTATCGAAATGAGCCGAGAGCATTACTTGCAGCATTTTGCGGTTCATCTCATCGTCATCAACAATCAGTATTTTCGCCGACCTTACTTCTTTGCAATTGGTATAAAGAGGAAGAATACCTTCCAATTGTTTTATCCTGGCCAGTGCTTGTTCCAGTTCATGATTTTTCTTCAACTGCTCACGCTGCGTGTTTGACAGCTGATTATTGAGCTGAGCCAGTTCGTTATAGATGTCGTTGTCCCGCCCAACACCGCGTGAGGAAATCTGCAGATCTTTCATCAGGGTGCGCACCTGGTTGCCCTGCTCATTATGGAGCCTGAGCATCTCATCCATAACCTGATTGGCAGAATTGCGTGAGCTGGCGCCGATGACCATCACTCTGTCATTCATAACCGCCGCCGCACAATGGAGTGTAGCCGGGCCGGTTGCCAGGGGAATAACGAGTTCCCAGTCGAATGCAGACCTTTTTGCACATGCCTCGCTGATAAACAGCTGTGCCTTCTCGCGGCTTCCCTCATCAAATACTGAAGCAAGGGGGATTCCGATAGAGATCAAAAGTGCCGGTTCATATTCATTTTGAACGACGCTTTCTATGATGCCGGTTCTGTCACAGATGACGACAAAGCCTTTACCCGCTATCGGAGTCTGCGAATTATTGATCATACCGTTGTTGACTGCAGCGATTCTCTGGCTACCTGAACGGCCTGTTCCGCGTTGGTTGCCCAGAGGTCGGCGCCGACACTGCGCCACAGGTTGGGTACGGTGTTGAACGGTACTCCGCCGACCATTATCCGGGGAGCAGTATCAGGACACGATCCTTTGATACTGCCGATGAGCTCCTGAACTGTCGCGATATGGTAGGACATGGTTGCGGAGAGGGCCACCAGATCAGGTTTCCTCTCTTCTATGGCGGACATGATCTGGGAGTCCGAGATGGCCGCGCCAAGGT
>CAIYZD010000147.1 GCA_903930585.1 uncultured Geobacteraceae bacterium | reverse complement strand
ACCACTTGGAAGTTGTTCACAGGAAGATGGTCAGACTTCTGGTATCCATCATCAGATGATCTTACCGTGACATCTGTTTCTATGGATTGGGTCCTTGCGATCTCACATTATGGTCGCATTCAATGGGCTGAGTGGATTAATGGATAACCATCGGGGGGGCGGGAGGCCGCATACCCTCAGCTCCGTTGGAGAAAAAACAAAAATGACAGTTGCTAGATTTTTAAAGTCACAAATGAAAGTTGCGCCACTTGTCGGTCGGAGAGATTTCAAAGGGGCATTACAAATCCTTGAGGGTGAGCTTAATCTGCCAACGAATGTGCTGCTTGGCAACCGATATAAATGATGTCGATATTAAAAATGAAGAGTGTTGTATTTTTACAACAGCCAATTTTGAGGGTGCTTTTTAGGGTGCCAGTTATAATCCGTAAATACGAAAACAATAATACTATGATGTTACATACCTGTATAAAGTCGGTAGGGACGCCAGTCTTTATTGAAATTGAGTACTTCTTGAGGAGTACTCAATTTCTTTTTTTGGGCTGTAAACCGCACCGCACCCACCAACGGAACATAACCGCCTTTCACCGTCACGCTGTTTCCGGTCAAGACAATTTCATCACCAACAGTTGCAGATATTCCTTGCTGAACGGCTGTGACGTGTCCAGCAACTTCTCACGCAGCACCGCACAGAACGAAGCAACCTCTTCCTTGTCTATTGAATCCACGACCGCCTGCGGCGAATGTTCGAAGCCGCTGATACGTGCCGCAATATCCGACTCCTGCTTTTTAAGGTTGCCCAGATTATCCCGGAATATATCATCCAACTCAATGCCGCTTTCAATTGACTTGTAGACATTGGACAAGCGGAAGCGCACCGCTTCAAGTTGTTTCAGTAAATCCTGTATGCTTACCGGCTTATCACCACAAGCCTGCCGTTTCATTTCCGCCAACATGGCTGAAACCCGTTCCGAGGTAAAAACCTTGTCAGCCAATGCTTCTAAAATTGCCTGATCCAGCTTTTCCATCGGTGCCGCCTTGGAAGTACACAAATCAAGATGTTTCTTGATTCTGGTCGAACACTTGTAATAGCGATACTGATTTTGTTTCCCGGTGGACATTATCATATTGGCACCACATACCCCGCATTTCAGGACGGTAGTCAGTAGACGCCGTGAAGACACCAGCCGGGGGTGGGACATTGCCGGACTACGCTGTTTCAGCTTTTTTGGCGACCAAGTCGCAGATTTCGGGCGCAACTATAGCGTCAATTTCGGCACGTATCCATTCAGCTTCCGGTTTTTCCGTGCCGCTTTTCCAATGGTGTTGATTGAATATCCGGTCACCCCGGTAAATCTGGTTTGTCAGGACATGGTGAATCGTGGTGGTACTCCACACATTACCCCGGCGCAGTTGTCCCTTGCCGTTCAGTTCAGCAGCTACCGCCTTGAGCCCGCCGCCACTTTCGATATAAAAGTTGAAAATCAGGCGTACTACGCCAGCTTCATCCGGGTTCAACTTCAACCACGGGTTGGATGAGGAGAACTTTGCTGTGACAGACGCTCAATTTCCTGGGTAAGTTCACCCCGCTCTGGAGGCTGTGCGAGCAGAGGGCTGACAATGGAAAGGCGAAGATGCGCCCAGTTCCTTAATTTTCTCGATTCATCTGACATCAGGTGGCTCTTTTATGCAAAATGGAATGCCACCCAATACCACAACCGTATATTATTCAACCAGTTCCCATCTTCTGCGTGCCAGGGTGCGACTAACATCAACCCGCATATATCCTGCTTTTTTATCCGCCTCTACCCAACAAACGACAACATGTGACAATGCCACTCAGAGCATCCTGAGATTGCATAATGCAATACTCCAGAAAATTTATAGGAAGACAGTCGTTGGAAACAGTCGCCGGCAAAAACCCACGAATCCGCAACCATTCAGAACTGTTACCAAATACCTCTATGAAATAATCAAGCCAACGCATAATGGTTTTTTTTGATATACTGATCCATCTGGAAAGCTGGCCAATACTCTTGCTCTCAGTCCGTCGCTGCATGAGAGCTGTTGCTATCAGCACAACACAACGCCAGTACACACGCCGCCCCATAAACAAACATGACTCCGGCGCACTCCTGCGGCGACAACCATCGCGACCACAGCACAAACTCCACCGAAGACAATACTCCTCCGGAAGCCCGACTGGACCGCCGCAATGGGAGCAGCCAGCTGAACGCTTCATGGCGGCAAGTTCTGAATCGATGAAAAAAAGAAGGTGAAATTAGCCGCCGCCCAGGCCGCCCCCGCACCATTGCCGCAGACCGGTTAAACAGCCTGCTACAATTCGTCAGGTACGGTTATACCCCAGCGCTGGAACCGGACAGGATGCCGATTTCAAGAGTGGGGTATCTTGGACTATTACTCACGTTTTAATGACAACGGAAACGGTACTGAGACTCGCACCAAGCGTATTTTACTTTGCTTTTTATGTTAGATTAACATAATATACTCAATTATCGAATTGATATGAATAATTGAAAAATAGATAGGGAGGTAGTTTTATGGCGGCAATATACAAAAATACGCTATTAATTCTGTTTTTCATGCTTATTTCGACGTTCGTTTATGCAGCGGTGCCACAAAATATCAGCTACCAGGGTATCCTTCAAAACGCATCTGGGACACCGGTAAGCGGCACCGTGTCGATGACATTTTCCCTTTATTCGTCCGCAACTGGCGGCAATTCTCTCTGGTCTGAATCTCAGCCAAATGTGGCTGTTACTAACGGCCGTTACAATTCTATCCTTGGCAGCGTAACACCAATCAACTTAACATTCGATAAACAGTATTATCTTGGTATAGCGATAAATAGTGATCCAGAGATGACACCTCGCCAAGCAATAACGAGTGTTGCATATTCCATGCGTGCCGGTATTGCCGAGAATGTTACGGACGGCGTTATAACCGCAGCCAAGTTAGGTGAGAATTGCGCTGTTGGCGAATTTTTAGTACGTACAACATCTGGATGGAGTTGTGGCAGCATAACCCAATTTCCGAATGCGGTCGGGTCGTGCGTTGGTAGCTTGTGTAAGCTTGCGTGTGCGGCCGGGTATGGTGACTGCAATAACATAGCAACCGACGGTTGTGAAGCCTATCTAGTGACGAGCGTCAATAATTGCGGCGCCTGTGGTAATGTCTGTTCTCCAATTATAAACGGCACCGAAAGTTGCACAAACGGAGCTTGTGGGTTCGCATGTAGTAGTGGCTACGCTGATTGCGACGGTAATAGAACCAACGGCTGCGAAACTAACACACATACAAGCGTTGCTAATTGCGGTGGTTGTAACAAAGCCTGCCCCGTCTACGCCAATGAGACGGCAAGCTGCCTTGGCGGTATTTGTTGGTTCCAATGTAATGTAGGCTTTGGTGATTGCGACGGTAATAGAGCCAACGGCTGCGAAACCAACTTATTTTCTAGCAGTAACAATTGCGGCGCTTGCGGAACGGTCTGTAGTAATAACAATGGTACTTCATACTGCGGAGGCGGCACTTGCCAAATAATTTGTAACCCTGGGTATGGCAACTGTAACAAAAATGCTCAAGACGGCTGCGAAATTAACTTAAATACAAGCACTGCCAATTGTGGCAGCTGTGGACATGCGTGTGCATCAGGTCACTCGTGCTTGATGGGTGTGTGTTATTAATTTGCACGAGACCCTACGGAGGATTAAATGTTTAAACGTTTACACAAGTTAATTGTATTTACTGTATTAATACTTACTACATGCTCTTCCGCGTGGTCAGAGCCGATCACCAAGGAGCAGGGTGATATTATCATCAACGAGCTGAAGAATATCCGTCAGCTCCTGGAACGTCAGAAACAGCCGCAACCGCAACAAGTGCAGCAACCACCGAAGGCGGAAAAGATCACGGTCAAAAGCGGCGGCACTCATACCTTGGGTAATAGTAATGCCCCGCTAGTTCTTATCGAATATACAGATTACCAGTGCTCATTTTGCGCACGGTTTTCAAATTCAACCTTTCCGGCAATAAAAAAGAATCTCATTGACACCGGCAAAGTACTCTTTATCCAACGGGATCTTCCCCTCGATTTCCACCAATTTGCCTCGAAAGCCGCTCAGGCTGTTCTCTGCGCCGGCGAGTCGGGAAAGTTCTGGGAAATGAAAGAGTTGCTGTTCAAAAACTCGCAAAAACTGGATTTGGATTCTTTGGCTGGTTATGCAAAAAACATTGGTCTAAAGCCTGAGGATTTTTCCGCGTGCCTTGCAAGTGATAAATACGCAAAGGAGCTTGCCGAAGAGGTGAAATATGCACAATCGGTCGGTATTACCGGCACGCCCAGTTTCGTTCTGGGCAAGCAAAAGAATGGAGTAGTTGAGGGATTTAAAATAGTTGGTGCTTTGCCCTATGAAAATTTTGAAGCGGTAGCCAATGAGCTGCTCGCCACGGGCAATGGGAAATAATTACATAAATGAAAAAGATGGTACTTGATGGTACCATTTAATACATTTTCAGACAGGTGTTCAAATGAAACAGGTATGTGGGAGTACAAGTAAGTTAATTCGGCTAAACATGCTGATTTTCTCGCTGATATCTATCATACCATTTGACACCTTTGCTGCCCAAACCAGCGTGAATTACTTGATCGATAAGAACGTGCTTGATTGCGGCGGCGGAGATGACTCATCCACAAACTTCCGGAATAGCGCATCTATCGGGCAGCTCAGTGGAGTCGATCAGGTTAGCACGTCATATACCATGGCCTCGGGTTTCCAAGCTGGTCAGGTTGTTCCACCCACCATTTCCGGCACCCCGTCCACTACCTCCGCCGTAGGCATAGCCTACAGCTTCACCCCCACGGCCACAAACGCCTATCGCTTCAGCATTACCGGCGGTATGCCGCCAGGCCTCAATTTCAACACAACAACCGGCGCACTGAGCGGCACGCCGACAACTGTCGGCACCTATGGCAACATTATTATCACCGCCACCAACGTCGGCGGCTCAGTGTCATTGCCGGCATTCAGCATCACATTCCATGCAAACCAATACACTTTGTCGGTCTCTGTCACCGGTAGCGGCAGTGTCCATGGCAGTGACCTGTCTTCCGCCATCGGCATACCCGGCAATATAGCCTGTTCCGACAACACCGGCGTCTGCGGTGCCCTTTATCCGGATGGCGACACCATCAACCTGTACGCAACTGCCACCGGGGCAACAAACATCTTCGGCGGTTGGGGCGGCGCCTGCACCAGCACGATCAGCCCATGCGGAGTAGCCATGAATGGTGATCAGAATGTAACTGCCAATTTCATCCAGGCGCCGCTGGCCAAAAACAGCACAACCGGCGTGTCATATGCAATGTTAGCCGATGCACTGGCCGCCGCGAATTCAACGACTCCAGAAGTACTGCTCCTCATTAGCGCATCATACGCCGGGCCTCTCGTTCTTTCAAAGGCCATTACCCTT
>CAIYZD010000146.1 GCA_903930585.1 uncultured Geobacteraceae bacterium | reverse complement strand
CACGTCAATCTGGTTACCACCATCGAAGCGAAGTTTAACATCCGGTTTACCCAGAAAGATCTGCTCAAGCAGCGCAGCGTTGGTGACCTGATTGCCGACATCGAGCGAAAGTTGGCCGCCTAACGATTTATGAGTTTATGCGGCGCGAAGCCGTCGCATAAACTTTTGTTGAACTGAACCGCTCCGACTCTGCTGCTATTTGGGGATTTATACGATTTTTGGGCTTTTTCTTCGGAGTACTGCTGTCTTCGCTGGATAACTTCGAGGATAGTTTTTGGGTTTCCGCTGCTCTTTGAAAGTTTTTTGACTGATTATTTGATAACGACACCGGCCTACTAACGCCATTTCCAGTGTCAGCGGGCGCACCGATAGTGCAGCACCTGGTGTGCAGGCTCCGTTGTTAATATGTTTTTGCGACCTGACTTAGTGTTGCATTCGGTGGACTGCGTGATCTTCTCGGCAAAGAGTAGATCACCACCATAATTCCTTCCGAACAGCATGGGCATAGATGTTTGACGATTCCATCTGTTGACTCAGCTTCACTGTGATCCACTATCTTCTTATTGTTTTTCTCGGCGAGGAGCAACTGCACCCTTTTCAAGGTTAAGCGATTGGCCGGGCTGAGCAGACCATAGTAGCGTACCTTGTGGAATCCCTGCGGCAAGACGTGCTGCAGATAACGGCGGAGAAATTCACTGGAAGTCAGTGTCATGCGTTTCAGCTTACCCGTGGCGCTTTCCTGATAGCGGAAGGTCACGTTGCCGTTATCCATTGACTCGATTCGGCTGTTGGCAATGGCAATGCGATGGACGTAACGACCGAGATAGCGAAGTACCTTCTTCGAGTTGGTAAGCGGTGGCTTGCAGTACACCACCCAATCCTTGCTCCAGACTTTTTGGGGAAAGGTCACTTCAGGCAGTGACTTTTTAGCAAGCTTCATAAACCTTGCCCGGAAGAGTTGCGATAGTGCCCTTACCGGAACGAGCCACTTTTTTCTCGTAGTGTGCCAGTTACCATCAGCATCCAGACCACCGGCAGGGACCAGCATATGGACGTGAGGATGAAACTCCATGGCACGGGTCCAGGTATGTAGTACAGAAAGTATGGACAGTTTTCCGCCGACATGCTTCGGATCGCTGGCAAGTTTCATAAGCATTTCAGCTGCCGCTTGAATAAGGACGGAGTACAGTTTATTCTGATTACTGCGCACGATGTCTCGTAATTCTTGGGGAAGAGTGAGGACAACGTGGAAGTAGCGGACGGGAAGCAGTTCTGCTTCCCGTTTTTCCAACCAACGCTTTGTGTCGCTGGTGTGGCATTTGGGACAGTTTCTGTTCTTACAGGAATGATACGAGTAATGCTGGTGGCCGCACACTTCACATTCGGCAAGGTGCCCACCCATGGTTTCGGTGCGGCAGGCGGCTATGTCGGCAAGCGCCCGTTTGTGGCTTGGCAGCATTCTCCCGCCGAAAGCATTCAAGTAATCTCCGCCGTATTTAGCGACAATATCGGCAAGCTCGATCATGACAATAGGTCGGTCATCAGATGGTTGAGGGTTTTGCTCAGGTGGTCAGTGATCTTGTCGGTCAGGTGGGTATAGATGCAGGTGGTTGTGATGTTTCCGTGCCCCAGGATCCTTTGGATGATGCGGATATCGACCCCACATTCAAGAAGATGGGTGGCGAAGCTGTGGCGCAACGAATGTACGGATGCCTTTTTGGTGAAACCACTCTCAAGAAGAGCAGCTTTGAAAGCCTGCTGTACCGTAGCGATGTTAATATGCTCTCCGTCCCGTCCCGGAAAGAGCCAATCCTTTGTTCTGGTCTTACGCCAGAATTTTCGTAGCTGCGTCAGAGTTGGCTCGGAAAGCGGAACGCTCCGGTCTTTACCACCCTTGCTGTCACGCACCCAGAGTAGACGCCGAT
>CAIYZD010000145.1 GCA_903930585.1 uncultured Geobacteraceae bacterium | reverse complement strand
TAGGCCTTCTCGTAGTCACCATCGCCGATCGCACGGACGTAGCGCTTCGTATCGGTCGCAAGAGGGCACGCGCTCTGGCATGCAACCAAACTCTGATATTCCTCGATACCCAAAATCCTTACCTGATATTTGCCGCTGAGCCTGCCCATCTCTACTCTCCACTGTCCGTTGCGCGATGATGGTTCTGCGGTGCCTGATGTGATATTGAATTTGCGTTATTCAAAAGACTTTTTATTACGTGCTGCACAGTACCTCACAATGATCTGCACAACATATGCCAAACATTGTTTCATTGTGATGACGTTTTGTTTTTTTGCGGCGGAGCCTTGTGCAGTAATGATCCTCATCTGATTTATATCTTAGTTTGCATCGGCCATGACCTAGTCAGATACTCAACAAGAGATACGGTTTTATCATTTGGTGAATTCATGCATGTTCGGTATTCTGGTTTTCTATCATTTGGTAATATGGCGTTCTATAATTACGAGCGAGGTATGATTTTTATCATTCCATTGGGAATAGTGACCAGCCACGTTAAATCAGCACACTACTGATCTGAATAATCGGCTGAATATTTGTATAGTTTGGAATATCCGCCATGAACGTGGTTGCGTGAGGACCAAAAGCAGTTTGGAAATCCTCTATTGAATCAAACAACAGGTGCCCCATGGCAGCATATATTGCCGGTGCTCCCGGGCCAGCGCCACTTAATCCCTGATCCACTGCGACGCCCTTGCATGCCGCGCCCAATTTCTCCTGAACCATCGGTATATGCTTGTTGCAGTAATAGTCGAAGTCTAATTTGTTCCCCTCGCCATTCGGATACATCACGCTGACTTTGATCATTTCATTTCTCCCTTTTTGTATTGAGTTCGGAAATAAACTTTCCGGTTGTTGAGTAACAATCTACCTCTAAGTCTTACGTAAGTTTGAACTGACCAACGATCTGGCGCAGTTCATCGGCATGCCGGGAAAGCTGGTCTGCGGCGACTGAAGTCTCTTGGGAACCCTTGGCTGTCTGCCCCATGACGCGTGTGATCTGCAGCATGTTACTGCTGATTTCCGACGTGGTGGCAGTCTGTTCTTCGGCGGCACTCGCAATCTGGTGGATCTGTGTGGTAACCGCGTTGATCTGTTCGAGGATGTTATCCAGCGCTCTCCCGGACCCGGCTGCCTTTTCGCTCCCCAGAGCAACTTCGGTGACCCCCTCTTCCATGGTTACCACCGCACCCTTGGTCTCTTGCTGGATCATCCGGATCATTTCGCCGATCTCCTTGGTCGCACGGGTCGTTCGTTCGGCAAGGGCACGCACCTCGTCGGCAACAACCGCAAAACCGCGTCCCTGTTCTCCTGCACGGGCCGCCTCAATAGCAGCATTCAAGGCCAGCAGGTTCGTCTGGTCGGCGATATCCTCGATAGTGCCGACAATCTGGCCAATCTGATCAGAGCGTGAGCCCAGATGTTCTACCGCCTGGGCGGATTTTTTGACCCGATCGGAAATGCTGGTCATCACGGCAATGGTCTCGTCCACCACCCGCGCCCCGGAAACCGCGGCAGCAGTCGCCTTCTGAGATCCCTCTGCAGCATATTGGCAGTTCCGGGTGATTTCAGAGGATGTGGCGGACATTTCTTCGCCCGCTGTGGCCACGGTTCCCACCTGGATGGAGACATCCTCAACGCCGCTGTACATCTGTTTGGCGGTGGCATGTAGTTGTGCCGAATCGGTAGCGACCTGAACGGTCGTCCGAGCAACCTTGCCGATGATTCCATGCAGTTTATCGATAAAAATATTGAATTGGCGGCATGCAGCGCCGATTTCGTCCGTTCGGTCTTCCGGTAGTCGCTTCGTCAGATCCCCCTCGCCGTCGGCAATATCTTTCAGAACGTTGGTCATGGCGTTGATTGGCATGATGATGCTGCGCGACAACATCAACATCACTGTCGCCACGACCAGAGCGATAATCAGAACTACGACCAGCAGGGTCACGATCCGGCTGCGGAAAAAATCGAAACCGGCAACCATGCTCTTTTCCGTCAGTTGGTCCAATTCCTGGCGCATTTGGCCGTTCAGTTTGTCGATATCCCCGGTTGAAGCCATGATTTTGTCGTTGTTGGCAAGATACTCGGTGACGATTTCGCGGATACGCAAAATCGTCAGTTTGGATTTGGTGGCAAGTGCAACAAACGGAGTGCCGGCCAGATGTTTTTCATCCTCGGTGACATTGGCTATGCCCTTGTCCAGAAAACCGAGCATCTCACTCCGTTTGGCAGGATTCTCCTTCATTTGCATAAAATTGAAGCGGATACTGTGGTTGCTCCCGCTGTTGACCGCCGCACCTCCAATGACCAGGCGTTCGAGTCGCGATACCGAGCGTTCCTTGCTCGGATCGGCCAATTTTCCACTCATTACGGTAATATAATTATCGGATATCCCTATTGCGAGCGTTGTAAGCTGCAACAGCTCCTTTTCCAGTTCCTGGTTGCGTTGAAACAGCTTGTCAGCCGCCCGCAGCACCTGCACCACCTGCTTTATATTGGCGGAAAGAGCACCCTTGATATCTCCGGGTAATGTATCGATGTTTGCAATTTGTTCATTAAGGGCGGCGTCAAGCTTTTTGTAGTCTCCACGTCCATGAAGAAAAATACCAATATCCACCGCAATGGCCTGCAGCTGGCTGACGACCTTGCCCAATTTCTGGGTATGAGCCCGTTCGGCGCGAATTGAATATTCACTGGTGACAAAAAAGTATCCCAGAATGAGCAACAGCAACCCCTGCAGCAGCACTGGTATTTTCAGCCTGGTGGAAATGCTTGATAGGAATGAACTCATCGCGTGCTCCTGAAAGTTTTATGGGTGGTCCGATTCCACGGCAACAGACACATTCCTGAGCAGGAAGTGCGAGAGAGCCGGAATGAGAATAAGCGCGCCGATCATGTTCCAGAGGAACATGAAGGTCAGCAGGAT
>CAIYZD010000144.1 GCA_903930585.1 uncultured Geobacteraceae bacterium | reverse complement strand
CGCCTTTCAATGAAGAAGGCAGGCTTTCGGTGAGCGGCAGGTAAAAAAGGAGAGTGAAATATGAGTGGATTTTTAGTCGAAATGTTACTGATCGCGGTGATTGTGGCGGTCACGCATGGGCATGCGATTTTCTGGGGTGCGATTGCGGGCACGTTGTTGTTTGCCTCTTTGGGGATGGGGAAGAAGAAGGAAAAAGCGCTCGGGTACATGGATCTGCGCCTTTGCGATGAGGCTGTTGCGGAAAAGATCTTCGCGACTTCACCGGTGCTGCTCGGGAAAGATGTAGATACGCCGCGAGAGTCGCCTTATCCGCCTGCTGTTGGCCGCAAAGGGGTGTTCGAGATGTTGCCTGTGACCGAGATTGCCGGTGCTTTGCTTGCGGTTGCTGCGCTTGCCGGGTGGTATCGGTTCCTGGTGCTGGTGCCGTTTCTGATGATCGCCGCAGCTGTATTTAAAAATGAAGGCAAAGTTTTCTTACCAAGTAGCGCCGGGTGGATTGCCGCTGGGTGTGTTGTTGCGGCCGGGTGGTATTTTGGAGCTGACTGTCTGGTACTGTTGCCGATTTGCATGTTCTATCCCCAAAAAGTAGTTGAAGTCGAAGAACAATAATTATTTTCAACCGGTCTTGTACAGAATTTTCGTTACAAGCAATCAACCTTGAGCGCAATGCGACTCAGAACAAAAAAGGAGGTTTCCTATGAGAAACCAGATCAAAAAGATGGTGATGACAGTGGGATTTATGGCGGCGCTGGTGACGGCAACGACTTCGGCATTCGCCGGCGTCAATTCGGATGCAACGACTGACGAATCAAGCAAAGCTTCAAGTTCTGTCGACAAGTCGGACTCAGAGAAAAAGTCGAAAACGACTAACGACGATAAGGGATGGAAAAAGACAAAGGACAAGTCTCACGGCGTCAAGCAATCAACAACGAAAGCCTTGGCAAAAGCGATTGACAACGTTAACTCTGCGGCATTCTCAAGTGAATTAGCGGTCGTCCCCGTCATGTTGACGCCATATCGTAAAGCTTACCCATGGTTAAAGAAAATGAAGCTGGACGACATTCTGCTTGTGTCTACCGACGGTGGCACGCACACCTCAACTCTGGATTATTACAAATCGCTGGCAGAAACAAATGCAGACGAGGCAAAGGATTATATCGATTCTGCAAAAGTGCAGAAGTACATGTTAATTCTGCAGCAGGTCGGCCTGACTATCGCAAAAGCAATCCCGGACGACGCACCAAAAATGGTCTTTGGTCTGGAAGATTGGCAAGAAATTGCTGACATGAATTTTAAGTACAACAAGCTCCTCCCCCCAAAATTCGATGTCTCTGGTGACTGTCGCTTCAAAGGGACCGTAAACAACATAGAATGCGGTGACTGCGTACTCGATATCTCGCTGAAAACTAATGCCCCCGAATTGATATGCGGAGAGGGCATCCCTATTCTAACCTCATCTCACGCTGGCGGAAAAAGCGTTAAGGTTTCTTCGAACACATCCTATTCGTTGAAGGATAGTGAAACATTGAGCCAGAACGATGAAGCTTTCCGGTCTCTTACCCACTCGCTACAGGAATTTGAAGGGCACGCAGCGGCGTCCGGACATGCAGTAGAAGCCATGTATGCCAAGAAAACTTTGCTGGAGAAAATGGCTCAAGGAAGCAAGAAAGTTACGGCAGCTATCCAAGCTATTGAAAAGAAAGACAATCCTCATGGCGTCTTGTCGATGTTAGGCATCTCTGGGGCTAACTAATCGGCTTTTCCCTCGGCGGTTTGATGAGCCGTCGGGGGATTTTTGGATGAAATAATCGTTTTAAAAAATGAAAGGAGTTCTTATGTCTCTGCCAAACGTGTCGTCAAAATTTAATAAAGCTGGTGCAAAACCAAAGGGACACGGGGCGAGCCAGAAGACAGGAAAGAAGCGCCAGGCTGGGAAGATTAGCGAGAAGAGCAAGCTTGATCTCGCGGCGCAAACGAACACGAGAGTCCTTATCGTAAGAGCTCCCGAGACTCACGATCTCTTGAATATGGCGGCCGCAGCAGATAAAGCAGCACATAGGATCAGGTTTAACGGCAATCCGGGAGCGCTGGTTAATTTTTACAGTGCGCTGGAAGTCATGGAAGCGGCAGTGATTGAGTTGTGTAAAGCGGCGGATTTACCGTACGACGTAGTCAGAAGAGTTGGGGTGGGCACACGACGCAGTTAACCTTTAAACAATTTTCCCTCGGAGGAAACCATGAAGAAAATGATCTTAATGTTGGTATTGGTAGCAATGGCGATGGCAACGGTGGCAAATGCGCGGATGACAAAAGAAGAAAAAGAAGAAAGTGATAAGGCATATATTGCCACAACAGTGCCCCAGGCTGAGAAGGGAGATGTGGATAAGCAATTTAACCTTGGTATGTTTTACGAGTTAAAAGATCCCGCCAAGGCCCGCTTCTACTACGAGATGGCAGTAGCCCAGGGTGATCGAAGAGCAGCAAAATACCTGAACTCCTTCAATGCGATCCAGGACACCATTGACCGTGTGCAAAAACAGCAAAAAGAAGCGAAAAAATAGCCATACACCCCCCGCCTCCCGCGGGCAACTCGGATCTCCGGCAGGACCTTGTCTCTCTCTGACTTGGTCCTGCTTTTCTTTCGCTTTTCTGCCGGATTGTCTGTTTTTGGTGGCGCGGCAACGAACAGCAACAAACCACCAAAAAAACAAGATTCTCATCCTGTCTCTCTGCTCTCTCTCTCGTGTATCCAGAAGCTCTTCCTTTCTCAAAAAACCTCCCCAAAAATTAATTCAGGGACCTTCAAGAAATCACCAGCAAATTCCTTCTATAGCTGCGGGCGGCGACAAGCGCTCAAACAGGAGGCCTTATGCAACTCATCATGACAATTATTTCTGCTTTAACCTTGCTCTCAATCATTCCGTCCTCAAGCCATGCAAGTGAGCTCAGCGAATGGCTACGAGCAGCAGCTTACGTCTATATCGCTCATGAGGGTGGACATCAAGATCGTGCCACGGCAAAAGGAGTCTCTTACGAGTGGTCATACGCAGGTGGAGGCTTTGGCTTTATTCCTGATTGGCGAATTGGCTACAAGCCGATACCAAAAATGTCAAGCAAAGTTGAAAGCGAGTACCAAATCTTAAAATTTGTGTCGCTGAACAAAATCGCATCCAGTCCGCAAATAGAAGCGATGCGATCCGATCTCAATGAGTTTATACAAAAGCAAAATGATGCTGTTGCAGACGGCCTACGCACTCAAGCGTCGATCGCAGGCGGCGGTTATGCTGCACAGCAAAAAGCAGTTGAAGAATTGCCGGACGGAGAGTTTAAGCGAAAAACCATCATGCTTTCTGCTGCTTTGAAGGGTTTGTATGTACCGTGGTATTTTGCCCAACCTGGCACCGGAGACATCGCGCGACTGCTCCCCGTAGCCCCTTTTTCTCTTATTTCGTCGGCCCTACTCGCCTCCGCGACAACGGACGCCTGGCGCGCCTCGCAAGACGTTATTCCAAATTGGCGCATTGATTTTCTGTCTGATGAGAGATCTGGGGCAGTTGGCCTGGCTCTCGCCGGCAGATTCTAACGATCAGGAAAAAGCAGATCCCCCTTCAAGTTTCTCTGCTTTTCTCCTTTTCAGTACAAAGACAAAGATTGGCCGTCTCTTCCGGGATGATCACTTTGATGGACGATGGGATAAAAAAGGTCAAAGAGGGGCTTACGACCGTCGAAGAGATACTCAGGGTGACAAGAGAGGAATAATGGCGGCGTATAATTACAAAGCACGGGACGGCGCGGGAAAATCGGTAAGAGGGACGATGGACGCCGCGGACAAAGGAGAGCTGGTCGAGAAGCTTCAGAAGATGG
>CAIYZD010000143.1 GCA_903930585.1 uncultured Geobacteraceae bacterium | reverse complement strand
AGCTATAAGGATTACTTCATTGATCCACGGCGCGTTATCCAAGAGGCTAGGAGCCGGTCTGCAAAACCGTTAACGTCGGTTCGAATCCGACACGCGCCTCCATTAGCACATCACTCAAGACTATTCAATTTAAAGGCCCTCAATTTTTTCGAGGGCTTTCCTTTTTTTGAAGTCATACGATTCAAACACTATACTGTATTTGTTAGCGAAAACCGGTTTCTTCGTTACTTGCGCTCCATGCTTTGTAGCAGGCGCAGGTAGTCGCGTTCGCTCTCCCAGACCATGTTGGATAGCAAAGTGATGAACGGCACATGGTTGCCGTCATTGCCATGGCGGACTGCGGTCAGGTAGTCGCTGCGCAGTACCGGTGGAATGATCGTGATCGGGTACCCCTGCTGGAGCAGTGCCAGGTTCATCAGTAGTCGTGCGGTCCTGCCGTTACCATCGACGAAGGGGTGGATCGTAGCCAGCTTGTTGTGCAACTGCGCAGCGAACTCGATCGGGTGCAATGCTGTTCTCATGGAGACGATCTCTCCGACGAATGCCGCCATCTGCTGCCTCAGTTTGCTGGGTGGCGGAAACACAAAATCGGTACCGGTGACGACGACGTTCTGTTTGCGGTAATGACCGGCGTTGGCTTGGTCGATGCGGTAATAGAACAGCTTGTGCAGTTTGAGTATATCGCGCTCGGTGATCTCAGTGCGGTTGACCAGTTTGTACAGGTAATCGAACGCCTCGGCGTGGCCGATGGCCTCGTAATGGTCCTTCAGGGGTTTTCCACCGATAGTGATGCTGTCCTCAATGACCACCTTGGTTTCAGTCTCGGTCAGGCTGTTACCCTCCAGAGCATTGCTGGCCCAGGTCAGGCTGACCTTGAAATACTCACGCAGCTGTTTCAGCACCTGTCCTTTCAGTGGGCGGTGCTGTTTTATCTCATCGCGAAGTTTGTCGGCATCTGCGGTGCGGTCATTGAATGTCATCAGCTACCTCCCCTTAATACCGCCAGTGCATCGGCGATCTCTTAGCCTTTGGCCTTCTGGTATCGGCTTCATTACGGTTCATGGTTGTCCCCAAAATACATATCTGAATACCTCTAACTTCCGGTTTATTCTGACTCCTGAATTCTGGCTCCTGACTCCTGAGTAGTTATAATCAGCGTTTGTTGGCGAGGGCAGAATATTCCTGAAGCTTACGGTAGACAGTGCATCGGCTGACACCCAGCAGACGGGCGGCCTTGGTTTTGTTTCCCCCCGCCTTTTCAAGGGCATCATGAAGGGTAATACCCGGACTTGAAATTCGAGATTCCATGTTTTTAGGGACGTGATAGTGGAGAGTCTCGCAGAAATCCTGTGGGAGGTCTTCCACGGATATGACCGAGGAGCGGCAAAGAATTGCCGCATGTTCGATGGTATGCTCCAGTTCACGCACATTCCCCGGCCAGGGATGGCGCATGAAGAGCTCCAGAACATCACGGGATACAGAGGAAAGCGGTTTATTAAATTTTTGGCGGAACTTTTCCAGAAAATGCTCCGTCAACAGCGGCACATCATCCAGACGCTCCCTCAGCGGCGGAACGATAAGACGGACCACGTTCAAACGATAGTAGAGGTCATGCCGAAACGTGCCGAGACGCACCTTTTCGGCAAGATCCTGATTAGTCGCTGATATGACCCGAACATTCACCTTGATGGAAGTCGAGTCGCCAACCTGTTCAAATTCCCGTTCCTGCAGAACACGCAACAGCCTCATCTGCATGGCGATGGAGATGTCGCCGATCTCATCGAGAAAGATCGTCCCCCCGTTCGCTTTCTGAAACCGGCCGATCTTGGCGGCTACAGCCCCCGTAAACGCACCGCGAACATGGCCGAACAGTTCGCTTTCCAGGAGATGTTCCGAGAGCGCGGAACAATTAACCTTTACAAACGGCTTACCTCGCCGCACACCCTGCTGGTGCAGCGCCGCCGCAACCAATTCCTTTCCGGTACCGCTTTCGCCGTTAATGAGCACCGTTGTCGACACGTCGGCCAGCGCCTCCACAAGGGTGTACATCCGCTGCATGGCGCTGTTACCGCCAATGAGGCCGCCATAACTGCTTTGCCGGTGCAGCTGTTTTTCCAGAAAGACCAGCTCCGTCTCGTCGCGAATGATAGCCACGGCCCCACTGATGGCGCCATCCCCTTCGATCACGGGAGACGCACTGAGACTTACGATCCGCTTTGATCCACCCTTTCCGAAGCATTCAAAACGGTGGATGGTATGCATGGAACCATCCTGAAGAACTTTTGCCAGAGCCTGCCGGCACGTACCCCGACATCCGGAACCGGCTATCCGGAGCGGTGCCCCGCCATGATCCAGAGTATAGCCGCAGGACTGCAACGCTGCTTCATTAACTCGAACAGCATTATTACCGCGATCCACCAGAATGATGCCGTCTGATGCACTGTGAAAGATGGCATCCAGATTCGCCGTCTTTCGCCGATTCTCCTCAATAAGCCGCTTGCTGAGCAGGGCACGTTGAGCAATTCCGATGATCTGATGAGGAACAATCGGCTTGGTGAGATAGTCGAATGCCCCCAATCTGAGCGCTTCCGCTGCAGATTTAACGTCAGGCTGCCCCGTCATCAGAACGACCTGAACTTCGGTATCATAGGTCCTGATATGGCGCAACAGATCGATACCGGTACCCTTGCCAAGATAGATATCAACGAGGATCAGGTCGAACTTAGTGTGACTCAGGGACTGCTCGGCGTCGTAAATGCTTGATGCGCAAGTAACGGCAAAGCCTTCCCGTTTAAAAAAAATTTTGAGCAGATCCTGAAGCGACTGTTCGTCATCGACAATAAGAGCGGTAGGAGTCATGGTTGTCATCAATTGTTCCTGATTTTTGCTCGTTGTTTAGCAAGGGGACGTTTTAAAATCCCACCCTCAGGCCGAGAACGGCGCTGTGATTGGAATAATCCAGCTCGAATTTGCTTCCGGCGACCTCGGTAAATTTGGGACGGGAACTACCAAAATACCGATACCCGAGGTCCAGATTCAGACGGTTGGTCAGCGCCACATCGACTCCGGCGCCCACCTGGTAAGCGAAGACAAAAGATGAGCCACCAGCCATGGAGTAACCACTCACCTGCAACCCGGATGCCTCAACACGGGCGACTCCTATACCGACTCCGGCATACGGAGACCAGCGACTGCCGTTGTGGACGACACCAAAAAAATTGAACAGCAGGCTGTCTGCCGTCATACTCCCTTCCCCCGTAAAGCTCCCTTCGGAAAACTTCGCCCGGTCGAGCGAGTTGCTGCGATGGCTGTATTCAAGCTCGACCCGCCCCTCTCCCATGGAGTTGCCCGGTTCAAAGTCCCATCCGAGTACGGCGCTCCCCAGCAAAGCCGGTTTAAAGGTGAGAGCGAAGTCTCCCCGGCTGTCGGTACTTTTGGCATCCACCAATGCGTTCCCCCCAAGCAGCCCCCCCACAGAGGGGCCCGAGTGCTGTGCCTGTACCTGTCCGCAGAGGAGGAGCGGCAAACAGAGGGCGATTAAAGTCCGGAATGTTTGTTTCATATAATCCCTTCCTGATATTCGATTCAATTCATGCCGCCTATGGTCCGGTAACGGTAATTTTCGCCGTTTGGCTCTTGCCGCCGAACGTGACCGTCAGCGTCGCCGTACCGGTATCTACACCCACTACCTGCCCCGGTTGGTTCACACTGTCGGCCAGAACGGCGACGTTCGGGGTGTCAATCAACCAGGATGCAGTCGGTTCATTGGTCACATCAACGGTGACGTCACTGTAGTTTGCTGTTACGGGAAACAACGCCTTGTTGCCAATAGATACGTTTCCTGGTGAGAGGGTCAGGCTTAGAAGGTTTCGCGATGTGACGGTAATAGTGGCCGGAGCCAGTACCGTTTTACCGCCATACGTGGCGCTGAGAGTAGTAGTACCTGCGCCGACACCGGTTACGCGTTCCGAGCCAAGCCCGCCGGCGGCAATCGTGGCCTTCGTGAGGTCACTTGATGTCCAGGTACTAAAAGGAGTAACATCCTGAGTCGTACCGTCGTCAAAAGTGGCATTTACGGCTATAGGAGCACTCGTTCCGATAGTCGGATTCAGAGCAGTCGTGGATAATGCAATCGACTGCAACAATGGGGCAGTGACCGCCACAGTCGCGGTAGCGGACAGAGAGCCTGAAGCAGCCGTAACTTTCGTCGGAACTGCTTTCGGAGTAACTGCCACGGCCGTCACCCACGCCAGAGTCCCACTCGCAACGGCCACCGTAGCAAGAGAGGTATCGGCCGCGGTCCAGGTTACCGCTCCGGTGATGTCACGCAAGCTGCCATTGCTGAAGGTTCCGGTAGCGCTTATGCGACCGGTGGTGGCAACGGCATCCTTCTTGGCCAGCGTTTGAGTAGCCGGAGTGATGGTTATTCCGGTCAGATTTCCCCCGGTTGCCTTGAGGGAAGTTGACTGACTGACCGTTCCCAGAGAGGCCCCGATTGTGGTCGATCCCGACTTGAGAACTGTTGCCGTCCCTCCGGAAATTGTCGCGATAGAGGTATCGGATGAACTCCACGTTACCTGTGAGGTGATATCTGATGTCGTGTTGTCGGTATATGTGCCGACCGCCGTGAGCTTCCCGGCAGACAGGGTAAGGATCGACGGACTGGCCGGTGTGATCGCAATCGATTTCAGGGCAGCCGGGGTGACGGTCATATCAGCAGTGCCGCTGACAATGCCAAAAGTAGCAGAAATCTTCGTTGGGGTGACGGAGACAGTTTGAGTTTGAGCAAGCCCTTTGCTGCCGTAAGTGTCGCTGATAGTCCCCACGCCGAGTAAGCTGGAAGCCCAGGTAACATCGTCAGTCAAAATTTGAGTCGTTCCATCCGAAAAAGTACCGGTAGCGGCAAACTGCTGAGTCAATCCGTTGGGAACTGACGGAGCAACGGGAGTGACCGTTACGGCGGTGACGGTCGCCGAACTGACCGCCAACGTGTACGTCGACTTCACACTCCCCACGGTTGCGGTCAGGATAGTCGTTCCCGGAGTGAGTCCTGAGACCCGGTTCGGGAGTCCCGACGTTTTGAAGTCGGCCACGCCCGGTTGGCTCGTCACCCACGTCACCTGATCGGGATCAATAATGTCACCGGTTATTAATCCGGCATGATTCCCTTTAACCGTAAGCTTGGCAGAGGTCCCCCTGGCGATAGTTGAATAATCGGCCGTGATCTCAATCGACGTCAACGGGATAAAATCGGTGCCGCTCCGGGTCGGAGTACCGTTCCAGCCGCAACCGGATAACAGCATGACAAAGAAAACCGACCATAACAGATTGATCATGTACACCCCCTGAAGATTGATACGTTTTGTCCGTTTGTTGTATTCGGGAGGGTACCATCCGGCATGAAGTACCGTCAACATACATTTATCCGTATCGCTTACCCGGTTAGCGGTGCGGCGCATTCAGTAACGGCAGAAGGAATTTTTCAAAGATGACCTTCTGCTTGGCGGATAACAGATCAAAGTCCCCCTCGTTGTCGAGCAAAAAAGTGCCGACACCGACGACCGTTTTCACCAGATAACCGGTCCCGGCAACACGCTTTTCAATCTCACCAGTTCGCTTGTGTATCAGTTTTTTCAGCACATCCAGGTCTATGTTCATCATATGTACTCTCCTGTATCAATTAATGTCCGCTTCCCACGTTGAAAGCTCATTCCGCTGTTTAATGACGACCGGACGAAAAGCGCTAAAGCAGCAACGAAATCGCATGCAGCAGCAGGCCGATCACCCCGCCGACCAGGGTTCCGTTCATCCGGATAAACTGCAGGTCGGAACCGATGCTCAACTCGATCTCATTGATATAATCATCACTTTCCCACTGTTGCATGGTACCTGAAATATGACCGGCAATCGCCGTACGGAGGGTATCCCCGTAATGCAGCACCACTGTTTCGAGATGCTCATTCAAAGAGTCCTTCAATCCCCGATTTTGGGACAGCGTACTCCCCAAACCGGCAACAGCTGCCGAAATTTTCTCCTGCACCTGTGACTGCGGCTGTTGCAGGTCGTTGTCCAGCCAGTTTTTGAGATCAGTGCCGATGCTCTTCGCGTAATCAGCTATTGATTGGTTATGAGCCACCTCACGCTTGATCGTTTCGATCCTGGTGCGCAACGCCGGGTCTGATTTCAGCCGGGCAACGAAACCGGTCACCGCAGTATCAAACCGGTACCTGATCTCGTGGGCAGGGTCGGCGTTAACCTCCTGGATAAATTCGTTGATTCTCCGTGCGACCTTTTCACCAACACCCTTGGAAAATTGGTCCCGGTTGGGGATGAACGCACTTAAAAGCGGATACTCCTTGCTACACATGTCATCGATCGATCCGGCCAGCCGGGCTTGCGCTTCATCGCTCGACAGCCACCCGGCAAAGCGGTTTAACAGGTCATCGAGAACTATCTGGTGGCGATTGTCTTTTCTGAGCGTATCGAGAATCACCCCGGCGGAAGACGCACAATCTAACGTATCAATCCGGTTGTTCAGGGCAGTCCTGAGCAGATGCTGTACCCGCTCGTCATCGATAAAATCGAGGGAGTCGGCACATAAACGGGTCATCCCTCTGGCCACGCCGGCGGCATTGTCCTTCGACATCAGGTAGGTGGCCAGATGCTCGGCCGGATTGTACTCTCTCAACCTGGCGATCAAGGTGTCGCTGGCAAGAAACTTGTCGCGGATAAAATCGGCAAGATTTCCGGCAATGGTATCCTTCTTGTTTTTAATTATGGCGGTATGCGGTATCGGCACCCCCAATGGGTGGCGAAACAGCGCCACAACCGCAAACCAGTCCGCCAGGGCCCCAACCATGGCTGCCTCCGCAAAAGCGGCTATCCACTCCCAGACACCATGTCCCCCCCGTAAGCGGGCAACCACAAACAGTATGGCCGCGCCAATCATAAATCCCGTGGCTATTGACTTGTTTCTGATCAGTATTCGTTTCCTGTTGTCCATGCACGTTCTCCAGGTTCATTTCAGCGTTCCGGCACAGCCTCATATACAAAACTACAAAAACCGCTCCATCAGGCGAAAGCGGCTTTTCGTTTACACAGTTTATTTTATGGCACGTCAATGCTGTTTTTGTCAACGTCTGGTGTTATGTGTCGGGATATGTACCTGCCAAGTACGAAGCACGAGTAATGCCGGGTAATAGTTGTAACGCAATAAGGGGGGTGGGTACTGTAAAAAAGGAGGGATCTAAGAAGGGATATCACAAATGTGCGGAAGATGGCTGCGACTTCAAATGGAGAGGAGGCATCTCTCACGATGCCTCCTCCCTGTCAGGCGTTACGTTGTTATAATTGAGTATTCAGGAACTCAAGATCTTCGGAACCAAAAGCCTGCTCGTTCCGTGCGATGATCGTGTTCTGACCATAGGTCGGAATATCCACGAAACGGGCGCTGAAGCCGGAAACACGGACGATCAGGTCCTGATGCTTCTCCGGTTCCCTTTGGGCAGCTTTCATCTCTGCGGTACTTACCACGTTGAACTGAACGTGATCGATATTGAGCTGCTCCCATGCATCCATGTAGGATTTCCAGATATCAAATCCATGGATACTTCTCATGATCGGTACGGAAAGCCTCTGGTTCAGCAGGTTGGCTTTCTGATTTTTCTGCACTTTGGCCACGGACCGTAATACGGCGGTCGGACCTTTCTTGTCTGTTCCCATGTATGGAGAAATGCCGCCGTCGTCACCGGCATCGCCGCCGAAACGGCCATCGGGTGTAGGACCGGTACGTGAACCGATCTCCATGTAAAGGCCGACTGCCTGACCTACCGGTTTTACCGGACCACCGGAGTAGTTGGTAATCTTCGACATTTCACCGCCAATGATGTCTTCATAGAAATCCTTGATGATGGTATCGGCGTAGTCATCATCATTTCCCCACTTGGGTGCATTCAGGAAGTCCTGACGCATTGTCTCATGCCCTTCCCAGTT
>CAIYZD010000142.1 GCA_903930585.1 uncultured Geobacteraceae bacterium | reverse complement strand
CCTTATTCCTATCCGGTGCCGACATTGGGGCGAGACAAGGCACTTGACGCAATTCAAACATTTCTGGAATCCAGATCCATCTATTCTCGTGGGCGTTTCGGTGCCTGGAAATATGAGGTCGGCAATATGGATCATTCTTTTATGCAGGGTGTTGAAGTGGTAGAGCGGTTGTTTGCCGGTAAAGAAGAACGGACTCTTTCGGGTCGGACAGGGTGAATATTCGACTGATGAAACAGTGTGATTCCGCTATCGGGAGAATAGCGGTATCATTACTTTCTTCCCCTATGTGTAATAGTACGGAAGCACGGTTTTCTTCCATCCTCATCATCCGCCCCGGCGGCAGCGGCGATGCGGTGATGTTGGCTCCTGCAATTCACTCCCTCAAAAATACATACCCTGCCGTTCATATCACCATCCTGGCCGAACGACGTAATGCCGGTGTGTTTCCTCTCATTCCCGGTGTGGATACGCTGCTCTGCTACGATCGTCCTGCTGAGTTGATTCAGGTTTTGCGGCGGAGCTACGATGTTGTGATCGATACCGAACAGTGGCACCGTCTGTCTGCGGTGGTGGCGCGCTTGGTTCAGGCGCCGGTGAAAATCGGTTTCAATACCAACGAGCGGCGGCGGATGTTTACCCATTCCATTCCGTATTCGCATGACGACTACGAAGTTGACAGCTTTATCCGCCTACTGGAACCGTTGGGGATCGATGCGGGAGCCGTAGAGATGAAAGCTCCGTTTCTGCACATTCCCGATGATGTCGCTGTCAGAGGAGCCGAATTGGTGGAGTTGCTTTGCAACGATCCGTTTGTCGTGATTTTTCCCGGAGCCAGTATTCCGGAACGTCGCTGGGGGGGGAGGGGTTTTGGTCAGGTAGCAATCAGGCTTGCGGAAGATGGTTTCCGGATTGTCGTTGTCGGCGGTCAGGATGATTGGGATGAAGCGGTTACTATTGCCGGTGACCGGGGGCTCAATCTGGCGGGTAAAACAACCCTTGCGGAAACTGCTGCGGTGATTGCCCGCGCCACTCTGGTGATCAGTGGCGATTCAGGTGTGTTGCATCTCGCGGCAGGGCTGGATGTTCCCACCGTGTCACTGTTCGGACCGGGTATAGCGGCGAAGTGGGCTCCGCAGGGCGAACGACATATCGTTATAAACCATCAATTGGCCTGTTCGCCCTGCACAAAATTTGGGACAACGCCTCCATGCCCTGTTAACGCCCGCTGTATCAGAGAGATTACCCCTGATGAGGTAATGGCCGCTATCGGGCGGCTGTTGGTTCAGCCACCCAAAACGTAACTTGACGTGAGTACTACTCTTCCATTCTCGGAAAGAGAGCTTCAATCTTTTTGACGACGGTTCCTGATGCGAGCCCACCCCATGAAAGCCCTTCCTGAGAGACCGCTTCATTCCACCCCAGCGAGACCAGAGCTTTTGCCGAAGTCTGCGGCAGGAATGCCGACAGGACGCAGTGCACAATCCGTTGCGACTCCAGCAGGCAGTACATGACCGTGGCAAGGCGACTGCTCTGGGCCGGGTCTTTTGCCAGCGTCCATGGCGCCATGTCGTCAATATATTTGTTGCCGGCCGAGATGACTTCCCAAATGGCCTGCAGCGCCTTGCTGAAGGCCATCTCATCGATAAATTTATCGACAATCGTCACCATCTCTTCTGTCTTGAGTTTTAATGCCTGATCACTCTCCGCCAGCTCAGCCGGAGCAGGAAGGATGCCGTCAAAGTATTTAACCGCCATGGCGGTCGAGCGGCTGAGCAGATTGCCGACATCATTCGCCAGATCGGAGTTTATTCGCTGAACAAGAGCCGTGTGGGAAAAATCACCGTCCAGGCCGAAGGGAACTTCGCGCATCAGGAAGTATCTCACCGCATCCACTCCATATTTGTCGATCAGCATGTTCGGTTCGACCACGTTTTGCAAACTCTTACTCATCTTTTGCCCTTCAACCGTCCACCAGCCGTGGGCAAAAACTTTTTTCGGCAGCGGCAGCCCGGCCGCCATCAGAAATGTGGGCCAGTAGACGGCGTGAAATCGGAGGATGTCCTTGCCGATCAGGTGGACATCAACCGGCCAGTAACGACCGTAGTTGCCGCCTTCATCGGGATAGCCGAGAGCAGTGATGTAGTTGGTCAGGGCGTCGAACCAGACGTAGATGATGTGCCGGTCGTTGCCCGGCACCGGGATTCCCCAGGAAAAAGTCGTACGCGACACTGACAGATCACGCAGCCCTTCCTTGATAAACGATATGATCTCGTTGCGCTTGCTCTTGGGCTGAATGAAGTCAGGATTTGCATCGATATGCGCCAACAGCTGTTCCTGATATTTGCTCATGCGAAAGAAGTATGATTCCTCCTTGAGCTTTTCTACCGGTCGGTTGCAGTCGGGACAGCGCCCTTCGTTCAGCTGGGTTTCAGTCCAGAATGTTTCACAGGGGGTACAGTACCAATCTTCATACTCGCCAAGAAAGATGTCTCCCTTGTCGAGGATATCCTTGAAGATCCGGCTGACACCGTTCTTGTGGCGCTCCTGGGTGGTGCGGATAAAATCGTTGTGGGAAATTCCCAGCCGTTCCCAGAGGGCTTGAAAGCGCTTTACCACCCGGTCCGCCAGCTCCAGCGGCGTTTCTCCGGCGGTTGTGGCGGCTTTTTCCACCTTTTGGCCATGTTCATCGCTGCCGGTCAAAAAATAGACGTCATACCCCATCAGGCGTTTGTAGCGGGCAAGAACATCTCCTGCAACCGTAGTATAGGCATGGCCGATGTGCGGCACATCGTTCACATAATAGATGGGGGTCGTTACATAAAAGGTCGGTTTCATGTCAGGCTCCTGATGATGGTGTCGGTGTACTGCCGTCCGGAGTGGTTCCTGACGGTTTGCGGTGGCCATGTTTTCTGGAACGATGTTTTTTGCGCGGCTGGCCGGTTTTGGCCGCTTCCGGTGCAACAGTCGCAGCTGCCTGTTCTTGCGGCGCAGGGGGGACAGGCACCGCTTTCACGGTGCTTTCTGCCAGTGTATATGATTCGAGTGACGTTTTTTCCTGTTTGCGGCGTTGCTGCTCGGGGCGTCGCTCACGCACGCGCGGAGGAGGCTGAAGAGGGGAGGGAACCGCTGCAATAGCAGCAACCGCAGGAGCGCCGTCACCAAGAATTTCGTCACGTTTGATGACGATTATTTTGTTGTCGTCAAGCTTGAGCGTAATGTTTCCGGTCAGGATATTGACTTTATCAACAATTCCGACGGCATTAACGGTACGGACCCGTTTGCCCGATTTCGGAAAATTTTTGCGCAGACAGCAATAGGTTTCGTATTCATAATCAAGACAGCAGAGCAGGCGCCCGCATTGGCCGGATATCTTGTTCGGGTTGAGCGCCAGGTTCTGCTCCTTGGCCATTTTAACCGAAACCGGCTGGAAATCGCGCAGCCAGGAACTGCAGCACAATTCCCGTCCGCAGATACCGATGCCGCCGGTCATCTTGGCTTCATCGCGTACCCCGATCTGGCGCATTTCTATGCGGGTATGAAAAGAGTGGGCGAGATCTTTTACCAGGTCACGAAAGTCGACTCTGCCGTCGGCAGTGAAGAAAAAAACCGCCTTGCTGCTGTCGAATTGATATTCAACCTTAACCAGCTTCATCGGCATGTTGCGTTCGATAATTCGATTGACGCAGAAGCGGTATG
The DNA here is from genome assembly GCA_903930585.1 of uncultured Geobacteraceae bacterium. Classification (GTDB taxonomy): domain Bacteria; phylum Desulfobacterota; class Desulfuromonadia; order Geobacterales; family Pseudopelobacteraceae; genus JACRCG01. The sequence continues at coordinate 8,400 of CAIYZD010000142.1, read as the reverse complement.
CCTCCTGCTCTTTTTGGGTGATTCGTTCGACCGTTGCCAAATCTTCGGGTGTTGCCTTACGTTTGATGGGCGTCAGGGAACCGGCAGAATTTACATCTTTCTCCACAGGTGGTTTGATCACCTGTCCGACTCCGACGCCCCGTTCCGTTTCAACGACAACCCGGTCTCCCTGGGCAAGCTCAAGCAAACCGGCGTCAAAATCATACATCTTGCCGGCATGGGTAAATTGGATGGTTACGATATGTGACAAAAAGACCTCCTGAAATAGGGAAAACGTTACCTGCCGTCGGCCAGACCCATAAACAGCTGGTCAAGAGCCAGCTTGGGGTTGGCGTTGCGTTGTACGGCGCGCCTGGTTTCATAGATTCGTTCCAGTAACTCAAGGTTACGCGGGAATGACCGCCTGGTTGCAATGGATTCTATTGCGCCCCTGGCGGAACGATTGACAATGTCTTCGCTGCCGGCTCCCAGATGAACCGCATCACGGAAGAACGAGAGCAGCATGTCAAGCAGCTCAAGCGTTGCGTCCCGGTTTCCGGACAGTTCCTCGGCGGCATCAAAAACAGTTGCAATCCGGTTGATATTTAACTGGCCCATTCTGGATAACACCGCTTCACGGCGCACAGTGAGCGATTCATTGTCAAGTTCCAGCGCCTTTCGTACGCTCCCGCCCGACATGGGGGCCACAAGCGCCGCCGTTTCAGGCGCCATGCCACTGCGTTCAAGGAGTGACACTACGTGTTCCGGCGAAAGCGGGGCGAACCTGATCAGTTGGCAGCGAGAGCGGACTGTCGACAACAGCATTCCGGCATTCTCGGTCAGCAGGATGATCAGGGCGTTACCGGGCGGCTCTTCGAGTGTTTTCAGCAGCGAGTTTGCGGCACTTACACTCATCCGTTCGGCCGGATCGATTATGCATGCCTTGCGGGGGGCCTCATAGGGACGCAGGGACAGATCATGCTGCAATTCCCTCAACTGCTCGATACTGATGTCACGTTTGTCCGGTAATGGTGCGATCAGATGAATATCAGGGTGGTTTCCCCCCTCTATTTTGCGGCAGGAGGGACAAACCCCGCAGGCATCATCCGGCAGAGCCGGGCAAAAAAGTGCCTGAATGAGTGCGAGCGCAGTTTTTTTTCGACCGCATCCAGAAATGCCTTCAAATAGATAGGAGTGCGCTGTTTTGCCGCTGCGCAGAGAGCGTCTCAGCACTTCAATAATCCTGTCATGCCCCAAAATGTCAGCAAACGGCACGAAGTGCCTCCGGAATCCGTGTGAGTACCTGTGTGGAAATCGCGGTAAAAATGGCTTCGATTGTGTCCGAACCGTCAATGATTACAAAACGGTCCGGTTCAGCGTCCGCCAAGCTCCGGTAGCCGTCACGAACGCGTTGATGGAAGGCCAAAGCCTCCAGCTCAAAGCGCTCTTCACGTGGGCCGCTGGATGCCTCGATCCTGCGTCGGGCACGTTCCAGGCCGATGCGTGGATCGCAATCGACCAAAACCGTCAGGTTGGGAACCATCCCTTGGCACGCCTGCCGGTTCAGGGTGTCGATAACATCCCGGTCGATGCCCCGTCCAAAACTTTGATAGGCCAGCGTTGCATCGCAGAAACGGTCACAGAGTACAATTTTTCCCGCAGTGAGAGCCGGAGCGATAACTTCCGTAACGTGCTGGGCTCTGGCGGCAGCATACAGCATAAGCTCAGCCAGGGGAGACAGCGCCCGGTTTTCGGCATCCAGCAAAATGGAGCGGATTTTATCGGCGATCGGACAGCCGCCCGGCTCGCGGGTGAGGGTTGTACTGATGCCGCGTCCTGAAAGATGCTCGGACAGCAACTTGATCTGGGTGGTTTTACCGCACCCCTCAACACCCTCAAATGTAATAAAATAGCCCATGTGTATCATCCTGAACGGCTTGAACAACGCGACAGTAAATATAAATGTTGAATTATAGGCAACCGCCCCTGAATTATCAACCTAAATTCCCGTACTTCTCGTTTGTATGATGACTTTCGGTTGCCAAATTTTGATCTGGTGGCTATAGTCAGACTGTTCAGAGGTGATCTATGGGGCTAAATTTTCAACAACTGGAGCAGTTGCTGGAGTACACATTCCGTGACCGGAGCCTGCTTGTTCAGGCGTTGACGCACCACTCCTATCTGCATGAAGCAGGTGATAACGGTGAGGGGGATTATCAGCGTCTTGAATTTCTGGGAGACGCGGTATTGGGGCTGCTGCTGGCTGAAATGCTGTATGAGCGATATCCGGAGTGGGCTGAAGGCGCCTTGTCACAACTCCGTGCTCGACTGGCCGGTCAGGATGTACTGGCGGATCGGGCCCGGTTATTGGGAATTAAAAACCATATCCTGCTTGGGCGCGGCGAGGAGCAGACGGCAGGTCGCGATAAGGACTCCATTCTTGCCGATATTCTGGAAGCACTCATTGCGGCACTGTATCGTGATGCCGGTCTTCAGGCCGCCCGTACACTTGTTTCACGGCTGTTCGAAGGGGTGGTGGCTGCTCCCGAGTTGCTTGTGCTGGGGCGCGACTCGAAGAGTGAACTGCAGGAATTTCTGTCATCGCATGGATATGCGCTGCCGGAATACCGGCTTACGGAAGAATCCGGTCCACCGCATGATCGCCTGTTCCGTTTTCAGGTCCTGATCGATGAACGGATCGTCGGTTCGGGACAGGGAAAGTCGAAGAAAATTGCTCAGCAGGCAGCCGCTGCCGAAGCGCTGTCTCTGCTGCTGCAGCCCGCTGCCGGACTCCGCGTGTGAAGACGGTCACGGTTCCCTTCTTCATCAGTCACCAGGGGTGTCCGCATTCCTGCGTGTTTTGCGATCAACGCACCATATCCGGTGCAAACGGCACGCTTCCGACCGGCACGGAAATCAGTGAAAGGATTGACCTCTGGCGGTCAACGGCTGCGGGACGCCCCCTTGAGGTTGCATTTTTCGGTGGTACCTTTACTGCGCTGCCGGAACAAACCCAGTCGGAATTGCTGGCACCCTTGCAGCCTCTTTTGCAAAACGGTACACTAGAGTCAGTCAGGATCTCAACCCGTCCCGATTATATTAATGCCGACCACGTTGCATGGCTGTCGGAGAGGGGCGTTGGTACGATTGAACTGGGGGTGCAGTCGCTGGACGATGCTGTTTTGTCAGCCTCCGGACGGGGTCATGCGGCTGCCGCATCACTGAGCGCCATCCGTTGCATCAAAGAGCAGGGAGTTCGCGTCGGTGCCCAGTTGATGCCGGGGCTGCCGGGCGATACGCCTGCCTTGTCACTTGCGACACTTGAACAGGTTATTGCCGCGAACGTCGATTTTATGCGCATCTATCCGGTGGTTGTGCTGCGGGGGACCGAGCTGGCAGAGCGGTATACGGCTGGCGAGTATACCCCGTTATCTCTTGAAAAGGGTGTCCGTCTTTCTGCACTCCTTTTGCAGCGTGCCATGCAGGCGGATATTTCGGTGATCCGTATCGGACTTCAGGCTGATCACGGGCTTACGGTCGACAGCGTGCTGGCCGGCTGCTGGCATCCGGCGCTGGGACAGTTGGTTCGCTCGCGGTTATATGCGGATCTTATCAATCGTGTGGTTTCTCCGGGAGAGCGGGTAACGGTGTATTGTCACCCGGCGCGACTGTCGGATCTGGTTGGTGTGAAGCGGAGTAATCTGCATGACCAGTCTTCGCGCGGAGTGCAGATGCAGGTTGTACCGGACGCAGTTCTGAGAAAAGAAGAAATTAAAGTTGAAATTGAAAGTATAAGCACTGTCTATTCTATTATTAAAGATAATAACTACTCAATTCACGAGGTGTAATCATGCGCAAAGAATCACTGAAATTTCTCGAAAAACTGCTCGATGCCCCCAGTCCTTCCGGTTATGAACAACCGGCCCAGCGCGTGTTTCGTGACTACGTTACGCCGTTTTGCGACGAATTGACCACCGATGTCATGGGCAATGTTTTTGGCCGTATCAGCGGCAAGGGGAAGGATCTTCCCCGGGTTATGATTGTCGGCCATACCGATGAAATCGGACTCCAGGTCAAGTACATCGATGATAAAGGGTTTCTTTATTTTGCCGCTGTCGGCGGGGTGGATGCCCACCTGACACCGGGCAAACGGGTTGCGGTGCATACAGCCAATGGCCCACTGCCGGGGGTGATCGGCAAAAAGCCGATCCATCTGATGGACAACAAGGACCGCGAAACGGTCGTCAAGCTGGAATCGCAGTATATCGATATCGGCGCTGCCGACAAGAAGGAAGCCCAAAAGCTGGTCAGGGTAGGGGATGCGGTGACGTTTGAGAGCTCTTTTACCCGTCTGCTTGGTGACCGGGTTGCGTCACGCGGGTTTGACGATAAGGCCGGTTGTTTCGTCGTGGCCGAGGTACTGCGACTGGTGGCAGCTTCCGGAAAAAAACTGGCCGTCGATCTGTACGGCGTATCTTCTGTACAGGAGGAAATCGGACTGCGCGGGGGGACCACGAGCTGCTATACGGTTAATCCGGATGTCGGCATCTGTGTCGAGGTTGATTTCGCCACCGATCAGCCGGATGTGGAGAAAAAACACAACGGCGAAGTTATGCTCGGCAAAGGACCGATTCTCGCCCGTGGGGCCAATATCAACCCGCACCTGTTTGAACTGTTGTCACATACGGCCGATAAAGAAAAAATTGCGATCCAGCACACAGCCACCCCCCGCGCCACCGGTACCGACGCCAACGTTATGCAGATTTCGCGGGGCGGAGTTGCAACGGCGCTGGTCAAAATACCGCTCCGCTACATGCATACTCCGGTGGAAACGGTATCACTTGGCGATCTGGAAGATGCCGCCAAATTGGTTGTCGCCACGCTCGGGCGGATCACCTCGCGGGAGGAGTTCATTCCGCGATAGTGTGGATTCTCGTCCGTACGTCTGCCCTTCTTGATAAATTGGTGCAGTATCACTATCTTTCGATCAACCATTGTACAGTAGCTTACGGCGGTGAATTTTCGGGGCGCATCTGCTGGGTAATTACCGGCTCCGGGAATGCCGGGAAGCGTGCCCGGAGCTGCGAGAGTTCCCGTTCGCGTTCGTCAACGACTCGGCAGTTACGGATGTCGTACTCAACTTCTCCGGTTTTCCATGCAGGTATAATGTACTGGAGATCGTAGACGATATTGATGATCAATGTGCCGAGATAGATTGTCCCGCCGGACGCCGGAACCCTGAAGCGTGCCAAAGTACCGGTTTCCGCCGTGTTGAATCGTTCCGACCCATACAGTCGTGGATTGCCGAGCAATACATACTCACCGGCCGTAAGGACCCAGAAGAACGTGCCGTCCTTCTCGATCGGAGGCGTCGGGTGCGCCTTGTATGTAAACGCCCCACCGGGCGGATACAGATGACGGAGTTCCAGGGTCATACGTGGTCCCGGTCCGAAGAACGGTTGATCCCAAGGGTCAAACCGGAATGCGGAATACTCGATCTGTTCATTCTTCGCATCGAGCATGCGGATGCGACCAAAAACAAATGCTTCGCCCGACTGTATGGTGACGGTCTCCCCTGCTCGGGGGGTGCCAATGGACATGCACGCAGGCAGTAGGCAGAGCGCTATCAGGATAACTGCAGCGAACAGAATCGTACACCGACGCCGTGTCAGTAGTGTCGGCCCTGAAATCCGCTTACCGCACCCGCCATCATAAAACAAGCTGTCAGTATCCCGCTTATTCATGTTATTGCCTTCATTCCGGCTATCTTTTCTTAGTGCAAGACGCAATTATCCCGATACTTGTGTGGTATGGGTAAAAAGTACCATAGTCATGAATAGTGTCAAATGAATGGTTAGCTATTTTGCGGCCCGGCGGCATCTGTTGTTACGGGTGTAAAAGAGTAATGGAAATTTTTGAGGGGGGAGGGTAGTATTCTTTCGGAATGTTACGTAGCTTGTGGTTGAAGGAAGTGGCAATGGCACTCAAAATGATGGAAGACAATCCTTTTGCCAAACATACCGGCATCAAGGAATGGACAACCCGGGAAGTTATCGCTCCGAAACCGGAGGAGTATACCATTTCGGAAATAATTCCGGCTCAGTCGCTGGTTTGCCTCAAGACCAACGGCATTTACGGCAAGTCGACATTCGGCATGCAGGCGGCGATGTCCGTGGCCCTGGGGTTGCCTTTCCTTGGTAAATATCCGTGCCAGCAGGGGCATGTCATCTTTTTGAGTGCATTAGATACCGATGACGATAACTGCCGGCGCTTCAAACGACTCTGTCGCGAATGGCAGAAATCGGAACCGGACTTCAATCACAAGTTGCAGGAAAACGGGGATAATCTTACCTGTATCTCGATGTGCGACGACTGTTACGGCGTTCAGTCACATCTGGTGGATGTTACCGGTAGCCACACAAAAACCCTCAACTATCTGATAAAATTTTGCGAATATTATAAGGTAAAGCTGGTTGTTCTCGATCCGATTGAGGAATTTTTTCCGGAAAATATCAAGAATATTACAGAGTTTTACCGGACTCTGCGGCAACTGCGTACATCGGTATTGATGCTCTCGAACGGTACGAGTTCATCCGATGTTTTTCACGGTGTCGAGGTCGGTATCGAGTTGAGCGACGTCAAACTGCACTTGAAAAATTTCTTTGCCGGCAAAAAAGATATTCCGCTTGAAATGGGGATAGGGATCTGGTCGACGTCGTAACCATAAAAGAAAAAGCCCCTGATTTCTCAAGGGCTTCTGAATTTATCCGGGGTGGTGGGAATAGAACAGCTCAAAATTGCTTAGTCGTGTTCTGGAACAAATCTTATTTCAAGATGACATCCGACCGCTTGAGCGTACTTTTTGAGAGTGGTCACAGAAGGTGCATGTTTTCCTGCAGCCTCAAGCCGTGATATTGCACTTTTGGTGGTTCCCATCAGTTCAGCGACCGCCTCTTGCGAAAGTCCAACTCGTGAACGGGCGGCAAGCATCTCCCTTACAAGAGCATATTCCTCTTCCAGATCATCATAAGCCTTCTTAAAACCTTCTCGCTGCTTGGCTTTTTCAATGAAAGCAGTATGGTCATGGGGTACAGGTTTAAATTTCAACTCAGGCACTTTGCACCTCCTTAATACGTTTTCGGGCTATTTTCATTTCCGGCTCTGGTGTTGCTGGTGTTTTCTTTATGAATGCATGAAGTATTATGATTCTCCGTCCGACAAGGAAACAATAAAACGCCCGTCCGATGCCTTCACGCCCCTTCGGCCTCAACTCGAAAAGACCTTTCCCCATTGCTTTTGAATGAGGCATTTTAACGTTTGGCCCAAACTCGATCAATAGTTCAATAAGCCTGGCGTAATCAGCAAGAATGCCATCAGGCCAGGATTCAATTTCAACCTGAACACGGGAATGGAAATATTCGACGGAGAAGTTCATAAGAGGAAGGTTAGCAAATATGCTAACCTATGTCAATTTTTTAAAATATTGTGTCGGGAGAGATAGAGATATGAGTCGTTATGAACCATAAATGCCCCTGTGTACGGATCACCTATACGGATCACCATCGACACAGAGGCAGTTGTTGCAGAAAAACACTTTAAAATACATCATGTTACATAATAATTGGTGGGCGGTGTCCATACAACTGACTGCACAATATACTGTAAAATAACATTATTTGTAGGTTTATAAAACATAGATACCCCAAAATATACCCCCAAATGATATTGTGTACCTCTTCTTACCAGCCACCTCAGGTCAACTAAACCACTAGCGAAACCACCATATATACTGCCTCAACGATCTGCACAGGGCGGCAGGGGGGGCAAGCAAAGACAGACCGTCAGTATGGCTTCTAAACAAGAAGACACAGGACTTGATAAAGGAACTCATAAACGAGGGGAAAAATCCTCTGGTCGAAGCCGGAAAAACGGCTTCGGGATCTAAGTTGGTGGACATCATTAAGGGTGGCGTTGAGTCCACAACCTAATGTAGTTTTGGAACTTGTGTACCATTACGCTTCATGGATCAGCCCTGCATTCTGTTTGCTTGTCATCAGAACCCTCTCGTTGATCCAGAGGAAGAGTCCCAAGCCGACTTGTTCTCTGGGAACGAAATAACCGTATGGGCCTCAACGCCGCCCAAACGCCCCATAAACGAAGTCCTTGTCCTGAAGCCCGCCAACATCAACGGTCAGGAAGTTAACACCGTCAATGCCCGCGATCTACATGAGTTCTTGGAGGTTAAATCGGAGTTCAGGAACTGGATTAAAAATCGCATTGAAGACTTTGGATTTGTTGAGGGACAAGATTTCATATCGTTCGGTAATATTTTACCGTCCGGTGGAAAACAAACCGAATACCACCTCACCCCCAACATGGCAAAAGAACTCGGCATGGTCGATGAGTGGAAGCACGCTTTTT
>CAIYZD010000141.1 GCA_903930585.1 uncultured Geobacteraceae bacterium | reverse complement strand
CCATTTGCTCCAAAGTATTGGTTTGGTCATACAGGGCGAGATGGGTTTTGATTCGTGCTCGCACGATTGGAGCACTGATTGGCTTGGTAATATAATCAATGGCACCGCAGGCAAAGCCCATTGCCTCATCCTTAACGTCTCCTTTTGCAGTGACAAAAATCACCGGAATACCCCTGGTTACAGGATTTTCTTTAAGCCGCCGACAGGTTTCAAAACCGTCCATACCTGGCATCATTACATCCAGCAGGATCAAGTCTATCTTCATTGACTGACAAATTTCGATACACTGCTGTCCACTGGTGGCTACTACTGGCGTGTACGCGTCGGCAAGTGCTGCATTAAGAAGACTGATGTTTTGTGGCGTATCATCTACTATCAGGATACGTGCCAAGGCAGATAACATTTTCATAAGAGGTGTCTCTCGCTATTGTAAGATGTAATTAATATTCCGCACTGTGTGGTCAATACTTCAAGAACTTCACGGGCGTTTTTAAAATCAAAATTTCTGAGATGATTCTTAAGTTGTTTCATTGTCTTCTCCGGAAGACTACCAAGTTCCTGGTGATAATCATCCAGATAACGTTCTGCAATGCCTTCACGACCGTCAATATAGCTAAGCAGCCTACTCAGGATTGGAGTGACCACTGCAACATCCACAGTAATTGCTGCAGCATCATGAGTTTCACCTTCGGCAGGTAACCGTAATTGTTTCGATATCGCGACTGAGAGTCGGTTGATTTCTTTTGAAAAAGAGCTCAATATCGTAGTGATACTTTCCATTGGCTCACCTTGTACAATGGCGTTTTCAAGCATCTCAGCAAGCTCCAGCAAATCAGATGCACCTATGGTACCGGCCAGACCTTTGACTGTGTGGGCATGACGTACTGCCAGCTTCATATTGTCTTTGTGTAACGCTTCAGTGATAGCTACCGAAACATTCGATTGATTCTCGACAAATGAGCATAATATCCACTGGTATAGCTCTATGTCGCCATCGATACTGCTTAATGCATCGGCAACATTCAGACCCTCTATGCATGGAATGCTGCTGACATCTGTGTAAGAGGTCTTATTCACATCACTAATGCGTTTACCCGGATCCTGTTTGCTCAGGAAGTGTCCCATCACCCCCAACATTTTCTGTGCATGGATCGGCTTGGTTATGTGATCGTTCATACCGGCCAGAAGAATTTTTTGATGTTCCTCCTGCATGGCATGTGCGGTCATGGCTATTATCGGCATGGAGTTAAAGCAGCCGTCCTTTCGTATAAGACTCGTGGCTTCATATCCATCCATGACCGGCATTTGAATATCCATCAATACCAGATCGTACCTTGTATCACCCTCGGTAATGATTGACACCGCTTCCTTACCGTTGGTAGCTACATGTATCGCAGCTCCTGTTGGCTTGATAAGCTCAAGTGCAAGGTGCCGGTTAATTTCATTATCCTCTACCAGCAATATAGTAAAATTCGAAAAATCATACGACGACTCCTTGTCATGTTTGTGATGATCGGTTATTGAATTGAACCGCACCACGTCACCCTGACGACTGATGCCGAACCAGAGAGAAAAGCAGAACGAGCTACCGCTCCCAAGTGCACTTTCACACCAGATCCTCCCCCTCATCGCCTCCACAAGTTGTTTACAGATAGACAAGCCCAACCCGGTGCCGCCAAAGCGACGGGTAGTGCTGCCGTCAGCCTGGGAGAAAGGCTGGAAAAGTCTGGCAATCTGTTCTTCAGAAAGACCAATACCAGTATCGCGTATGGTGAATTTCAGGTGAACCCGTTCAGGTTCCTCTGCCAGCAATGAGATTGAAAGCACTACCTCACCATGATCAGTAAATTTAACAGCGTTGCTGAGTAAATTTACCAGAATCTGGCTCAGGCGATGGGGATCTCCAATCAGATACTCCGAGACATCGGGCGGAGTTTCTTTCAGGAGGGTCAACTCCTTTTCCAGGGCTTTGTTCTGCACAAAGCTGATGACATTGCCTGTTATGATATCCAGACGGAAGGGGATCTGTTCTATTTCCAGTTTTCCGGCCTCAAATTTTGAATAATCAAGAATATCATTGATTGTATTGAGTAGCAGCTCTCCGGCAGTATGTATTTTGCCGATATAGTCATGCTGAAGAGGAGGGAGTACGGTGTTTAGAGTCAGTGCGGAAAAGCCGATTATAGCGTTGAGCGGAGTTCTTATCTCATGGCTCATATTAGCCAGAAACTGGCCCTTGGCCATGTTTGACGCCTCGGCGTCAATACGTCTTTGTTCCAGTTCTCGATTAAGTATTTTCAATTCATAATTTGCATTTTCAAGACGCTGTGATTCATCATCAAGCTCAAGATATAATTCTTCAAGCTGCTTGTGTTGCCTCAGGGTTTCGGTTTCCGCTTTTTTGCGAAGCGTGATGTCGGCATGGGAAACCACAGCCCCACGCCGGGAGCCTGTTAATCTCGAAACACTCATAACGAACCAGCTTGATTCATGCGGAAAACGGCAGGGATATTCCATGCTGTAATAATCCTGTTCACCGCGCAACACCCGGTTTAAACCGATTAAAGCGTCCTCAACGCCCTCGTTATCACTGTCATCAACGACCTTGCACATATCCAGATAATTTACTCCAACGCCACATTCTATTGCCGTTGAACTGCCATTTTCTCGAGCAAAGCGTCGCCATGCCTCATTTACGGCTACTATCATGCCGTTGGAATCAAGTACGGCGATAGTCGATAATAATGAGTCCATCACATCGATAGTGAATGCCTCACTCTCCTGCAGTTGCTTCTCGGCCTCTTTGCGCAAGGTGATGTCGCGGACTGTTGCGATGATACCGATTATCTCGCCCTTCGTGTTCCGTAAGGGGGCACTCAGATCCGAGGCCCACCCTGACCTTTCAGTCTTTGGAGTATAATACGGAAAGTCTGCGGAGTTTGGCGTTTCACCAGCCAGCACCTTTTCAAGGCGCTCAATCACACCGCCTTCCTGCAAGAACGGAAACAATTCCAGTGGATGTCTGCCAATCACCTCAGCCGCGTTCATGCCGGTAAGATGTTCCATAAATGGATTCCAGACGCGATAAAGCAAATCGAGGTCATAGACAATAAACCCTTCCTGTGCGCTGTGTATGATCTGTTCGCTAAATTGCTGCAATTCACGCAATTGTTCCTCAGCCGGTTTGCGCTCGGTTATGTCCTGAAGTGATCCAAAGAGGTTTGTGGTCTTTCCGTTCTCGTCTCTCTCCGCAAATCCTCTGGCCAGACAGATCCGAGTCTCACCGCCCGGTCGGATGGCGCGCAGTTCGATTTCGTACGGTGTGCCCTTGTTTAGAGCAAGATCAACCACGCGATTTAGTTCCGCCATGTTTTCTGGATGATAGATACTTGACTGTTCTGAAAAGGATGGCACCCCATCGGCAGGATTCCGCTGAACTATACGGAACAACTCATCCGACCATCTCACGCACTCTGTTGCTATTTCCCACTCCCAACTGCCGATATGCGCGATGCTCTCCGTACGCGCCAACATTGACAGAAGTTCCGCTTTTGAACGATTTGCAGCATCAACCGCGTCCTGGGCTGCTTTTAGCTCCCCGGACACCCGTTTTTGTTCCGAGACGTCTTCCTTGATAGCTACGAAATGGGTGATGGCACCACTCTGGTCCATGACCGGCGAAATCAGTGCATGCTCCCAGTAGATTTCTCCATTCTTTCTCCTGTTGCACAATTCACCGTTCCATTCACGCCCGGAACTGATGGTACTCCAAAGTTCCCGGTATACTTTTTTCGGCATATTTCCGGCGTTGAGTATCCGCGGATTCTGACCGAGAACCTCTATAGACACGTAACCGGTAACCTTTGTAAATTTTGGGTTAACGTATTCGATCTGGCCGAGAATGTCAGTGATAACTACAATAGCCGAGCTGTTTTCAACAGCATTTGAGAGTTGCTGAAGTGTTTTCTGATTTTCTTCCGCCTCACAGCGTCTCTGTTCAAGCTCGGCGTTAAGTAGGGTGAGCTCATAGTTTGCGATTTCGAGGGACCTGGTTCTTTCCGTTACCCGGAGTTCAAGTGCCTCATTTTGGTTTCTTATTGTATCTTCCGCTTCCCGCATGGCATCGAGAATTTCTTTGAGTTTGTTACGTTCCTCAAGCAATTCAGTCTGTCGGGCGGTTCTTTCCGAGGTGATGATCTCCTCGTTGTGCTTCTGTTGCGTAAGATCGGTTATAATCGCGCTGATTTGCCGACTGCCGGAAAGATCGTAAGAACGGCATGAAAAGTACACCGGCACGGAACATTCAGCCACAGTGAGGAGTGATATTTCATTGGCAGAATTTTGATGGGAGCTGTTTTTTAGAAGATTTTTAAAAAGTAGTCGATCAGCACCAACCACGTATCCGATGAGTTCCGTACCGATGAGCTGTTGTGGTTGCATGTCCAGCATCTCTGCAAGAGCGTTGTTACAGTAAATGATAATTCCGTCATCGGTCAGAGTTATCGCGCCATCGGTCATGGTTTCAACCAGTACCCGGTACGGTTGTTCGGCCCCTCTCAAGGTGAAAACCTGCTGACCATCTGGCCCTGGAATCATGAATGCGTCAACTTCACCCTTGCCTATGGCACGCAGGGTCTCTTGTGCCTCTTCGAGACGATAGCGGAGATTGATTATTTCATCCGGGAGCTCGTCGTTTGGTCTGTTCGTAGTGGTCACTCCGACACCTCTTTGTCAATCAGAACTCACATTTATAAGCACTTCTCGCAACAGATCAAAGCTATATGGTTTATTTACTAAACCGGCAATTTGATCAGGTGGTATCCGTGAGGTTACTACCTGATCTCCAAAGCCACTGGAGATGATGACAGGAAGCTCTGGCTTGATCATTTTCAATTCCTGGAATAACTCGTAACCGTCCATGACAGGCATACCCATATCCGTCATTACCAGAGTAATGTCAGCAAAATTCTGCAGATACAAATCTAACGCCTCCTTGCCGTTTGATGCTTCAATGACGGTGAATCCAAGTTTTTTCAGCATGGTTTTTGCGAGTGTCAAAACATGCGGTTCATCCTCAACCAGCAAAACTGTGCCGCTCCCCTGCCAAGGCTCCGATGGTGGCGTCTGTACCAGTGTACCATTTTCTCCGGATTCTCTGGTCTGGACAGGCAGAAATATTTTGAAGGTTGTGCCCTGCCCCGGTTGGCTGAAGAGCTGCAAAAATCCCTTGTGGGTTGCAACGATGCCAAGTACGGCGGACATTCCCAAACCACGACCGGTAAATTTGGTAGTATAAAACGGTTCAAATATTCTTTGTTTGGTATCATTGTCCATGCCGCAGCCGGTATCGATGACTTCCAGGCAGGAATATACGCCAAACGGAACAACTTTGCCTTTATAATCCTTCTCAGTTTTATCTGCCTGGATTGCCGTCTTTGTAAGAGATAATCGGATTTCACCATGTGCTTCGCCGATGGCTTCAGATGCGTTGATTATCAGGTTCATGACAACCTGTTTGATCTGGGCGGCATCGCCTATAAATACCGGTATTCTGGGTGAACCATTAACTTTGAGAGTGACATTTTGAGGGAGGGTCTTCCTCAGCATGTCGACCATTTCAGTCACCAGCGACCACAAATGTACCTCGGTCTCCACAATTACAGCTTTCCCGGCATATGCCAGCATCTGCCGACATAGTTCGGCACCACGTTCAACTGCTTTTTCCATCACAGGAATGTGATCCTCAACATGTTCAAAATCCATCTTAACCAGAGAACAATATCCCATAATGATCGCCAGGATATTGTTGAAGTCGTGAGCAATGCCGCCGGCAAGAACACCGAGGCTCTCCATTTTCTGGGCTTGCAGCAGTTGGCGTTCAAGGTTCAGTCGCTCATCTTCCATCCTCTTACGATCAGCTTCACGAGCTAAATTATCAAGCGCGTAGCTGATTTCCCTCGACATATCAATCAGCAGATTACGATTATCTTCATCAAAGAAGTCAGTCTCACTCGAATAGAGGGTGAGAGCACCCACCGCTTTCCCGTTTCTGTATAACGGCAAAGAGGCAGACGCACTCAAACCGTAATTTTTAGCACGCTCGTGCCACTGCGACGTGGACGAATT
>CAIYZD010000140.1 GCA_903930585.1 uncultured Geobacteraceae bacterium | reverse complement strand
GGGCTTGTGTAGGGCAAGTCCGGTCATTGTGTCCGGTGAACGGTTTGCGGTTATTTCCCATGAAAATATCACATGGCGTAAGCATGCCGAGAACAAGCTTCGGAAACTGTCACGGGCTGTAGAACAGAGTCCGGCATCTATCATAATAACTGATGCAGCGGGGAATATTGAATTTGTTAACCGAAGCTTTACTGAACTTACTGGTTACTGTACGGAAGAGACGATGGGGCTGAACCCGAACTTTTTGAAATCTGGAGAGCTTCCTGCCAAAGTCTATGAAGGGTTATGGGCAACAATCAGCTCAGGTAAGACATGGGAAGGTGAATTGCATAACAGACGTAAAGATGGCAGTACCTTTTGGGAACATGCCATTATCTCACCACTCTATAATGAAAATGCGACTATTACCAATTACATTGCCGTAAAGGATAATATCTCCGAGAAGAGAAACCTTACGAAACAGTTGATGCAGTCTCAGAAAATGGAGGCAGTTGGACAACTAGCAGGAGGTATTGCTCATGATTTCAATAACAAGCTCATGGTCATATTGGGAAATACTGATCTTGCCAAAATGAATATTGACGATAGTGACAAAATTCTGAATCATTTACAGTCGATACGTAAGGCAGCAGAACATTCCAGAGATATTACTCATCGACTGCTTTCATTTTCACGGCAGGATGTTGCAAAACCCCAGACACTAGATGCAAATCCGGTCATTGCCGAGAGCCTAAAATCCTTGAATCGACTTATTGGCGAACATGTTGCGCTTGCCTTTGATCCAGTTGACAATCTTTGTAGTATCAGGATGGACCCGGTACAACTTGATCAGATTGTTATGAATCTTGCCATTAATGCACGGGATGCAATGCCTGATGGCGGGACATTTACGATCAAAACCAGAAACATGACCTTGGAGAACAAAAGTTGTAGTTCAATCGCAGGGCCGACTCAGGGAGAATATATTTCAATGTCATTTCATGATACCGGAATTGGCATGAATAAAGAGACGCAGGAGCATCTATTTGAACCATTTTTCACCACAAAAGAAGTAGGTAAAGGGACTGGGCTTGGACTAGCTACCGTATATGGAATAGTCGGGCAGGCAAATGGTTTTATTGAAGTTGACAGTGAGCTTGGCAGTGGATCTACCATCACCATTTATCTGCCACGAGATAACCCTCCAGCACCAGATAAAGCCAATCTCGATGCTGAGAGTTCGATAACCATTGGTAAAAATACTATATTACTTGTTGAAGATGAGGATGATGTAAGGTCAGTTACATCACTCTTTTTAAAAAGAATCGGCTATGTGGTTTATGAGGCTGCGACTCCAAATATAGCCTTAGAGTTGATAAAGAATGTATCATTACAAATTGATCTGGTGCTAACCGATTATGTCATGCCAGAAATGAGTGGTTGGGTAATGATGGAGAAAATACGTAAACTAAGGCCGAACATGAAGTGTATTTTTGCATCAGGGTACTCAACAGATCATGTATTACTGAGCGATACTTCAAATAT
>CAIYZD010000139.1 GCA_903930585.1 uncultured Geobacteraceae bacterium | reverse complement strand
CTGTATATGTCGAAAATGATTATAGAGAACCATATGTACGGGCGCATCGAGGCGCAGAATTGTGAGAATGGCTGCGAGATGACTCTCTCTGTACCGCTACACAAAACGTAATCCGGTTGGTGGTGCATATCCGCAAGGAGGATGCATGAGATTAAGCCTTTTTATTGTTTACTGGCGGTATAGCTATACTGCTGAATCTCCCCCAATATCTGTTTCATTTATTAGAGGTTATCATGACTGATGAAATAATAATTCTCGCCGTAGACGATGACAGTATGCACACCGAAATGACCAGCAGCATACTGTCCGGATCCGATTGCCGGGTACTCCAGTGCTTTAACGGCTTTGAGGCGATTCAGGTATTGGAGCATCATCACGAAATTGACGTCATTCTCGTTGATCTTGAGATGCCTGTCATGGGTGGCCGTGAATTGATCCAATATGTCAAACAGAGCGAAAAATTACAGCACATACCAATGGTGGTACTGACGAGCAGTGCTAATCAAGTCACCCAATCATTGAGCCTGGGTGCAAGTGATTTTCTTGCCAAGCCGATTAACCATGAAGAGATGCGGCTACGGGTGATGAATCAGGTCCGGATAAAAAAACTGGCTGATCAGGAGAAAAAGAAACTTCAACAAAGCGAAACACGCCTTGAGCAACTGCTTCAGTCAACGGAACATGGTGTATATACCCTGGATATGGAGGGGCTATGCACCTTTATGAACAGACCGGGAATGCAGATTCTGGGATATCAGAGTGAGGACGTAATTGGTAAAAAAATCAATACGCTCCTGAAATGCAAACCTTTGGCAGATCTTACAGAACGATGTCTTTCACAGAAGTCCATGCATCGCGAAGCATCTTTTAGCTGTGATGACCTCTCAATCTGTAATAAGGAATGTCACTTTTTCCCCTCTTCGTTTTCATCTAATCCCCTTCTTGAAAATGGCACGATAGTCGGCGCGGTAGTAACTTTTTCTGATATTAGCGAACGTAAGCGGCTCGAGGAAGTACAAACAAACCTTGCTGCAATTGTAGATTCATCTGATGACGCAATAATCGCCAAAACGCTGGATGGCATTATCACCAGCTGGAACGGTGGTGCAGAACGCATGTACGGATTTACTCGCGAAGAGGCTGTTGGCAAATCCATGTTCATTATCATTCCGGAATCGCACCGCTTTGAGGAATTGACTTTTTTAAAACTGATTCATTCAGGAGATAGCGTAAAGCATTACGATACCGTGCGTACGCATAAAGATGGTAGCCAATTACACGTTTCGTTGTCCCTGGCACCTGTTTACGACAGTAAAGGCACCATCGTTGGAGCTGCTGCAATTGCACATGACATTACTGATCGAATAAAAATGGAGGCGGCCCTCAGTGAGAGTGAGGAGCGTTTTCGCTCTTTGGCAAATTCTGCGCCGGTCTTGATATGGCTGGCGGGACTTGACAAGCTTTGCTACTGGTTCAATGACGTCTGGTTGAATTTTACCGGGCGGACCTTGGAGCAGGAACAAGGTAATGGCTGGGCGGAAGGAGTTCATCCTGATGATCTGGATCGTTGTATAGAAACCTATGTGACCTGTTTTGATAATCGCCAGAGCTTTGCAATGGAGTATCGCCTGAAGAGAAACGACGGTAGCTATCGTTGGATACTTGATAATGGCATGCCAACTTTTGCCAATGGTACTTTCACCGGCTACGTCGGTTCATGTATTGACATAACTGAGCAGAAGCAGCTCTCGATCTCGCTTAAAGAAAGCGAGGATTTTATGAGGAAATTGATTGATATATTACCCGGAATGGTCGGTTACTGGGATCAGGATCTCCGCTGCAGGTTTGCCAATCGTGCCTATCAGGAATGGTTTGGTAGAAGCCCTGAACAGATGAAGGAGATTCATATCCGGGATCTTATGGGTAAGGAACTCTTTGGCAAGAACGAGCGTTTCATACTATCAGCCATGCAAGGCGAACGGCAAAATTTCGAACGCACCCTGACCAAACCCGATGGTCGCACCAGCTATACCTGGGCAAACTATATTCCCGATTGTGTTGGTGACGGTGTCCATGGTTTTTTTGTTCTGGTAACGGACGTCACCGATTTAAAAAAGGCAGAAGCGAACCTCACTGCACAGGATGAGTTCTACAAAGCGACTCTTAACGGTCTCAGGGCGCATATGTGCGTAATAAACTGTCAGGGGACCATCATCACGACCAATCGTGCCTGGGAAGCTTTCGGCGATGAGAATAATGCGGTAAAAGAGTTCAGCAGTATCGGGGCAAATTATTTCTTCGCCTGTCAGTCCCCTTCTTCCGGTCAGGATCTTTTCGTAAATGATTTTTCGATAGGAATCAAATCAGTACTGAATGGCACGTCTCCCCAATTCATGAAGGAGTATCCGTGCCATACTCCTGAAAAGGATCTCTGGTTCATTTGTACTGCAAGCCCCTTCAGCGTTAACGGCGTCACCTATGCAGTAATATCGCATGAGGACATTACCTGGCGTAAAGAAGCCGAAAAGAAGCTGAGCATGCTCTCCCGTGTCATAGAACAAAGCCCGGTTACCGTGGTAATAACTGATATAGGGGGTACAATAGAGTTCGTTAATCCGCATTTTGTTAAATTGACCGGCTATTCCGCTGAAGAGGCCATCGGGCAGAACCCCCGAATTCTAAAATCCGGCCTGACTCCACAGGAAACATACCGTGAACTCTGGACCACCGTAAAAAGGGGGGGGATGTGGGAAGGGGAGTTAATTAACAGGTGTAAAAACGGTGATATCAACTTCGAGCACGCCAAAGTATCACCGATTCGTGATGAAGAGGGTGTCGTAACTCACTATGTCAGTATTAAGGAAAACATCAACAAACGCAAGGAGATGGAAGCATCACTCATAACGGCAAAAGAGAAGGCTGAAATAGCGAATCGTGCCAAGGACGAATTCCTTGCGGTCATGAGCCATGAGATGCGCACACCGCTCAACGGGGTGATCGGCATGACAGATCTGTTGCTTGATTGTGACCTTAATGATGAACAGCGGGATTTTGCGCAGATTGCCAACAACTGCGGTCATGATCTTCTTGGTATAATCAGCGATATTCTGGACTTCACCCAGGTCAGGGTAAATAAGCTGCTTCTTGAAAGTAAGGATTTAAATCTGCAGAGTGTCCTGCAAGAGACAACAGGCACGTTCGGCTCCCGTGCGGTTGAAGCCGGGATTGGGCTCTCCTGCCGAATCGCTGCATTTGTTCCCTGCCAACTTAAAGGTGACGCCGGCAAAATCCGGCAGGTATTAAACGCTCTGGTTGACAATGCCATCAAGTTCACTACGAAAGGTGCTATCGCCATATCAGTCGGGTGTCAGGCTATCGAGGGCGGTTTTGTTATTATTAAATTTGATATCCATGATACCGGCTGTGGCATCAAGGATACTTACCAGAAAGATATTTTTTCCGCTTTTTCCCAGGTTAACAGTTCATCCACTCGCAGTCATGGTGGTACCGGTATGGGATTGGCCCTGTCTAAGGAGTTGGTGGAACTTTTGGGTGGTGAGATCGGTGTATCCAGCGAAGAGGGGAAAGGTTCGACCTTCTGGTTTACCGCCCGACTGGAACTTGCCCGGCAGGAACAGAAGGAAAGTTCTGTTGATTGCGAGTCAGAAGTGGCCTTACCGTTACAAATCGAGGGTACCAATCAGGCTGAAGCAGCAGCGATAACTCCGGCTGTTCGGCTCCTCCTGGCAGAAGACAATGCCATTAATCAGAAAATTATATGTAAACTGCTTAAGAACATCGGCTATGAAGCTGATGTAGTCCCGGATGGCCTTAAAGCGGTGCGGGCGTTGGAAATAGGTGAGTATGATCTGGTGCTGATGGATTGCATGATGCCGGAAATGAACGGTTATGAAGCCACCGGAGTGATCAGGGATGTCACCTCGCGTGTAATTAACCATAACGTGCTGGTAATTGCGGTAACGGCCAATGCCATGGAAGGGGACAGGGAGAAGTGTCTTGAGGCCGGAATGGATGACTATCTGGCAAAACCACTCAACAAGACAGCCCTTGCTGAAATGCTTGAAAAATGGTTACCACCTGGTAAGAGTATGAAGGTTGTTAATGTGTAGAAAGGGTGCTTGATATGGAACTGTCTCAATCAAATAGTTTAGCAGCGAGATTGCAACCGGAGACTGATCAGCTTCAGGCAGGGTTGAAAAAGCTCCCATTCTTCACGGCATTCTCAAATGGTACGTTACCACTGGTATCCTACGTAAACCAGCTCCGGACATACGCATCATTATTCAACACTCTTGAACGGCTTGCTGACTACCTGGTTACCGTTGAGAGTTCAGACAATAAATCCTCCCTGTCTGCAGTGTTGGAATCCGTGCTTCGTACCGGACCGGGAGCGGAGAAGAACCATTTTATGCTCATTTTAAATGATCTTGACTATTTTAACGCTTCCACACTACCGGAAATCAATGATGTACGGAGACGTGTTGATACTCTGATCGCCAGAATGAGATTTCTTGCCAATGAAGACCCGCTCTGCCTGATAGGGTACCTCATTGCTCTTCAGAGTATTCTGGAGGTGAATAGAGCTCATATGAGCGACGTACAAAGAGCCTTTAATGCGGAGCAAGCGAACGGTACTTCATTCTATGCAGGGCACGCTGACAGGTCCAACATATATCTGGCAAATGTTAGTATCGACCTTGAGGAACGGTCCGTCGATCGGGTAATGCTAGCTGTACATGAGTGCTTTGCTGCCATGTCAGAAATTCATACGTACCTTTACCCGCTGCCTACTGCCGAATGCTTGAAATACTCAGCGTCAAGCATCAACCCCGAAGCATCTAATCATGAGGTACCGGCAGATGAAAGGGAGGTTGCCGCAGCGATTTCCGCCGGACGATTATGCCTTGAGGAGTTTGCCTATTTTATTGCCCGTTACGGAGAGAGGGGAAGGCGTTTTGCCAGTGGAGATTCGGCCTGGCTGGTTACCCTTGCTCGACTCGACTACCTGGAACTTATTCGTAAGGTAAAATGGTTTGGAAACTTTCTTGCCGTTCAGGGGATGCCACGCCTGACCTTGGAACGTCAGCTTTATTATCTTCATCAGGAGCTGGTGAAAGCACTTCCCGAGAAACATGAAGAGTACAGCATGCTGCTTCAAGCGGTAGAATGGTTACAGAGAGAGCGCTTTATACATATTTCTGCAGAGGACTTCGCTTCGTTGAGTGAGGCATTTACTGTAATGACTGACAATGAACTGGGCGGCAAAATGAAGGGGACCGGAGAACTTATTGTTTCAGCTGTCTGCGATGAACGATCAGCTGTGAAAGTGGAAAAAGCGAGATGTATCGAAACGTGGTTGACCAATGCGGATAATTTCAGTGCAGAGTGGATTTCTGCCGTACAGGAAATATTTATTCAAGCTCGCGCAGTTGCAGTCTGCTTTCCGTAATTCAGCAGACAGGAGCTTGCAGTGAAACCATTGATTCGCATCACCCATCAAGTTAAACAGTTTTTTATTGGAGAGTGATCCATTCTGGGGGCTGGAAGTCATCGACATATTTTTGGCAACCATATCCAGTTATGAACTGTGCGTAATCATTGAAGATACTTTTTTAACCTTAGCTGTATATATGTTAATGCACGAT
>CAIYZD010000138.1 GCA_903930585.1 uncultured Geobacteraceae bacterium | reverse complement strand
TGGCCGGTTGCCATAACATCGCCAAGGCCGGGTACCGTTATTTTACCGTCCGGACGAACTTTTGCGGAAAAGGTCAAATCCTCCACCCCCCATACGGCAATATCAAGTCCATCACCTTCGCCGATAATATAGTCACCGGCGTACAAAGAGAGTGGCGTTACCAGCATCACGCTGATCAAAATTGTATACAGTGCCTTGCGCATGTACGTACCTCACAAAATAAAGTTGATGAAAATGGTTATCGTCCACCACGTCCAAAAAGAACTACCTTGATAGTTTCTAAAAAAATAAGCGTATCCAGGAATGCGGCGATATTTTTTATATAATAGAGATCATAGCGTAACTTCTCTATGGCATCCTGAACGGAGGAGCCGTACGGATACCGAACCTGGGCCCATCCGGTCAGTCCCGGTTTGATAAAATGCCGCTTTGAATAGTAGGGGATTACTTCATTCAGTTTTTGTACAAATTCGGGTCGCTCGGGCCGTGGTCCGACAAAGCTCATTTCGCCTTTGAAGACGTTTATCAGCTGTGGTATCTCGTCAATGCGGGAGTTTCGCAAAAAACGCCCGAGCTTTGTTATGCGGGAATCGTTTTTCGTCGACCACATGGCGCCGGTTCGCTGCTCCGCATCCTGGCACATGGTCCTGAATTTGTACAACATGAATGATTTTTCTTTCAGCCCGACGCGAATTTGCTTGAAAAATACCGGGCCCGACGAATCGAGTTTTATTGCAAGAGCAATCAATGGAAAAAACGGCAGGGAAACCAGCAGACCAAACGTCGCCAGCAGCACATCAAGAATCCGTTTTACAACCATGAAAAACAGGGATCGATTGAAGCCGCTGGAAAAAATAAACCAGCTTGGGGTAATCTGCTCCAGCATCAATTTACTGAATATCAATTCATACATTGAAGGAGCATCCACGACCCTGATGCCGTTCAGTTTGCATTTAAGAACATCCCTGACGGGAAACACCCCTCGTTTCTCCGAAAGGGCCACCACAAGCATGTCTACTTTATTTTCCGATGCTTTTTCCAACAGGCTGCCGGTATTACTGATAATGGCGTCCTGCGGCACTGAGAATGCGGCTGTTTCACCGTTTCCAGGTTTGTCTATGCCGTTGTCACAGGTAACATAGCCGGCCAGACTGAGGTTTCTTCCCGATCCGGCTATCATTTCACCGATCTGGCCGGCAAGCATGCCGGTTCCGAGTATCATGATCCGATGTGAAAAATGTTTCGTGTTTTTTCCCATCAGGAAGAGTATGTGCCAGCAGATCTGGAAAATGGCAAAGAAGAGAATTGAAACCAGCAGAACATCACGCCCGATTTTCACGAATTGATCCAGATCATACACAATCGAAAGAAGTGCAAAGGCCGTGAAGGCGCCGAACAGTATATTGATGATTATTTCACGCTTTCGATAGTTTTTATCAAGATCATAGACTTCCATCAGGTGTGAGGAAAAAAGAATTATCAGAACATAGATGAGTACCGAATATATCGAATCTCCCCCCTGAAATTTTTCGATCAGCTCTACTGAACTGAATTGTGTCATAACAGCAGAAAGAAGCGCAGCTACCGCAAGTACTAAGTCGAACAATATGAGTATTACTTCGTTGAATGTCATCTCATTCGGCTCACTTTTTCAGTTGTCCCAGTAGTGATCGTGCCGAGTTTGCATCGGAAAATTCTCCCAATGAAATGGCTTTTTGCAGCATCCTGGTGGCATTGGAATTGTCGCCAGTCTCCTTGTAGGCAAGCCCCAGATGGTAGCTTACGGTTGGCTCGTTCGGGAGCAGACTTACGGCCTTTTCCAGAACCTTTTTAGCATCGTCCTTTCGGCTGTTTTTAAGAAGGGCAAATCCAAGAGTATCCATAACTCCGGCATTGCCGGGGTCCTGTTTAAATGCGGATATGGCCAAACGGAGCGCCTCTTCTTTTTTTCCATACCCATCTGCGAAGAGGTAGGCCAGATTATTCAGGGCCGGGAGATAGTTGTCGGATTTTTCCAGTACCTCACGATACTTCCCGATGGCTTCATTTTTGTGACCGGTAATATCCAGAAGCGCTCCCTGAGCAAAAATTGCCGGTACAAAGTCCGTTTTTTTCTTGCTCGCATCGGTATAGGCAGACATGGCAAGTGAGTATTCTTTATTGATTTCATACAACTTTCCAAGATAGAGAATTGCCTGAACGTTGTTACTATCCTGGCGCAGCCCGTTTTTTACTTCGCCGATCGCATGCTGATAATCTTTCTGGGCCTCATACACAGACGCAAGCAGCATATAGCCACGCGCAGAACTTGGATATTTTTCAATAATTCTTCGCGCCTGTTTTAGCGCCTTATCTATCTCTTTCATTGAAACATAGGCGGTAATTTTTAATGCGAT
>CAIYZD010000137.1 GCA_903930585.1 uncultured Geobacteraceae bacterium | reverse complement strand
CTGAATTAAACCATCCCGGAAATGGAGAACACCATGTGAACGAGCCAAGCGGCGAAATAGTGGTGGTTGACAGTACGCGAATGAACCTTGAATCTTTGTTATCCATCCTTGTCGAGGACGGATTCAGGGTGCAGACGGTAACGTGCGGCAGTTCTGTTGTGGACCTGGTTCGTTCAATTGCACCGGATTTGATTTTGCTTGACATAATGATATCTGACGCAGACGGCTATGAGCTCTGTCGACGCCTGAAAAAAGATGAATTAACGCACGATGTGCCGGTCATTTTTCTTACTGCCCGGGAAAAAGATATTGACAGGATCAGAGGGTTTGAGGTCGGCGGGGTTGATTGCATTGCCCAGCCTTTTCAAAACCAGGAAGTTCTTGCCCGAGTGAAAACACACGTGGCGCTCCGTAGAATACAGACCAGACTTGAAAAACAGAACGCACTTCTTGAACAGGAAATTGCCGAAAGAAAAAAAGCGGAGCGCGCCCTGCGTGAGAGCGATGAACGTTTGCAGTCAATTTTGGACAACTCTCCCGCGTGTATATACATAAAGGATACTCATGGCTGCTTCCGCCTCGTCAACCGAAAATTTGAAAAGCTGTTTCATGTTGACAGGGACAGTATTATCGGTCTGTCCGGTTTTGATATATGTTCGCGGGAGATTGCCGAGGCGTGGCATCAAAACGATGAGGAAGTGCTCAGGTTAGGCCGGGCAATACAGGTGGAGGAGGAAGCCTGTCACGATGATGGGCTCCATTCGTATCTGTCATTGAAATTTCCGCTCCTCTCCACCAAGGGAAAAATTTACGCGGTCTGTGGTATTTCCAGTGACATTACCGCGCGCAAACAGGCAGAACTCTTATTGCAGCAGGCTAAGGAATCCGCCGAATCAGCCAACCGTGCCAAGAGTCTTTTTCTGGCAAACATGTCCCATGAGCTGCGCACGCCACTTAACGTCATACACGGCTTTTCGCAACTGATGTTGCGCGATTCATCTCTGTCACATTCATCGAAGATGCACCTCAAAGCCATCAATAGCAGTGGAGATCATTTACTGGCTCTTATCAACGACGTGCTGGAGGTTTCAAAAATTGAGACCGGGTGCCTCAATCTGACTCAGGGGGTCTTTGATCTCTATTCCCTGCTTGATGATCTGGGTGAAATGTTCAGAATGAGGGGTGAGCAGAAGCGGTTGTACTTCACTATCGAAAAGCAGGAAGTTCTGCCCCGTTTTTTGGTAGGGGACGTGAGAAAATTGCGTCAGGTATTGATTAACCTGATAGGCAACGCAATCAAGTTCACCGACGTGGGGGGGGTCACCCTTCGCGTCCTTGCCACGGTCGACCGGTTGCCTGTTGCCACTCAGGAATGCGCGAGGCAATGGATACTTACGTTTGAGGCGGAGGATACCGGCATCGGCATCATGCATCAGGAGATGGACAAACTCTTCCAGCCTTTTGAGCAGACCATGAGCGGCAAGAGCAAAGGCGGTACCGGACTTGGTCTGAAAATCAGCAGGGAATACATGTGTTTGATGGGGGGAGACCTTGTCGCCCGCAGCGTGTTCGGCAGAGGGAGCCTCTTTACCGCGTCCTGCAGACTTGATGAAAGTCAGCAGGATTGTGTCGAGCGGACCGATGAAATCCGGCGGGTGTTGGGGGTGACGCCGGATAGTGGGTCAAAAACGATTCTCGTCGTGGACGATAAGGAAATAAGCCGTCGATTTGTCGTGGAACTGCTGACCTTTGTTGGTTTTAAAACGCTGGAAGCTGCAAATGGTGAGGAGGCGCTTGCCGTTTGCAGTAATGAGAAACCTGACCTGGTGCTGATGGACATGAGATTGCCGGTTATGGATGGCTATGAGGCAACGAAGTCCTTGAAGGCCAGACCGGCTGGGGAACGAATCCCGGTCATTGCGGTAAGTGCCAGCGCATTTGAGGAGGAACGGAATGATATTCTGATGGCCGGCGCCGACGAATTTATCAGTAAGCCGTTCAGGGAGAGTGAGCTCTTTGCCGCGATAAAAAGGCTTCTCGGCATTGAGTACCGTTATGCTGAAGAAACGGCGGACGTGGCCGACACCACGGAATCTGTCACGTTGACTCCCCATGACCTGCAACCTCTGCCTGATGAGCTTCGCGAAGAATTGCGACAGGCGCTGATTACCCTTCATGTTGGGGCCATCCGGGACGTCATAGCCCGCATATATGCTTTCGATGCACATGTCGGGATGGTCATGGAGCGTATGGAAAAACAGTATCAATTTGAATTGTTGCTGGATCTGTTGAACGTTTAATTGTGCATCGTAGGTACTTGTTTAGGGGAGCGCGGGGAGCGGAGCATGAAAGAGTCTCAAAAAAAACCGGAGGGTTCCGACCACACGGTATTCAATGACAAAGGGAATGTTCTGGTGGTTGATGATACACCCCAAAATCTGGATCTGTTGTCGGAGATACTCAGTGCTGATGGTTTTAACGTGCGACCGGCCAAAAGCGGTGGTTTGGCACTGTTGTCGGCGAGGACCATTGTGCCGGATCTTATCCTGCTGGACATCATGATGCCGGAGATGGACGGTTACGAGGTGTGCCGGCGGTTGAAAAAGGACGAACATCTGCGCGACGTGCCGGTGATTTTTATCAGTGCTCTGGAGGATAGTGTTGACAGAGTCCAGGCCTTTGAGGTCGGCGGGGTCGATTTTGTCTCCAAGCCGTTCCATGCGGATGAAGTGCTGGCCAGGGTGAGAACTCACCTGGCCCTGCGGAGAGCACTGATCATACTGGAAAAACAGAAGGCGCAACTCGAAAAAGAGATTGCGGAACGGGAAAAAAGTGAGAAGGAACTGTCCCGGTTCCAGGAACACCTGGCCGGTTTTCTGGAGAAAAAGCTCATACATCCGGACGTTTTTAAGAATATGGTGAGTCACAGCGACAAAATGCAATCAATATTCCAGTATGTTGAAGCCCTTGCCTGTAGTTCGGAACCGGTTCTTATTACCGGGGAAAGCGGCGTGGGAAAAGAGCTCGTAGCCAAGGCCGTCCATGACGTAAGTCCGTATCAGGGGGCGTGGGTTCCTGTCAATGTTGCCGGCCTTGACGATAATATGTTTTCCGATACACTCTTTGGTCATGTGAAGGGGGCCTTTACCGGGGCAGACCGCGAGCGTGCCGGAATGGTTGAAAAGGCGGCGGGAGGAACGCTGTTTCTTGATGAAATCGGCGATCTCAGTCCTCTGTCCCAGATAAAGCTTCTGCGGCTCCTTCAGGAAAAAGAATACATGCCTTTGGGTAGTGACAAGGTGATGGAGGTTACCGCCCGCATCGTCGTGGCGACCAACGTCGATTTGGAACAGAAACAGAAAAGCGGAACATTTCGAAAAGATCTCTACTACCGGCTCTTCACCCATCATATAGAAATACCGCCACTTCGTGAAAGGACCGAGGATATCCCCGTACTGCTTGACCATCTGCTCGGAGAGGCTGCCCGTCAGATGGGCAAGAACAAGCCGACTCCGCCACCGGAGTTGTCGCTGCTCCTCTCTAATTATCCATTTCCGGGAAATATCCGTGAATTACGCGCCATGGTGTTTAACGCCGTGAGCATGCACAACAGCAAGAAGCTTTCCATGGAGTCCTTCTGCAAGGCGATGGGACGCTCGATAAAAGAATCTGCTGCAGATGAGACCACACGTGATGATACCCTGTTGACCTTTCACGAGCGTCTGCCGACTCTGAAAAAAGCAGCCAAACTGCTGGTCAAGGAGGCCATCGAACGGACCAAGGGTAACCAGTCCATGGCAGCGAGACTGCTTGGTATTACCCAGCCGGCCCTGAGCAGCCGCTTGAAAAAAACATAACCCGGTCCTTCCCCCTGAGGGGGAAACATCAAACTTTTCTTATACCCCGCAGTTATATTATACCGCCTGCACCGGCCTTCGGTGCATCATTACGCATCCCGCACGGATAACACCCCAAAATAAAGTTATATCCTTTCTCAAAACCATTCCATAGTGTGCAGTGTTATAAACCAATGTTTTAGCAGGGCTAGCTTTTATATTGAGTAGTTGGCATCTTGCTTGCTCTTTACTGGAACAGGAAACGATATTTTAGAAAACGTACTTATATCACCTTTGGTATATCAGCGTTTGCTCTGCCATCGGCAGACGATAGTTCTGCTGTTGCACGGATCACCGGGAGGTAGCGAATGATAGCCGAAACCGTATCACGGACAGTTATCAAGATTATAGGAACTGAAAAGCAAATAACCGAGGATGTGATTGTCCGGGAAGTGCCGATCACGATTTATTTCAATAAGGAAGAAATCGTAACGATTCTCTGTTCACCCGATCAGATCAGGGAGCTGACCGTCGGGTTCCTGGTTTCCGAGGGGTTTATCAAGGAGAGGGACGATCTCTATACCATCGGTCACCATTGCGAAGAGAACGTCATCAGGGTCGAGGGGAGGGCACGTCAGGGGCAACGAGGGATTTTAAGCAGACGGGTCATATCATCTTGCTGCGGCAAGAGTCGGGCCTCCTTTAATTTTGAAAACGATGGATCTCTTCTCAAGGTGCAGGATTCCAAGGTCAGGATAACCCTGGATGAGGCCCTGTATTATGCCAATTATCTTGATCAGAACTCAGCCATCTTTAAAGAGACCGGCGGAACGCACAATGGCGGTGTGGGGTGTTCGGGCAGAGTCAGCTTTACGTGCCATGATATCGGTCGCCACAATGTGCTCGACAAAATCATGGGGCGGGCCGTCTTGCAGAAACTGGACCTTTCGGACCATGTGCTGTTTTTTAGCGGTCGGGTGTCGTCGGAAATACTGATCAAGGTGGCCAAGATGAACATCCCCATTCTTGTCGCCCGCTCGGCTCCAACCGACATGACGATTGCGCTTGCCGAAGATCTGAACATTACGGTTGTCGGGTTTGCGAGAGGCAACAGGTTGAACCTTTACTCATGCTCGGAGCGGATCAGGCTGCCGCCGTTGCTCTGTCGTGATCAACGCAAAGCGGCTGCTGATGAGCCGCTTGAGCGGATGCGGATGTATGGAAGCGTGTGACGGGCCGTATCACGGCAGGCATAGGGCGCCGGTGGTTCAGGGAAAATAGTTCGGGAAGACAACTTCTGTAATACGAGAGGAGAAATATTTTGAAACAGAGCGATATGGTTGCACAAAAAGATTACTGGGCCAAAAGCGCATGCAAGATGTGTATTCACAGCTGCGCGATCGTTGCCCATGTCGTAGACGGCGTGGTGATAAAGATCGAGGGTGATCCGGACAACCCCAGCAACCGCGGGAAACTCTGTCCAAAAGGGCAGGCGGGTATCATGAGGCTCTATGACCCCCATCGGGTCAAGACCCCTATGAAGCGCACCAACCCGCAAAAAGGCGCCGGAGTCGATCCCAAATGGGTGCCGATCTCCTGGGATGAGGCGCTTTCGACCGTTGCCGAAAAATTGAAAAAGATCCGCGAGGATGACCCTCGCAAACTGCTCGTTGCAATCAACGATTTCCACCGGATCCACATCTGGGGCTGGGGTTCGGCCTTTGGCACTCCCCACTATTTCTCGACGGTAGGGCAGTACTGCGGCGCGGCCTATCACCCGATCAACGGGACTCTAGACGGTTCCTTTGCATCCGTTAACGACTACGATCATTGCAAGTACTGGATCCAGATCGGCGCAGGCGATGGCTTTTCCTCCCATCTGCACGTTGCGGCCTCCATCAAGAGGATGGCCAGCGCCAGGGTTGACCGGGGAATGAAACTGATTGTGGTCGAGCCGCGCCTGTCGTCGGGGGCGTCCAAGGCCGATGAATGGCTGCCGATTCGTCCGGGCACCGACCGGGCATTCGTCCTTGGTATGTGCTACACGCTTCTGCACGAATTGAACATCTATGATGCCGGTTTTATGCGCAAACATACCAACGGCATCTATCTGGTGGCGCCTGATGGCAACCTTCTCAGGAACGCTGAAACGGAAAAGCCGATGGTCTGGGATTCGGTCAAAGGGTCTGCCCGGGAATACGATGCGGTCGATTTGAATCTTCAGGATGTTGCCCTGGAAGGGTCCTTCACGATCGACGGCGTAGAGTACAAACCGGCTTTTCAGGTGATCAAGGATACCTTGAAGGACCACACCCCCGAGCGGATGGCGGAGATCTGCTCCATACCGGCAGAGACTATCCGCCGGATCGCGCAGGAGTTCGGTGAAGCGGCCTGTATCGGCAGCACCATCATGCTTAACGGCAAGGAATACCCGTACCGGCCGGCCGCTGTCAATTTTTATCGCGGCGCCATCGGGCATTTCGATGGTGGACTCGACTCCCTGGCCATGAAGCTGATCAATCTGATAATCGGTAACATCGATGTCCCCGGCGGCCATATCGGCGTGGGTCTCGATCACCGCCTTCTGGTCATCAACCCGGGGAAAGACGGTATGCTCCACCCCGAACCGCACCTGCTGCACCCCCCGTATGAGTTTAAGGAAAAACCGTACAGCTTCCAGCTTATGGAGTGGTATCCGATCGGGATCGATCCGGGACATCTGACCGCGGATAATGTGCTGAATCCGGAGAAATGGGGCTTCGACTTCCAGCCGGAGGCGCTCCTCATCGAACATTCGAACCCGATGTGGAACCTGTCGGCGACCAACAAGGTCGTGGACGTTTTCAAACGGATGAAGTTCATTGTGGCGATCGACATCGTCCTCAACGAGTCAACCGACTGGGCCGATATCGTACTGCCCGATCTGTCGTATCTCGAATCGGACCTGCTGGTCTGTATCGAGCCGCCGATGGTGACGGGTCACGTCTACCGCCGCCCGGTCATCAAACCGCTCTATGACGGGCGTGATGCGACGGATATCCTGACCGACCTGGCCGATCGGATCGGTTTCCTCCCCAATTGGAACGGTCTGCTGAACTTCACGACGTTCCTCACCCCGGAAAATTATCTGGACCCGAACAGGAAATACAGCAACCTGGAAATAACCGACCGTATGGCCAAGAGCCTGTACGGTCCGGACAAGGGGCTGGAGTGGTTCCAGGCCAACGGCCATACGACACGCCTCCAGACTCCGGAAGAGATGTATCTGCCGTTTGCCGCCAAGGGACTGCGCATTCCTCTCTATTTCAATTTCATCAAGGAGACCGGAGACGACCTGGCGCGTAAGATGGAGGCCGGCAACAAAGCGTGGGATACGTCGTCCTACCTGCCGGTGCCGATCTGGCGGGATCATCATCCGCTGCACAATATGCCGCCCGAGTATGACCTGTATGCCTTCGCCTTCAAGGAGTGCCAGACCAACTTCTCCGAAAGCACGAACATCCCCTGGATTGATGAGGCGATCAGCTGCATGCCGATCCATCTGGGGGTGATGATCAATTCCAAGACAGCCAAAAAGAAGGGGATCAAGACCGGTGACATCCTGAAGCTGGAGTCCCCCTTCGGTGAGGTGACCGGTCGCGCCAGCGTCTGCGAGGAGGTTCATCCTGACTGTCTTGCCCTTTCAAACGGCATGAGTCGCTGGTCGCAGCATCCGGTCGGAAAACGCAAGGTTACCACCCATTTCAACAGGCTGCTTCCGGCGGATGTCAAATGGACCGACGGTATGACGGGGCACCTGGAAACCTCAACCAAGGTAAAAGTAAGCATAATTTCAGAATAGGAGGTGGTTGGTAATGCATTACGGAATGGTAGTTGACCTTAAGCGCTGTGTCGGATGTCAGGCGTGCACCATCGCGTGCAAGGCGGAGAACGGCACACCTCCCGGTGTCATGTACACCAAGGTGCTGGACCAGGTTTCAGGAGAATATCCCAACGTAAGGAAACAGTTTGTTCCGGTCCTCTGCAATCACTGTGTCAATGCCCCCTGTCAGAGGGTGTGTCCAACCGGGGCGACCTACAAGCGGGACGACGGGCTTGTCCTGGTGGACCACGACAAATGTATGGGATGCCGGGCCTGTTACGTGGCCTGCCCGTACAACAACAGGATCTTTCTCAAGAGAGGCCGGTTGAAACAGGGGTATCACGGTAAGGTAATGACCCCCTATGAGGCGGTAAAGTACAAAGAACATCAGGACGGGATCGTTGAGAAGTGCAAATTCTGCTCGCACAGGGTGGACGAAGGGTTGAAGCCTGCCTGTGTGCAAACCTGTCCGGCGGATGCCCGGATATTTGGTGATCTGGATGATCCGAACAGTACCGTCAGCCGACTTATCCGGAGTCGTGGTGGAGTCCAGGCCCTGAGTGACGATAATACCGAACCGTCTGTTTACTATCTGAGTTAGGGGAGATTGACATGTCAAAAAGCATGCCTTTAGTTGAAGGGAACGCATATGTGCTCGGATTCAGGCAACAGGTGGAGTGGTCAGCATTGATCGCCAGCGCCTTCTTTTTTGGAAAGGTCGGCGCCGGACTCTTCATGATTTCCGTGGTCACTCAATCCCGCCTGGGAATGCTGCTTGGTCTCTTGATAGTCGTTGGCGGCAAGGGGGGCGCCCACTTGCTGTATTTGGGGCAGCCATGGCGCTTCTGGCGCGGGATGTCGCGTCCCGGGAGTTCCTGGGTATCGCGTGGTTTATGGGCCATGACGTTCATGGTGGTAATGGGGGGCTGGGCCCTGCTGCTTCCCGCAGGCAGCTCACTGTTCATGCCCGTGGCGGTCATTGCCGCTCTCTTCGCATTTGTTGTGGCGATATACGACGGCTTTCTCCTGACGTCATCCAACGCCATTCCTATCTGGAACACCGCCCTGATGCCGGTCATGTGCATGTTCTACGCTTTTCTGGGCGGCACGACCATGACACTGTTTTTAGCCCATTTCGGGTTCATACAACTGGCAATAGGCGAACGTCTGCTGTCTGCCGTCGAGATGGCTCTGCTTTCGGTCAACCTGTTGATCGTCATCATGTATCTGGCAACGAGTGTTACCGCCGGGGCAGCCGGCAAGACCTCTTTTAACCTGTTGGTCAGGGGCCCCTATGCGGTGCCTTTCTTTGCGCTGGCAATCGGGGTGGGACTGGTTTTTACACTTCTGATGACTTTTTTCGCCGGTTCCGACGCCAGCCCCGGAGTTGTTGCCCTGATTACGGTCGCCGACCTGATAGGACATTACTACATCTTCTACCTGCTGCTGAAGATAGGGGTTTTCAAGCCGATATTCGGCCAGCTTAAAATTTAATAAAGAACTGGTCGGTAAGGAGGATAACGTGTTGCAGTTCATTATCCAGGGTAGAGGGGGGCAGGGCGCCCAGATGGCAGGGAATCTTCTGGCGGAAATGTTTTTCCAGGAAGGTCGGCATGTCCTGGCCTACGCCACGTATGGCGGAGCCAGGAGGGGGACGCCGGTCAGTTCATCGCTGCGGGTTGACGACAAACCGATCCGGATGCGCTGTGACATCGAACAACCGGACGCAATCGTCTGTTTTGATCCCAGCCTCCTTACAGGCGGCAATCTGCTCGGTACGGCTACGGAAAAGACGCTGCTGCTGATCAATTCCTCCCGCCCGGCAACGGAGTTTGCACATCTCGGCGCCTTCAGGATCGTTGCGATCGATGCCACGAAAATTGCCGGCAATAACCAGTTGGGCAGAATCGTGAATACAACCCTTGTCGGCGCCCTGCTTGGATTGATGAATTACACCAATGCCGATCTGCTGAAAAAGGTAGTCGGGGAAACAAGCCCGGTCAAATCGGAAAACAATGTGGCGGCCTGTATGGACGGTTACCGAATCGGCAATGAAGGGGGCTGTTGATGGCGAATTCAGTTGACCGGGTTCCATCCATCTGGACCACGGGGTACACGGATATATTGAGTACGGGCACATGGCGCAATGCCGTTGCCGTACACCAGAAAAAAAACGCACCCTGTTACGGCGCCTGTCCCGTTGACGGGGATATACCGGTATGGGTTCACCAGGCTCGCAACAACGATTTCCAGGGGGCATGGCGGACCCTGACGGAAAACAACCCTATTCCCGCAGCCATCGGCAGGACCTGTCACCATCCCTGCGAGAAGAACTGCAATCGTAGTGAATATGACGGGGCCGTTTCGATCAATGCCCTTGAGCAACATATCGGTGACATGGCTATTCGGGAAGGGTGGACATTTGCTTCTCCCGCGGAAGAACTGGACATGGCGGTGGCCGTCATCGGTGGCGGCCCGGCCGGACTTTCGTGCGCCTACCAGCTGCGGCGCAAAGGTTTCCGCGTCACCATCATTGATGCCAACCCTGAACTGGGGGGGGTGCTGCGTTATGGGGTCCCTGAATTCCGTCTGCCCAAAAATGCGCTCGCTGCCGAAATCAATAAAATTGTCGATCTGGGGATTGAGGTCGTTACGGGTCGCAAGATGGCCGGTTCGGATCTGGATGAG
>CAIYZD010000136.1 GCA_903930585.1 uncultured Geobacteraceae bacterium | reverse complement strand
TCCACAACAATCTCCGCGCTTAAGGCTGAAGACAAAGTATCATTCATCGGTTTTGGTACATTCAGCGCCGTGACACGTCCTGCACGTATCGGAAGAAATCCGCAGACCGGCGCTGAAATGCAGATCGCTGCTAAAACAAGCGGTAAATTTACTCCCGGTAGTGCGCTTAAAAATCTATTCCCGGCTCCTGTTGCGCCAGTTGTAGTTGCTAAACCAGCTAAGACCGCGAAAGCCCCTGCGAAAAAGAAATAGGATATCTGCCGCAGTCACTCCATTCACTTTGGTATCATATCTAAAAAAGCATCATTGTATAGGCCGTGAGACAATGCGCGGCCTATCGTTTCAACTCTGGTCAAAGATCAAACATTCTCTGAGCAATATTCGTTCCTGAAAATCAGTAATGAGACCTGAATTTTACCTTTTCCCAACCCCAATCAAGCTCACAAAATCATCGTAAGTACCGAACCCCGCGAATCTTTTTACTTTATATAGATGGGTCGGTACAGCGGTTATCCTCATATCTCTGGAACGCTGCCAGTCAGCGTCGACCGCAGCAGCGAAACCCCTTGTTAGTAATGCTGCCCGTGCCTCAACAGCCTGAATACCGACGGATTCGGCAATAATTAACAGTTCGTCAATCAAAGCGATGTTGATGCCATCGACGAAAAAGGCACGGTAAACCGCCCGATGGAACGGGTCGCCTACTCCTTGAGATTCAGCCAGTTTCCCGAGTTCCTGAGCGAGTCTGCTGTTGTAGGTGCGCGTCCTTTTCGTAAGCGGAATCCCTTCGATAGCTGCTACGTATGCCAGCTTCGTCTGCATGGCCTCAAATAATTCTTCACGCCCGGCAAATAGCTTGGAGAGCTCCATTCCTTCCTCTGGTGTTTCAGGATGCAGCGGAAATGCGGTAAAACGCAGTTCGACTCCATATTCCTGATGCAGGCGGTCGGTACGCACGGTACCGAGGTAACACCAAGGTCAGATGTAATCGAAGAAAATTTCTACGACCGGTGCCGTGTTCATAGTATTCCTCCTGAATGACTCCATGGTGATCAGAGATAATCCAACTTCAATGTATCGGAAGAGTACTCCCTTTCAAAATATACATTCCAGCGTCTTGATCAGTGTGGCGTCAATTATTCAATCACTGCAGCGGAATTGTCATAATCTGAAAGTGTGTAGATTGCTGTCCATGTAGTCCCGCATCTCGTACAAGAGCATGCCTGTGAGAGCACACCCTTTGTTGTAGCTGAAAGGTGACCGGCAGTAATATCTTTCGTCTGACACTTCACACACCGTTCGCCGGCTTGACGGACAAAAGTATCGGTGGTTATGTATTCTGGTTTATCTCCGCCGGCAGCTTTCACTGCTGAGGCACCAGCAGCAGCACCTTCAATAATAGCAGCCGCCTCTGAAGCACTTGCCTCTTCGATGAGGTTTTTTGGGGGCGTGGCATCACGGTATACTAATTGTACCGTATAACCTTTGGTCAATCTCTCGAATCTGATCCCAAAGGTCGTATCACGTAAATCTTTGAGGTTCAGCTCAGTACACCGCGCTTTTAACGATTTTTCTGTCACTTTCATAATAAACGTCCTTTTGGCTGGCTTTGTAGATTCTATTATTTTCGCGAGAAACTTGCTAGATGATTGTTGAATGCATCTGCCTGAAATGCGTTACCTTCCTGCTCTCGTGGGAAGATTGGATAAGATACTTGTCATATAGCAGAAAAACGCTTACACAATGAAAAATATTCTCTACAATAAGCAAATGATTAATGACGATCTTCACAATTCGGCAGTGCCGGCATCATCTGCCGCAGTTTCGTGACTTCAGGAATAGAATACGTAATCAACAAGGCATACCGCTAATAGATAAAGGAGAAAACAATGCAAAAACGTGTATTGGGAAAAAGCGGGCTCGAAGTTTCGGCAATCGGACTTGGCTGCATGGGAATGAGTTTTGGTTACGGCGCGCCCAAAGAAAAGCAGGAGATGATTTCGCTCATCCGGACAGCCGTGGAACGTGGTGTCACATTTTTTGACACCGCAGAAGTCTATGGACCGTTCACCAACGAAGAGCTTGTCGGAGAAGCCCTCGCCCCGCTGCGGGATCAGGTTGTAATAGCTACCAAGTTTGGATTTGATACCAGCGTCGATCCAAGGGGGTCAAAAGGTGCGCCGGTCCTCAATAGTCGCCCGGAGCACATCAAGGAAGTGGCTGAAGCCTCGCTTAAACGACTTAAGACTGACGTTATTGACTTGTTCTACCAGCACCGCGTTGACCCAGACGTGCCAATCGAAGACGTGGCGGGAACGGTGAAAGAACTTATTCAGGAAGGAAAGGTCAAATATTTCGGCCTTTCTGAGGCCGGGGTACAGACTATTCGTCGCGCTCATGCAGTCCAACCTGTAGCTGTGCTTCAAAGCGAATACTCTCTATGGTGGCGACGCCCTGAAGAGGAAGTGATTCCGATGCTTGATGAACTTGGCATCGGCTTAGTGCCCTACAGTCCTCTTGGCAAGGGATTTCTCACCGGAAAAATCAGCGACGACACTACGTTCGACAGCACTGACTTCCGCACTCTGTTGCCACGCTTCACGCCGGAGGCCAGAAAAGCCAATAAGACCCTGGTTGATTTACTTGGCACCATTGCAGCGCGGAAGAACGCAACTCCTGCACAGATAGCCCTTGGCTGGCTGCTGGCACAAAAGTCATGGATAGTGCCGATTCCTGGCACCACGAAGCTGCATCGCCTGGACGAGAACAACGGCGCAGCTACCATTGAACTTACGTCTGCTGATCTCCGTGATATTGATACTGCTGCCGCACGAATCACAGTAGAAGGAGCACGGTACCCTGAAAGACTGGAGCAAATGACCGGACGCTGAGCGCGACACTAAATAGTTTGCAGTAATATTTCGAGACGGTGTACTGTTCAGGCTGTTAAGAACGCAATGGCATGGCTTGCGGCGTTACATTGCGCGTTGCACCATAAATGTATAGAGCGTATATACCCCGCCATTCTCTGTATATGAATTTTAACCACCTGTTATTGTTACATATTAAATATATTCTTCCGCAGATAGTATAATGACGCCATACACCTGCACTTTTCCATCCCATCTTTGCCAGCAACAGACTACACTATAAAAAAGTATAAACTCACAAATAACGGTTAGTTACGAAAAATTATCATATATTATCCATACTTGGCACGTGTGATGCTAAGTATAAAAACAAAAGCGACGAATTCAAAAGAAAGTAAAAATAGGAGGATGTCATGAGAGCACTTATCACCACCATCGCAGGAACATTGGCACCAGTAACAGCGTTAGCAGCAAACGGATTAAGTGAAGATAACAGTGGGATTTTTGTCTGGGTATTCTTGGGTTTTTGCG
>CAIYZD010000135.1 GCA_903930585.1 uncultured Geobacteraceae bacterium | reverse complement strand
TGTCGGAGGGGATATTTAGATAGGGTACTTTAATCGGAAGAGGCGGAGTGACAAGGGAAGTGGTTTTTCGTCTTTTTTGGCTTGTATTTCTGGATATCATTATTTTTGGCATGATAGCCAGATCCGTAGAGTAACTTGGAAGAGGTCGCTAGAAATATGTCCAGGAACAGTACAGCAGAGGAAGTAAAACAACATCATATTGATATGATGGGGGAAGAGCTTGGGTCTCTTTATTACTCCTTATGGTATGAATTGGTCCAGTTGCACTCTAAATGGGATGAGTATATTGAATTGTTTGGGACCAAACCTTCTCGGCTTGAATTATTAAATAGTTCCGCACCGTTATTTTTTAGGACAGTTCAAGACTCTTTATGGGAAAGTACTCTCATCCATATTACAAGAATTACTGACCCGCTAAAATCTTGCGGAAAGGACAATCTCTCAATTGCACGCCTAGTATGTCTTGTAGATGACGAAATTAAGAGCACTATTTCTGAAAAAATTAACGTTGCAGTTAAAAAAACAAAATTTTGTCGTGATTGGCGAAATAGACGCATCGCACACAATGATCTCAGCCTAGCATTAGATAGTGGTGCAGTGCCACTTGAGCCAGCCAGCAGTGCCAATATCAAAGATGCTTTGAAAAGTATCACATCTGTATTGAACATTCTCGAAGAGCATTATATGGATTCGACAACAGAATTTGACGTAATAAAAGGGCCTTATGGAGCTGAAGCTTTGTTGTACGTCCTCGATGATGGGTTAAGGGCAAGTAAGGAACGCAAAAAGCGTATTGAGGCCCACACCTACACACCAGAAGATTTAACGCCCCAAGATCTCTAACAATAAAATTACAGCCGACCGCGTGGAGCC
The DNA here is from genome assembly GCA_903930585.1 of uncultured Geobacteraceae bacterium. Lineage (GTDB taxonomy): Bacteria > Desulfobacterota > Desulfuromonadia > Geobacterales > Pseudopelobacteraceae > JACRCG01. Next base: position 1,414 of record CAIYZD010000135.1, on the reverse strand, counting down.
GCATTCTTCAAACTCAGTTCATTGGCGCGGTCGGCTGAATTTTGGCGTTATGTCATGTGATGTGTTAATCGTACAATTGTGAATTATCCTATTTCAGGACAAGTCAATGGCTAATTATCTTCTATTATTACTTATAATTTTCGGCGCTATACATCTATTTGGATATTTTGAAATTGAGAGATACCCGCGCTATACCACTGTAAGGCGGCATTATCGTCGAGGCACATATAATGGGGTAAGGCAGCATCAAAGGCGCATCTCTGACGGGGTCAGGTACAAATGGATTCCTTATAATGAAATGCTTTTAATTACTTTATATAAAAAAATATTTCGTGAAAGTCGTAAAAATAATTAGAAAGGCCGTATTTAATTTAAGGTTGGAAAAGGGGTCGGGTTTCTCTTTTCAGGCTGAGTTAAAAAACTGGGATGATGACAATAGGCACACTTTGTGCTATTTTTAAACAATGAAACAAATCAATTGGAATGCTGAAAAGAACCAGCTCTTGATGAGTGAGAGGGGCATATCTTTCGAGGACGTGTTGTTCGCACTTCAGTCCGGAAGATTGCTCGATGATCTGATTCATCCCAATAATTTTAAGTGTCCGAATCAACGCATGTTCGTGGTCGAGGTTGATGAATATGCCTGGCTTGTTCCTTACGTTGAAAATGAGGACGAAATCTTTCTAAAAAGCATTATACCCAGCCGGAAGGCTACAAAGCATTACTTGAGAGTGCCCATATGAAGAAAAGAAAATTAAACCCTGAAGACCAGGAAATGCTGGAAGCATTTGACGCAGGTGAATTTGAATCTGATTTAAAAGACGAGCGACGAACTCAGCTTGCACTATTGGCAGAGGAAACAATTAAAAAAGATAAACGCATCAACATCCGCATTTCGAGCCGTGACCTGGAAGCACTGCAACGTAGGGCGATAGAAGAGGGTTTACCTTACCAATCGCTCGTATCCAGTGTGCTGCACAAATATGTTTCTGGCAGCTTTAAAGATATTTCTGCCAACAAAGCATTGCAGCGGACAAGCCGCTGAATGCGCCGTTAGCAAAATGACAACCCAAACAAAAGGAGTAAGCCACGATGATCCCAGAAAAACTACAGGAAATCATGAAGAAGGATGGGTTGTGGCAATCGCGACCTTGGGAGAGGATGGGCCGCATCTGGTCAACACTTGGAACAGCTATATCAAAGTATCACAAGATGGACGATTGTTTATTCCTGCAGGTTACATGCACAAAACGGAAGCCAACATTGCCTACAATCCCAATGTGCTGATTACACTGGGAAGCAGTAAGGTTAAGGGTTTGCACGGGGCAGGTGCCGGTTTTTTGATCAGGGGGAAGGCAGCGTTCATAGCATCCGGGCCTGATTTTGATTTTATGAAGGCAAAATTCAGTTGGTT
>CAIYZD010000134.1 GCA_903930585.1 uncultured Geobacteraceae bacterium | reverse complement strand
CCTGTTCTCTATCTCTACGGTGGGATTATCTCTCCGTATTGACGCTATGAGAGGTATCAGCACTTGAAGATCATCTTCATGAATAAAGGGGAAATATGATTTACCAAGAAGGTCTTCTGCATCAACACCTGTAAAGCGGACAAGAACCGGGTTCACATACGTAAGTATGCCGCCGGGAAGATATCTGTCGATAAAATCGGGGTTAGTGTCAACTATGCTTCGGTAACGCTCTTCACTCGCACTCAAATCGGCATTGATCTGACGAAGTTCTTCATTCTGCATCTCCAGTTCAATCTGATGCACCTGAAGTTCGTGAAGCAGCCGCTGCACATCATACTCGCCTTGGTGGTCGTTTCCGTTCAACATCGATACACCGGAACAGAGGAGATCTTCTGCCTGCTGTCGCAGTTTGGTTATTTCCGGAATCTGAACTTTGCCTTTGGCAGCAGCCATTTATTGACCTCAAATATCTCAGCACAGTTGGATAGGGATAGTCATTAACTGAATGTGATCCTTAAGCCAAATGTAGGTTAGTTTCAATATATTTGCAACCACTCCAAGATGAACTCCATCCCGTAAACATACCAGGAACGAGATTCGTGGAGCTGAACCACGTTTCAAAAACACCGAACGCAGTTATTAACATTGCTAATAAAGCAACAGTGGCGCAGTGTCATTATATGACATCCGCACCAATTGACTGTCAGGCATAGGGATTGAGGAGCCGCCATGAAAATTTTGCTGACAGGGGCAACGGGTTACATCGGTAAACGACTCCTGCCACGATTGATCGCTGAAGGGCATGAACTGTTCTGTTGCGTCAGGGACCGTAGCCGGTTTACACCCCCGCCGGGCATGCAGGCACGTGTACAGACCGTGGAGGTGGATTTTCTCGACCGCCCGTCTCTGGATGCCATTCCTGAGGGGATCGATTGTGCCTATTATCTGGTCCATTCCATGTCGTCTTCCGGAGAATTTGGCGAAATGGAAGCGACCTCCGCGGTCAATTTCCGCGACAGGATGGATGCTTTGAACGTGTGCCAGGTCATCTATCTGAGCGGCATCGCCAATCAGGAAACCTTGTCCCGACACCTTGCCTCACGGAAGCACGTGGAAGAGATTCTGGCAGCCGGGCGATTCAGTCTGACAACCCTGCGGGCCGGAATTATTGTAGGTTCGGGGAGTGCCTCCTTTGAGATTATCAGAGATCTGGTGGAAAAGCTCCCCTTCATGATTGCCCCCTCATGGTTGGATACCCGGTGCCAGCCGATCGGTATCAGCGATGTCATTGAACTCCTCCTGCGCTGCCTCAAGAATGAGGCTACCTACAACCGCAGTTTTGACATCGGCGGGCCGGATATCATGACCTACCGGGAGATGCTCCTCGGATATGCGGCGGCTCGCGGCCTGAAAAGAGTGATCGTGACGGTTCCGGTTATGACACCGCGACTCTCTTCCTACTGGCTCTATTTTGTTACTTCGACCTCCTTTACCCTGGCTCAGAATCTGGTGAACAGCATGAAGGTTGAGGTTGTCTGCCGGGATAATGAAATTATGCATATTCTTGATCTGCAACCGAGAAGTTTCACGCCGACCATACGGGCCGCCTTTGAAGCGATAGAGCAGAACACCCTGCTTTCGAGTTGGAAAGACAGCATGGTCAGCGGCCAATTGAATATTCATCTCTCAGATTTTGTCCAGGTCCCCGAATTCGGCTGCCTGTACGACAAGAGATCGGTGACGGTTGCCGACCCCGATGCTGTTCTGGAACGGATCTGGCAAATCGGAGGAGAAAGAGGTTGGTACTATATGAACTGGCTCTGGCGTCTCCGGGGGCTTATTGACAAGGCTTTCGGCGGCGTCGGTCTCAGGCGTGGGAGAACGAGCCCCGTTACCCTGCATACCGGTGAAGCCCTGGATTTCTGGCGCGTGCTTCTGGCGGACAGAACGGGACTCCGGCTGTTGCTCTTTGCAGAAATGAAACTACCCGGCGAGGCCTGGCTCGAATTCAGGATAGATGAGAGGAATGTCCTGCACCAGACGGCCACCTTCCGCCCCCGAGGTCTCTGGGGAAGAATCTACTGGTATTCCCTGGTGCCGGTACATCAGATCATTTTTGGAGGGATGATCCGGCGTATCGCCGGTGTCGCTACGAAATGAACATCCCCTTACGAGCGGTACAAATCAGGAAGTGGCACAATGAAAACCAAACAGAGCCGGTATCCCGTTTGAATGCTGGAGTTCACGTAATGACACCTGGATTATTATGTCCAACTACGAAAAAGGCGGCCACATGTGGGCCGCCTCTATCCGGGCTGGACGATGCATCGCCCAACCTATAAGAGTGGAGCTGAGTCTCATCCATGACTGTCTTGAATATAGTACCGGAGGGTCGTCGTTCTATTCCTCGTCGTCAACGGCATCGGCATCCACCGGCACCATCAGCTCGGGATTCGGAAAATTCGGGATCTTCATCCCAAATGTCAATCCCATACCGGCGAGGAGATCCTTCATTTCGGTTAGTGAATTTCGACCGAAGTTCTTTGTCTTCAGCATTTCGGATTCCGTTTTGGTTACCAACTCGCCGATAACAGTAATTCCGGCATTTCTAAGGGCGTTGCCGGACCGGACCGACAACTCGAAATCGGTGACCTTGCGATAGAGGTATTCATCCAGGTCTGTATTTTCCGTTTGGTCATCTTCATCTATAGCCGGAACGTAGTCCTCATCAAAGTCAACAAATATGGTTAACTGTTCCTTCAGAATCTTGGCGGCATAGGCAACAGCATCTACAGGTGTGACGCTACCGTCAGTCCAGACCTCAAGATTAAGTCTGTCAAAATCGGTCGACTGTCCGTCATTTACTTTGCTGACGGAGAAATTTACTTTTCTGATCGGCGTATAGATCGAATCAATAGCGATCGTGTCAACAGGTGCGCTTTCATTTCGATTCCGCTCGGCGGGTACGTACCCGCGCCCCGTTTTTATCGTCATTTCAATATCGAGATTTGCGTCATCTCCACAGGTCGCTATGTATTTATCAGGATTCATTACGTCAACAGTATGTCCGGTAATGATGTTGCCGGCGGTCATAACTCCGGATCCTTTGCATTTTATATGCACGATTGCCTGATCCGTAGAATGCAGTTTAAATCGGACAGATTTAAGGTTTAATATTATCTCGGCGACATCCTCGGTGACACCCTGGATTGCAGAGAACTCGTGCAACACGCCTTTGATCCGCAGTGAGGTAATGGCAGCGCCTTGAATAGACGAGAGAAGTACGCGTCTGAGCGAATTACCGAGAATAGTTCCAAAACCATTTTCAAATGGCTCAGCACTAAACCTGCCGTATGTTGCTGTCAAAGTCTCATTCTCGACCAGTAGTTGAGACGGTTTACTTAGCTTATCCCAGTTTTTGAACATTGTTGCTCCTCATAAATAAAGCTCATCGGTGAGCTCGGGGTTATTGTTTAAACATTTCAAACATGAACAACATGAAGCTTTTCCGACACCTGCCGGTTGATAACAAACATCATTCCAAGAGTAATCAGCATTGAACAGGCGGCGACATAGCCAACCGTGTCAAAGTGCTGAAGAGGCGCATTTTTAGCCGGTTGATAAATGATAAGCCCTGCCACAAATGAAGCGATGCCTCCGGATACCTGCTGAATGGAAGAATTCACCCCCATATATGCTCCGCGATCTTTCATCTCGGGTACGCCGGAGATAAGTGCGGAAGATGAAATCATTCTCGATGAAATTCCGGTATAAAGAACGATATTGGTCAATATGACAACCCAGACCGGGTTTGGACCAAGATGCGTGTAGATTATTACCATAATAATCGAAAGAACGCTGCCAAAAACAAACAGCCGGTATTTACCATACGTGTCAGCCTGTTTTCCGAGATATGGGCCGGCAAACATTGAGGCTACGCCAGTTATAAAAAAAATCTCCGAGAGCCGGGTTTCCGGGATGAGAACGTTATTCACCAGAAATGCGGTGCTGAACGGCATAATCATGAAACCACCCGTGGCAAGCAGCATCGTCGCGCCAAACCCCCTTATATAGAGGGGATTTGATGCGGTGTGCCACAGGTGAACAAACGCATTTTTATCAAGTCTCCCCTTGAGATGGTCTGTGACCGGTTTTAGCTTGAGAGCAATTACCACCCCGACAAGAAGTGCAATAGCCGCAATCATCATGAACGGAGCATGCCAGTTGAAATGCGTTGCCAGATAAAGGCCCACAGGAATACCGAGGACCTGACTGGCGGCAAATGCCATTTGCACAACCCCCATCACCCGGCCACGTACCTGCATGGAAAAGGTATCGGTAATTATGGCAAAAGATATTGAGCCGATTACTCCGCCAAATATCCCCGTGACAACCCTGGCACAGAGCAGTAGCATATAGCTGTTGACCATGCCACAGAAAATAGTGCCACAGACAAAACCGACGTAAAAGAACAGTAGCATTTTCTTCCGGTCAAACTTGTCGGCGAATCCGGCTGCACATAACCCTGAAGCACCCGCACTGAACGCGTATGCGGAAACAACCAGACCAAACTGTGACGTCGAAATACCGAGTCCCGGCATGAGGATAGCCCCCAGAGGGGACAGAACCATGAAGTCAAGGACAACGGTGAATTGTAAGAGAGCAAGAATGGCGACGACAAACTTTTCATATGGAGAGAATACATGTTTAGAATTGTCCAAAAGCATGCCTCTTAAAATCATTATGAAGCGTGACTCGTCTTGCCACCGATTAATGACAAAACCCGCTCAAGCGAGAGCGGGCTCTGTTTAGCAAGAAATGGTAAAATACATCCACTTGACATTGAGTTACTTATTACCATAGACAGGCACACTTTGTCTAGTAGTAGTCTACATTTGCTTAACATGGAAATTATCCATATGTGTGATATGATGAAATCGTTTTGTGTTGCGAAGTAGAAGAGACCCAAGGACAATAAACGCTTCAGAATACTGGCGGTTGTATTTCTCACGGCAGTGGATACAATCGCCGGTGAAATAGAAGGGCTGAAACTGGG
>CAIYZD010000133.1 GCA_903930585.1 uncultured Geobacteraceae bacterium | reverse complement strand
ACCCCACGAAACACTCAGTCGCGGCGAAGATCGAGTCTTCCGGCCGAGGACGCCAGCTATGGCAGCAAGAGTAACGGATCATCGGTGGACGTTTTCTGAATTGCTGGACTATCCAATGTTATGTCAATGATATGGGGACATAACCCAATTTTTAAACCTTCAATAATAATATTCGATGGGTAATTGGCGCCACCATAGTAAGCCCCGCCTAAGTTATATATCGTGATACCGCCACTTATGTTCTGGATGCTGTTGGCTCCTGTACCAAATTTAGATCCTGGTGTTGCAACAGCGCCAGTACCAGAAATCTCTGGCAGATTACCACTACTGTCGGGCACACCGCATATTCGGATAGGTTGCGATGGTGTCCCGGAAGTCGATATCAATATTTGCCTGTGATACGTCCCAGGATGAATTCGTACTGTGTCACCTGGGCCAAGAATGGGCCACGGAACTTCGTCCATTGTAGTTTCACTGCTAACCTCATACGTTTTTCCAGCCCCAACCGCGACACAATCTATATGCATCGTTTTATTGGAGGTGGCGACATTCGGCCACTCATCGTCTGTCACAACAATGGTTGAAGTTGCGGTTTTGGTATTATCGGCAACACTGGTAGAAGTGACAGTATAGGTGCCGGGAACGGTTGCATTGAAGACGGCTTCGCGGGCTGACGCATTCAGCGTACCACCAGAAAAACTCCAAGTTACGGCATTGTTTGTGTTGCCCCACAGTATTGACTGAATATCAAGAGACTGGTCCTTATATATGGTCGCTTGCATCGGGATATTGGAGAGCCTTATGGTGGCGTTAACTATAGTAAAAGTTGAAGAGGCTGATTGAGTTTGGTCAGCATTGCTGGTAGCGGTAACTATACATGTGCCTGTGGTCGTCGGAGCAGTCCATGTTGTAAATCCTGAAGAATTGACAAATGTACCACATGTTGCTTGCCAGGTGACGGATGTGTCTCCTGAACCGTCAACATTTGAGTAGACGGACCAGGAGCTGTTGGGAAGCACGGTTTCAGATGTTGGCATAACTGAAACGGTTACGGAAGCTAACGATGTTTCAGGGGAAATTATACTCAGGAAAATGAGAGAACATGCAGCTAATACAATGACAGATATTTTATTTCTTAATATATTTTTGTAGCCTTGCATATTTGAACCCTGCCTTTCTTTAACTCTTTGGCGAGTGATCCATTTCAATGGGCTGGAGAACAACATGCTTTCCAAGGGTGCGATCCATATACGGGGGCTGGATTTTCCAACATACCTTTACAATTAACCATTTGCCATTAGTAATGACAAGTGGATTTTTAACGGTGCTCGAATGCCAACTTGTCGCTACCAGACTTAATGTATTGTAGCTTGATATCGGCTTCCGCTGATAAATATGGATTATGTTTGGATATTTATTTGTAACTCTTTAATTTGTAGATATATTTGATGTTAAATGGCACTTTTGACTCGTTCGTGGTCACTGGGCCTATTTAATGAGTCCCAGACGGCGGGCCATGACAATTGCCTGTGCGCGACTTTTTGTGCCAAGTTTTGAGAATATGTTTCGCAAGTGGTAACGGATAGTGTTAACGGAGATGCACATCTTGTCGGCCAGTTCATAGTTTGAAAAACCCAGGGCCAGTTTTTCCAAAATTTCCTTCTCACGGTTTGTCAATGGGTCAAGGAGGGATGAGTCATCTTCAGAAGTCCTGTCTGGAGAGGGGATGACAAGACCCATGGCGCGCATGAGCTTTTCGACATATTCTATTGAGATACTTCCGTCACCTGCGTGACCGTCCTCAATGGTAATTCGGTAAAGTTCGTAAACCAGTTTCGGCACTGGCTCACCTTCATCCAGGAAACAACGGATGAATTCCTCATCTTGCGCCAATAGTATGGCCTCCTTCACATACTTGATAGCTAAACTCCGCTCCCCGTAACCCTCACAGGCTTTTGCCAAAAGGATACGTAAGAGGAGTGTCTGCCGAAAATACCCCGAAGACTCCGCTTTTTTTAGCTCACTTTTCAAAGGCTCCAATACTTCTTTGTGCCGGTTTTGCCCAATCATCAACCGAATCCGGGTAATTTCCGGTGTTTCAGGGTCGTTGCCCGCCATTTTGTAGCCATTGAACCTGTCCCAAATGGGTTGGTCCGTATAGTCACCGGAAATTTTGAGAGCATATCCGGTTTCGCCGTCTTGCAATGCAATTCGAATACGTTCCTGGCGTGCGGATGCGCAGGCTCGCGGAATTCCACGCTGGATGCCGATCCGTTCCAAATCGTTCAGGAAATGCCGGGCCCCGTTTGCATCTCCCTTGGCGCGCCGAATACGGACCAGGAGTCTGAAGCCGACAATCATAGCCTCCACCGCGATTACGGTCGGCAGTATGCTGATGTACGCGGTAAGCAGCTTCTCGGAATTTTCCAGGTCGTTTTTCTCGTAGAGTACTTCGGCTTCCAGAACCGCCACGGCTGTTCCGCCAGCCGCATAGTGGCTTGGGCCGTAGGCCTTCTCTTCAAGAATGGAGCGGGTAAGCAAGAGTGCCTCTTGAAGCTTCCCCTGCGCCAGATAGATGCGCCCTTCAAAATATTTATTGTAAACCAGTACTTCATCTCTATACGGATTGATCAGCCGCGCACCCTCCCAGATAATATTAAGTGCCTCTTCCAACCTCCCGACGGTCAGTTTCAGCATCCCGGCCATGTTCAGGAGTACAGGCAAAAACCTGGTATGGGAATCGTTTGCTGCCGGGTCATATGCCGTCAAGCCTTCCAAAATAACGCACTCGAACTCCTTCATCCTTTCCTGGCTCATCAGGATAAATCCCCGTGCTATGCGCAGATCCTGGGTGTAGGTTTCGTTTTTTAGCCGATGCACATTGTTTGTAAGCCGGTCGAGCATTTCATGGGCCTTTTCGTAGCGCTCAGCGAATATCAGTGCATATATGTAACTGAGAAGCAGTTCCGGATGCTGGTCAAGTACCTCTTGCGGCAAACGCTCCGCCCATTCGGCGACCGTGGTGGTCATGCCGTTTTTTGAAAGCGATAAAGAAGAGTTTTCCAACTGCTGTGCGGCAAGTTCCGTCGCGCCGGCCAGCATGGCATGGTTAGCGGCTTCAATAGCCTCGCCGGATGCGGCATACCAGTCATAGGCGGCGCGGTGCAGTTCTATGTGAACGTCGTTTCCCTGGCGGTCAAGCTGCTTCTGCAAAAACTTGGCAAAGAGACTGTGGAAACGATACCAGCTCCGGTCCTCATCCAGCGGGATAAGGAAGAGGTTATGTTTCTCCAGATAGGTGAGCATCATATCCCCGTCTGATTGTCCGGTAAGGGCATTGCAAAGAGAGCCGGAGAGGCGGTTCAGTATGCTGGTGCGAAGAAGAAATGACTGAACGTTTTCAGGCTGACGGGTGAGTACGTCTTCAGCCAGATATTCGGAGATATTGTAAAAGGCCGATGAAAAAGTCTGGCTTCTATTTATCTTGTTATCCCGCCAGAGCGAGGAGAGGGTGAAAAGCTGCAGGCCTGCGACCCACCCTTCGGTTGTTTGGTAGAGGTATTCTACGCCGCTTTCATCCAGTTCCATTCCCTGTGTCTGACTAATAAATTCCGCTGTTTCCTCACGAGAGAAGCGCAGTCCTTCCAGGTCTATATCCACAAGCTCGCCTTGTGCCCGAAGTCTGCCGAGACTGAGGTCCGGCACATGTCTGAGGGAGATGATAATTCTTTTTCCGTGGGGAAGGTGCTGCAAGAGTTGCCGGACGAGCTCAAGCGCCTCCGGAGAGTGCAGTGCTCCGAAGTCGTCTAAAAAGATGGTGAAAGGGGCTTCGAAGGTTGATATGCGGTCTATCAGGTATAACAGCACTCCGGTCGGATTGAGCCCGAGGCCGATATGACCCGTCTCCTGGGCATCCCGCTCGAACCCTGGTATGCCCTTTTCAATGGCGGCAATCAGATACGTAAGAAATTGTCCGAGATCGTTATCCCCTTCGTCAAGTGTCAGCCATGCGGTTTGAATCCCCTGATTCCGCAGTTGCATCAGCAATTGCACCATCAAGGTGGTTTTGCCGAATCCGGCCGGAGCGCGCAACATGATCAGCCGGGCATGCTCGGAGGACTGCAGCCAACTGACGATACGCGTGCGTGACACCAGTCTGCGACTGCCGATAGGTGGGGTCAACTTCGATTGCAGGAGACGCCTGAGTGGAGATTTTTTTACGGGCAATTTATCGATTGTATCCATGCGGCACATTTTAAACGCAGTTCTATGCGATTGTAAACGTGTTTTTCGTTGATCCGGGGACCTGTTTCGTCTCCGGTTTATCCATGAAGTACTCATTATTTCATGTGGGCTGCCGGATACCTGTCTATTCAGACGGGCATTCGTCCGGATAAATTTTGATTTGTTTTTATAAACTGTCCTGTTGGACGATTTAAAACATCATTACATTCCGTATAAGTGATTTTAAGAGAATAAAACGTTGTTCCGTTGTCAATTTTAAAACAGCGTAACCTTTGCCATGGATGAGCAGATGGGGAAAAGGTAAATAAAATGAAGGGAGAGATAAACCAGGGCAAAAAACCGTTACTGGATGAGGATGTGTTTGTTATTCCACGTATGAGCAGTAAACAACTTGCAAGGAGGTGTTAGATGAGGATGTATGAGCTGGTACGAAAGTGTGGTGTATGCAGTACGGCCGTAACGCTGGCGTCGGTTTTGGCATTATACGCTGATGCCGGTGCATTTGTAATTCCGACCGGTAACGATGATGTGAAGATTAATCTGGACAACACCCTGCGCTATACATTGGCGCAACGTCTTCGCGGCCAGAACCCGGATATTCTCAAAAGTCCGCAGAATGATGACGGCGATCGCAATTTCAATGTGGGTATTGTCTCGAACCGCCTGGACGTCCTCTCCGAATTTGATGTCGTTTACCAGAAGAACTATGGGGTCCGGTTGAGCGCCGCCTCATGGTACGACCAGAGATACCGGGATACCCTGGACAACAAGGCCACTACAGCAAACAACACTTCAAACCACCTTGTAAATGGTGTGCCGACTGTTGGATTGAACGGCTACACCAAGGACCGTTTCGGCGGCGTGAACGGTGAACTGCTGGATGCGTTCGCCTTTGGCAAAGTCCAGGTCGGCGAAGTCCCGGTCAATATGCGTGTTGGCCGACATACGGTGTACTGGGGCGAGAGCTTTCTTCCCTATGGCGGTGCGAACGGCATATCCGCCGGCCAGTCCCCGCTCGACCTCGGCAAGGCTCTGGCGATGCCCGGTGTCGAGCTGAAAGAGATATTCCGTCCGCTGAACCAGGTATCGGTTCAGGTTCAACCCATTAAGTCTCTCACCATTGCCGGTCAATATTTTCTGCAATGGGAATCGAATACCTTTCCTGAGGGAGGTAGCTATCTGGGGTTTGCCGACCCGTACCTGAACAGCGGTGAATCCTTGTGGACTCCCGGTGGTCCAATCAGGAATGGTGGTGACATAACACCGAAGCAGGCCCGTGACTGGGGTGTTTCGGCCCGCTGGAATCCGGAATGGCTGGATGGAACGGTCGGGTTCTACTATCGCAATTTCTCCGACAAGATGCCACATCTGCTGGTTGATGCCAGTCACGCCGGTCCGACTTACCGTTTTGCCTATGCCGACAACATCGATCTGTACGGCATCAGTCTGGCGAAAAATATCCTGGGAGTCAGTGTCGGGGCTGAAGTTTCCTATCGCAAGAACATGACGCTGGCGAGCCTGTCGGGCATAGTGGTCGGCGTTCCCGGTGCCCCCGCAGTCCCCGGTTCGGGCGATACCGCCGGTGCTCGCGGCAACACCATACATGCACTGATAAATTTCCTTGGATTGCTGCCCAAGACACCGGTGTTCGATGCCGGTTCCTGGTTGGCTGAGTTCACCTACAGCCGTTGGGACCGTGTAACCCAGGGTCAAGACTACTTTCTCGGTCGCAATGGCTATTCCGGTGTGGACCGTGTAACACGTGACAACGTCACTGCTGCCCTGAATTTTGCCCCGCAATGGTTTCAGGTCTTCCCTGGGGTTGACCTGACCATGCCTCTCAGCATCGCATCCGGTATTTACGGCACATCTGCGGTTTCCGGTGGCGGCGCCGACGCCAATGGTTCGTACAGTGCCGGTCTCTCCTTTGATATTTTTGCCAAGTACAAGGTCGATCTCACCTATGCGAGCTTCTTCGGCACCTACGGCACGGATTCGACCGGTGGAATCCCCGGACCGGGCGGGGCAGCTCCGGGACAACACACCGGAGCCGGAGACATCTTCGCACTGCTCAAGGACCGCGACATGCTTTCCTTGACACTGAAAACCACATTCTAAGAAACGGAGGTTAATCATGACTATACGCAACTGTCTCATTACCGTCGGCTTAACGCTGACATATGCGGGAGTAGCCCTCGGGGCCGTCTCTGCCGATAAGGCTTCGCAACTCGGTAAAAACCTGACACTGGTCGGCGCTGAAAAGGCCGGCAACAAGGATGGCTCGATTCCCGAATACAGTGGCGGACTGACCACGCCGCCGGCTAGCTACAAGAAGGGTTCCGGGATACGACCGGACCCGTTTGAAGGTGAGAAGCCGCTTTATTCGATAAACGCAAAAAATATGGATAAGTATGCAGGGGAACTTACCGAAGGCGCCAAAGCCCTGATGAAAAAGTACCCGACCTATCGTATCGATGTCTACAAGACCCATCGTACGGCGGCTTTTCCCAAGTACGTGCTGGATAACACGGTAAAGCATGCGACTACGGCAAAGACAACCAATGAAGGACTGTCGCTCACCGGCGCCCATGCGGGGTACCCATTCCCCATACCGCAAACAGGCAATGAAGCAATGTGGAACCACCAATTGCGCTTCAACGGTCTGGCCAATGAAGTAAATTACAGGGCCTTTACCGTAGACCGGTCCGGTCGCGCGACCATGCAGGCGGAAGGGAATGTCAGTCTGGAGTACGCCTATTACGACCCGGCAAAGCCTGACACCAAAGATTACTATGGACTTAGAATCACCTATGAAGGTCCACCCCGTCGTGCTGGAGAGGCGCTTCTGATTGTCGATCCGATCGACTTCGGAAAAAATGCCCGTCGTGCCTGGCAGTACCTGCCCGGTCAGAGACGGGTGAAACTCGCGCCGGACCTCTCGTTCGACACCCCCAACGCTACGGTTGGCGGCGCCGCCACGTGGGACGATCTCTATCTGTTCAGCGGCTCCATGGAGCGCTTCAACTTCAAGATCATCGGCAAGAAGGAGTTAATGATTCCGTATAACGACTACAAAATGGCTTTTTTTACCAAAAATGAGGATTTGCTTAAACCGCACTTCCTGAACCCTGATGTTGTGCGCTGGGAAAAGCATCGCGTCTGGGTGGTTGAAGCCACCTTAAAGCCGGGCAAACGGCACCTCTACAGCAAACGGGTATTTTATCTGGATGAGGACAGCTGGGTTGCTGTGGCCAGTGATGCCTATGACGCCCGCGGTCAACTGTTCCGGGTGAGCTTTGCCTATATAACACCGGCCTACGAAGTTCCTGCCCCGATGAACGATATTCAGGGCGGCTATGACCTGATCAGCGAGCAATACTTCCTTAACGCCTGGCCGGCTGAGAACAGAGGTGGCTTCCGCTATACCCAGAAGCGCCCTGCAAGTGACTGGACGCCTGAATCGATTGCCTCCGGAGGGGTTCGGTAAGATGTCAATCTTGAGCGCTTCCGGCGATTGACGCGTAGACAACGCCGCAAGAAAATTTCAATACAGTAATGCCGGCAGGGTGATGCGAGTGCCCACCCTGCCGGAAAGAACTACCGGGAGAAGCTATGAAAACAAAAAAGATACCAGCGATAGTGATGGCGGCCATGTTGCTGACCGCCTCCATGGCTACAGCCGTTGCCAGTGCTACGTTCCGGGATGTGCTCGAGTTGCCTTCCGCTGCAAGTCGATATGCAGCCACATCACTATTGATCGGCGTCGCCATGGCCGGCATGCGCATAGTCGGTGTGGGGCAGCACGGCCACATCGTCTATTCGGACGACCAGGGGAAAAAATGGCTACAGGCATCGGTACCGGTCAGCTCCGATCTGGTGGCGGTGCAATTTCCCACTCCGCAGAAAGGGTGGGCCGTAGGTCATGACGGCGTGGTGCTGCACAGTTCCGATGGCGGCGCCACGTGGGTGAAGCAGTTTGATGGTCGCGTCGCCGCCAGACTCATGGAGAGTGTCTACGCCGGCAGTGCCGCTGCGGACGAGATCCAAAAAAACAGTTCCCAGGAAGCGGACAAACCATTTATGGACGTTTGCTTCGAGAATGAAACCACCGGCTTCATCGTCGGCGCCTTCAGTCTGATCTTTCGTACCACGGACGGCGGTAAAAACTGGTCACCCTGGTACGACCGGATTGACAACCCCCGGCGTTTCCACCTCTATGCCATACGCTCCATTGGTCAGGATATCTATATAACCGCCGAGCAGGGTACCGTATTCAAGCTTGACCGGCAGGCGGGTCGCTTCACGGCGATCAAGACCCCATACGCAGGCTCGTATTTCGGAATTACCGGCACGTCCGGAGCGCTTGTGGCGTTCGGCATGCGCGGTAATGCGTATCGGAGCCGTGACAACGGCTCAAACTGGCAGAAAGTTGAGACCGGTGTACCGGTCGGCCTGGTTGGCGCCACCATGACCGGGGAGGGGAAACTCGTACTGGTGAGCCAAGGAGGTCACATTCTGGTGAGTAGCGATAACGGCGCAAGCTTTGTGCCGATAAAAATGGACCACCCGGTCCCTGCTGCCGCTGTTGTGGCCCTTGGCACGGAAACGGTTGCTATGGTCGGTCCGCTTGGTGCGAAGGTACAGTCGATAAAGTAATAAAACAGGGAGAACGGAAATGGCCGTTGGAACAGGACAAATAGATGAAATGCCGGTCGTCAAGGAGCTCAAGGACTTTGATCAGAAATCCGGCAACATTTTGGAACGGCTGATCTTCAACAACCGCATGGTTGTGATGATAGCCTGTGTAGCGATAACCCTGCTGCTGGCCTGGCAGGGGAGCAAGATTGTCTTCAACGCCAGCTTCGAGAAGATGCTGCCCCAGAGCCACCCCTATATCAAAAACTATCTGGCCAACAAGGGTGACCTGCGCGGTCTTGGCAATTCGATCCGCGTCGTTGTGGAAAACACGCAGGGAGATATCTTTGACCCGGAATACCTGGACCTGCTTCGCCAGATCAATGACGAACTGGTGCTGACCCCAGGTGTGGACCGGGCCTGGGTAAAATCGATCTGGACACCGGTGGTGCGCTGGACGGAAGTGACCGAGGAAGGCTTTCAGGGTGGTCCGGTCATGCCGGACAACTTTGACGGATCGCCGGAGAAGGTAGCAAAGCTCAAGCAGAATATCACCCGTTCCGGCATCGTTGGCAGCCTGCTGGGCACTAACTTCAAATCTGCCATGGTTTTTGTTCCCCTGCTTGATACTGCGTCAGATACCGGCAAGCACCTTGATTATAATGTATTCTCCACGCAGATCGAGAAAAACATTCGCACCAAGTACGAGGCGATGGGTAAGGGCAAGATAAAGGTGCATGTGGTTGGTTTCGCCAAGCTGGTAGGAGACCTGATCGACGGTTTAATGCAGGTGATGACCTACTTCGGCATTGCTGCCCTGATCGCGGCAATAGTCATATTCCTTTACACCCGCTGCATCAGGAGCACGGCCCTCGTGATCGCCTGCTCCGTAGTGGCGGTCATCTGGCAGCTCGGCTTGGTGGCCTTCTTCGGCTTCGAGCTGGATCCCTACTCCATACTGGTGCCGTTCCTGGTTTTTGCCATCGGGGTCTCCCACGGTGTACAAAAGATGAACGGCATCATGCAGGACATTGGTCGTGGTACGCATAAACTTGTTGCGGCCCGTTACACCTTCCGCCGGCTGTTCCTGGCCGGCCTCACCGCCTTAATGGCTGATGCGGTCGGCTTTGCGGTGCTGATGCTGATCGATATTCCGGTCATAAAGGATCTGGCGTTGACCGCCAGTATTGGCGTCGCCGGACTGGTAATCACCAACCTGCTGCTCTTGCCGGTCTTTCTCTCCTTTACCGGGGTGAGCCTCAAGGCGGCTAAACGGAGTCTGCAGGAAGAGAACGAAGAGAGCAGAGGTAAGGGGGCCGGTGCGCTCTGGAGTCTTCTGGATCACTTCACCGAGCGACGCTGGGCGACCCGTGCAGTCGTCATCTCACTGCTGCTGGCGGTGGCCGGCTTTATCGTCAGTCTCAACCTGAAAATCGGCGATCTGGATCCGGGTGCTCCCGAACTGCGTTCCAAATCGCGCTACAACAAGGACAACGCCTTCATTACCTCGAACTACTCACTCTCCAGCGACCAGTTTGCCGTAATTCTGAAGACGCCGCCGGATGGCTGCATGATGTACCAGTCGCTGATTGAGGCCGACCGTCTGGCCCTGGCGCTGCGCGAGGTCGAGGGGGTTCAGACCACCGTCACCATGGCCGATTCGGTACGGATGGTAACTGCCGGCACCTATGAGGGGAATCCCAAGTGGTACACGCTTAACCGCAACCAGAAGGTGCTTAACTTTGGTGCGCAACAGACAACGGTCGATAATCCGGATATCGTAAATGAAGCCTTGTCGGTTACGCCGGTGATTGCATATCTAACCGACCATAAGGCGGAAACTCTGGACCGGGTGTTGAAGGTTGCCGAAGATTTTGCCAGGGAACATAACACCAAAGAGTACCAGTTTCTGCTGGCGGCCGGTAATTCGGGCATCGAGGCGGCCACCAACATCGTGGTCAAACAGGCAAACCGTACCATGCTGTTCTATGTCTACAGCGCGGTGATTATCCTCTGCTTCATCACCTTCCGCAGCTGGCGGGCGGTGGTGGTGGCGGTCCTGCCGCTGGTCCTGACCTCGATCCTCTGCGAGGCGCTGATGGTGGCGCTCGGCATCGGTGTGAAGGTTGCGACCCTGCCGGTAATCGCCCTGGGTGTCGGCATCGGGGTTGACTATGCACTGTATCTGCTCAGCATGCAACTGACCTATCAGCGCCAGGGGATGGCTCTGGGCGAGGCGTACCAGAAGGCGGTTCAGTTCACCGGCAAGGTAGTGGGCCTGGTCGGAATCACCCTGGCTGGCGGGGTTGTTACCTGGGTTCTGTCGCCGATCAAGTTCCAGGCCGACATGGGTATTCTCTTAACCTTTATGTTTCTCTGGAACATGGTCGGAGCACTGATACTGATACCGGCACTCTCCCATTTTCTGTTGAGGAAGGTAACGGTGACCGCTGAAGTAGAGGAGAGTAAGGCTGAAACCGGCAATGAAAACATCAGAGCATCGATGCGGTCGCAGATTGACACGATCGAATGTTCAAAAGTGTAGCACGCAGTGTCTCCTTCAATGCAATTCAAGGGGCAGGATGGCTCTGCCCCGATTATTAGGAATGTGGACAGTCACAGCAAATAGGAAAATCATCTGCGCGCCTGCGCAATAACTAGAACAGTAAAGGGGATATTACCATGGCTTTCAAGGAAATTGGTCTCACACTTACAGATGAACACAGAATACTGAGGGACAGCCTGCGTCAGTTCGGTCAAGAGGTGCTGCGTCCTGCATCTATTGCCCTTGATGCAATGACGCCTGGTGAGGTTGTGCAAAAAGATTCACTTTTGCTGAATGTCTACAAACAAGCGTATGCCCTGGATTATCATACTACCCTGTTTCCTGCGGAACTTGGTGGCGCCGGGTTGGATCCCCTCGGAATTCAAATTTTTTTCGAAGAGCTTGGGTATGCCAGTGCCGGCATGGCACTGGGGATTGGGGCTACCGGGTTTCACGCGACGTTTGCCGCCATGTCGGCTGACCCCAAAGTTCATGAAAAATTTGTAACCCCATATATTAATTGTAAAGATGCCAGCATCATCGGCTGCTGGGCGATTACGGAGCCAAATCATGGCAGCGATAATCTGGCAGTGGGGCGTGAACAGTTTCGTGATCCCGGCATCACGCAACAGGTAAAGGCAACAAAAAAAGGGGACCGGTGGGTGTTGAACGGTCAGAAAAGCGCCTGGGTCAGCGTCAGTCCCGTAGCAACCCATGCCGGTCTTTTCTGCGGCATCGACTCTAGTAAAGGGATGTCCGGAGGCGGTCTGTTCGTGATTGACCTGAGTACGCCCGGCATTTCCAAGGGAACGCCCCTCAACAAACTCGGGCAGCGCGATATGCCACAAGGCGAGATATTCTTCGACAATGCTGAAATTCCCGAAGAGAACCTGATCTTTGGTCCGGATAAGTACGAGCATGCGTTAACCGACGTTCTCACCCACGCTAACCTCATGATGGCCTGTACCTTCACCGGGGTAGCCCAGTCGGCCCTGGATTTGGCCTTGAAGCACTGTACGGAACGGACTCAGGGGGGGAAACTCTTGTGCGAGCACCAACTGGTCCAGAAGACCCTCTTCGACATGTTTCGCAAGGTAGAGATCTCCCGCGCCATGACCCGGGCTGCAATGCAGTACAATCTGGCTTCGGGAACACCTGATCTCAAATACTCGATCGTTTCCAAGGTCACCGCCACGGATACCGCTTTCGAGGTTGCCAATGAGGCCGTGCAACTGTTCGGAGGATACGGCGTCAGCAAGGAGTATCCGATCGAGAAAATTTTCCGCGATGCCCGTTCCAGCAGGATTGAGGATGGCTCAAACGAAGTCTTGTCATTGGTCGGTGCCCACAAGTTGATCAGGGATTTTGCATGAGTCGGGCTGAATGAAGGTGGCAGATGAACAAAACAAGGACAGATCACTACGCTGAAGGGGGTATCATGGGTCGCATTGAAAACAAGATAGCAATCATCACAGGGGCAGCCGGCGGCATAGGTCTGGCCACTGCAGAACTGTTCGCCCGTGAAGGGGCAAAAGTGGTGATGACAGATATCAATATTGGCAAGCTGGAGGCACAGGGGCGGCGCATGACTGCCGAAGGGCTGTCAGTAACGGTCGCCGCCCATGATGTCACCCAGGCTGATGATTGGGACCGGATTATCACAGGCACGCTGGAGCGGTATGGCGCCCTTGACATAGTGGTGAATAACGCAGGAGTCGGCCACCTGGCCAGCGTGGAAGACGAGACCATGGAGGGGTGGAGGCATGTACTCGGCATCAACCTGGATGCGGTGTTCATGGGTACGCAAAAGGCCATTGTGGCCATGAAGGAATGGGGTGGATCAATCGTTAATATTTCTTCAATTGAGGGGATCATTGGCGAATGTGTTCTGGCGGCCTATAACGCCAGCAAGGGGGGAGTGCGCATCTTTACCAAGTCGGCGGCCCTGCACTGTGCAGAGAAAGGCTATGGTATCCGCGTCAATTCAGTTCATCCCGGTTATGTCATCACCCCGATGGTCACTGATACGATAAATGCGTTGCCACCCGATGTGGCCGAGGCAATGCAGAAAGATCTGTTGGGCAGGATTCCCCTGGGGCGACTTGCCGAAGCCAGTGAAATTGCCCAGGCGATCCTCTTTGTGGCTTCAGATGAGTCGAGCTACATGACCGGAGCCGAGTTGGTGATTGACGGCGGCTATACCGCACGCTGAGTGAAGCATAGGTCTATGAAAGACTCTGTTTTATCAATAGGATAACCAGGAGATATATCCATGAAAATGAACGCCTACATTGCCGGTATTGGTATGACCTCGTTTGGCAATCATCTCGATAAAACCTTGAAGGCGCTTGCCGGCGAAGCAATACAGGCAGCTTTGGATGACGCCGGTATGGACAAATCTCTGCTCCAGGCGGCATGGATGGCCAATGCCGCCGCCAGTGTCGTTCAGGGACAGGTGATGATTCCCGGCGAAGTTGTGCTGCGCAGCATGGGTATTGGCCGGATACCGGTCATAAACGTTGAAAACGCCTGTGCATCGGGTGCTACCGCCTTCCAGCAGGCCTGCGCGATGGTCAGCGCCGGGATGTACGATGTCGTGCTGGCCTGCGGTTCGGAAAAATTGTTTCATGAGGACCGGGCACGTGCAATGGGCGCTTTTGCCGGCGCCATTGATGTCGAGGAAGAGGGTGGGACTTTCAAAATCCTTGAGATGCTGTCTCTGGCGGCCAAGGAGCCGATTGCCACGGATGTCGGCGTCAATCGCTCGGTGTTCATGGATATCTATTCACTGATGACCAGGAAGCATATGAAAAAATACGGTTCGACCAAAAAGCATTTTGCCATGGTTTCCGCCAAGAACTCCTTTCATGGCAGCCTGAATCCGCTGGCCCAGTTCCAAAAGGTGTTGACGGTCGAGGAGGTACTGGCGTCCCGGACCATCATCGAACCGTTGACGTTGACCATGTGTTCCCCCATCGGTGATGGCGCGGCAGCGGTCATTCTTGTCAGCGAGAGGAAGGCCCGTGAACTCGGGCTGCGCAATCCGGTCCGGGTCATGGCATCGGCGCTGGCTACCGGTTGGGACTGGGAGCACGAAAACGACAATGTCGGCACCCTGGCTTCCGATCTGGCGTATGAAGCTGCCGGCATCGGTCCACAGGATATTTCCTGCGTCGAGCTGCATGACGCCTCGGCGCCATCCGAGATCATGGCTTACGAATACCTCGGCCTATGCCGGCCGGGCGAGGGCGCAAAGTTGATCGAAAGCGGCGCCACCCGAATCGGGGGGCGCTTGCCGGTGAATACCTCCGGTGGTCTGCTGCGCAAGGGGCACCCAATTGCGGCAACCGGTTGTGCCCAGATCGTTGAGCTCACCAAACAACTGCAAGGACGCGCAGAGCGGCGCCAGATTGAGCATGCCCGCATTGGTATGGCGCACAATGCCGGGGGATTGATCGGTATGGACGCCGCGTCGACGGTAGTTACCATTCTAAGGAGAGAGGGTTGACGGTCATGATGTACAGTGAACAAGTACTGGCAGGAGTTATTGCCAATCGTATGGCCGCACGGCCCGACCGTGCCATTGTAACCTTTGAAAACGGCGGGGTGCGACCGGATGATCTGCGCACCTATCGCGGGTTGTGGGAACAGGGGCAGAAACTGGCCCAGGTACTGATTGATCACGGCATGGGGGTGGGAGACCATTTTGCGCTCCTGATGAACAACCACGTGGAGTTTGTCGATGCGATGGTCGCTGCCTCCATCAGCGGCACCGTGTTTGTGCCTATCGACGCTCGTACCAGTGGTGACAAGCTTACGTTCATGCTGGAGATGGCTGAGTGCAAGGGGGTGATAGCTGCCGACTATGCGCTGGATAACGTGGTCAAGGTTCGTTCACAGTTACCCCGACTACAGTGGATTATAGGTTTTGAGACGGATGAAGGAAAAAAGCCGCTGACTTCTTATCCGGGGGTCGCACCGTATGCGGATGCGCTGCCGCTGGAGGCGCCGAATATCACCATTCGAACTGTTGATCCGGAACGTGCCATGGAGTTGATTTTTTCCTCCGGCACAACCGGTGACCCCAAGGGAATCATCACGACCCATGCCCGTTATTGCGGGCTGGGTGCAATGACACCGGGCTTGATCGGTTATCGGACCGGCGACATCCTCTATTCGGGACTCTCGTTGACGCATGGCAATGCTCAATTCATCACGCTTGGTTCCGCCCTGGTTGGGGGCTTTCCCTGTGTGCTGTCACGCAAATTCAGCAAAAGCCGGTTGTGGGATATTACCCGCCGCTATGGCTGCACTTCGTTTAATCTGTTAGGCGGGATGATGACCGCAGTTTTCGCCGATCCACGCAAGCCGGACGACGCTGATAATCCGGTGCGTCTCATCATCAGTTCCGGCATGCCCAAGGCGATCTGGGAAGAGTTCGAACAACGCTACAATGTGCAAATCCTCGAATTCTATGCGGCCATTGAAGGTGGTATGTCGATCAAACCGGTCGGCGTCGGGCCCATCGGCAGCATCGGCAAACCTCCAGTCACTCTTCTCTACCGCATTGTAGACGAAAATGGCAACGATTGCGCTCCCGGTATTTCCGGCGAGCTGCTGTTCCGGCCAGGCGACGGTTCGCCGGCAAAGGTCGAGTATTACCGCAATCCCGAGGCCTCGGCTGCAAAGGTCAAAGATGGCTGGCTGCATATGGGCGATATTGTTGTCGCTGATCAGGATGGCTGGATCTTTTTCCTGTACCGCAAGGGTGGCGCCATCCGTCGTAATGGCGAGTTCATCAATTCCGGCTTCATCGAGAAGGTAATCGCCGAGAACGATACCGTAGACGACGTCTACGTCTATGGCATCACCTCCACTAACGGTACGCCTGGTGAGAAGGAGGTGGTCGCAGCGATTGTGCCCAAGGACCGGGCCGGGTTTAAACCTGAGGCTATCTACATGATGTGCCGGCAGAAACTGGAGCCAAGTCAGATGCCAAGGTATCTGCAACTGCTCGATATCATACCAAAAACTGCATCTGAAAAACCGCAGGACCGTTTCCTGATTGAATTGTTCGAAACACAACCTACATCCGTCTATACGGAAAATCACCGATAAAGGAGATACATCATGGCCAGCAAATACCCACTCGTCGTCTACGGCATCAGCGGCTATACCGGCAAGATAATCGCCGAATACCTCACACGGGAAGGTATTCCGTTTGTGGCAGCGGGACGCAGTCGCGACAGAATAGTAGCTGAACTTAAAAAAGTGCCCGGCAATCATGTCGTGGACATTGTGGCCTGTGAACATACGGAAGCTGCACTCACAAAATTATTCGAAGGCGCGCAGGTTGTCGCCAACGTCGTCGGTCCGTTCGGCCAGTTGGCGGAGCCGGTCATCAAGGCGGCACTTGCCAACAAGTGTCACTACCTTGATACAACGGGAGAACCGGACTACACCCTCATGCTGCGTGACACCTATGGCGGCCAGTTCGCCGCCAATAATACCGTCGCCATTTCCGAGTGTGCCGCCATGTGGGTTACCGGTATGGTTGCTGCGGAAGTGGCGCTCGAAACACCCGGCATCGACAGTCTGGACATCCTCTATGCCCCGCGTGGCAATCCCACCCCCGCATCGACCCTGTCGTTCCTGCGCATGTGTTGCCTGCCGCAGCTCTACAAGGAAGACGGTGTCATGAAACAGTGGGATCCGCTGGCCAAGTTCGATGTGTTCGTCCCCGGCAACCATCAGATTCAGGCGGCGGTACCCTGGGGGGGTGGTTTTGAGCCGATCTGGTTTGAAAACGACAGCCGTGTGCGCAATTGCAAGGTTGCCGTCTCGTTCACGAGCCGGGAAGTGGTCAATCTGGTCCACGGGCGCATAGTCGAATATCACGAACTGGCAAAAACCAGAACCGCGGCGGAGATGGAAGAAATCACCAACGCCTGGGGACGCGCCATGTCGCCGGACCCCGATGCGCTGATCAAGGAAGATCCTTCTATCCAGCGCTGTATGATTTCTGTTTTTGCCCGTGGCAATACGGTTGGTAAGCACCTGGCGTTTTACGGTACTTCGGGGTACCTGCAGACCGGATTTCTGATTGCTGAGGCCTGCCGGCGCATCCTTATCGGGCGTCTGAAAAAGGTCGGCTACCAACCGGCAACGGCTGCTTTTGGACACCGTGAACTGATCAGCGCCATGCAGGAGGCGGGACTCTGGTGTCTGGAGCCGGTCGGATACTGACGGAACGTTGACATGTTGAACCGCGAGGGCGGAAGGAGATACGGATATGACGAAACAAAAAACAAACTTCGATGTTAATGGCAAAGTTGTTTTAATCAGCGGTGCTGCCCGGGGGATCGGCCTGGATTGCGCTCGGTCTCTGGCGCAGGCCGGTGCAAAAATAATGCTGGCCGATATTCTTGATGAGCTCGGTAAGGATGTGGCCCGTTCCATCTGTGAACAGGGGAGGGAAGCGGCTTTCTGCACACTGGACGTGACCCGCGAGGAGGATTGGCAGCGGGGAATTGCCGCCACCCTGGAGGCATTCGGCGGGCTGGACGTACTGATCAATAATGCCGGTATCGAGATTGCCAAGCCGCTGCTTCAGATGAGCGTCGAGGAGTGGCGGCGCATGCACTCTATTAATGTCGAGGGAGTTTTTCTGGGGACAAAACATGCCCTTGCCGCCATGACAAGCGAAGGTAGAGAAGGCCGAGGCGGGTCCATCATCAACTTGTCATCGGTGGCGGGTCTGGTAGGTGTCCCCGGTTTCGCCGGCTACTGTGCATCAAAGGGGGCGGTGCGCCTGTTCAGCAAGGCTGTGGCGGCGGAGTTCGGCGCTATGAATATCCGGGTGAACTCCGTTCACCCCGGTGTTACCAGGACCGAGATGGGGGACAAGGCTGTTCAGGACGTTGCCAACCTGATCTTCGGCGGTGACTTCGAGCAGGGGCTGAATTTCATCAAAAGCAGCACGCCGCTGGGGCGCATCGGCGAAACCTCCGATGTTGTCGCGGCGGTGCACTTTCTGGCCTCCGATGCAGCCTGCTACATTACTGGTACGGAACTGGTGGTGGATGGCGGCATCTCGGCTGTGTAGACGTTTGCGTTTGATTCCTGTAAAAATTGTTTTCCCCAGTCGTACATCAAAATAAGAACGTTATTAACAGTATGCCCCTTTTCGGTAAAGGAGTATTCCACCCGTGGAGGTACCTCGGCATAGACCTTACGCTGGATCACCCCGTCAGCTTCCAGTTCCCGCAGTTGCTGGGTCAGCATTTTTCGTGTCGTGTCGGGAAATCTGCGCTGCAATTCGGAAAAGCGCATGGTTCTTTTTTTGAGGTGCCAAAGGATGGCCGGTTTCCATTTCCCGCCAATAATGGCCAGGGTCACGTCCACCGGACAGTAGTACTCCTTGCCCCGGTACTGGAATTTTCCTTGTGGTTGATAACTCTCTTCCATTTTCCCAAATCTCCGGTAGACGGTTCAGGGTACCTAATTGGGTACTCTGTATTGAAAAGGTGCCTGATTGACAATATCTTTTTTACGGGTAATCATACCATGATATAATACCAGTTTATGCCATTTATTTTACACGAGGAGGAACATCCATGTTAACCAAAGCATTCATCCCCTATCGCGGCTACTACAGCACCCCGTTTGTCAAATGGCAGGGGACACTGGCCAATGAGAACGCCATCGCCCTCGGCGCTGCCACCTCCAAACGTTTTCTGGAGAGCAAAGGGTGGGACCCGATGGCCATCGAATACGTATTTGTCGGCAGTACCGTCTACCAGCAGTCCTGGTTCTACACCGGTCCCTGGGCCGCCGCCATGCTGGGCGCCGTGAACTCCCCCGGCGTCCTCATCACCCAGGCCTGCTCCACCTCTGCCTTCTCCCTCTACCAGGCCGGCCAGGGGATTGAAACCGGCATGTTTGAAAACAGCTGGTGCCTGCTGGCCGACCGCTGCTCCAACGGCCCGCACGCCATCTGGCCGAACCCGAACGGCCCCGGCGGCAAACCGATCGCCGAAGACTGGTTCATGGACAACGTTAACAAAGATCCATGGGCCGGCCAGGCGATGATCCAGACCGCCGAGAACGTCAGCAAAGAGGCCGGCATCACCCGCGAACAGTGCGATGAACTCACCCTCAGGCGCTACGCACAGTACCAGGACGCCCTGGCCAACGACCGTGAATTCCAGAAACGCTACATGTTCCCGGTCGAAGTACAGATATCCAAGAAGAAAACCATCACCGTTGAAGCCGATGAAGGGGTCATGCCGACCACGGCGGAAGGACTTGCCGGCCTGCGTCCCGTCCTCCCGGACGGCGTCCACACCTTCGGCGCTCAGACCTTCCCGGCCGACGGCAACTGCGGGGTTTCGGTAACTACCCGGGACAAAGCGCGCGAACTGAGCGCCGACCCGAACATCGAAATCCAGCTTCTCTCCTTCGGCTACGCCCGCACGAAAAAAGCCTATATGGCCGCCGCCGTCGCCCCGTCCGCCCAGATGGCGCTCGACCGGGCCGGCATAAAAGTGGCTGATGTAAAAGCGGTCAAGACGCATAACCCCTTTGCCGCCAACGACATCGCCATGGCGAAAACCCTCGGTCTGGATGTTAACAGCATGAACAACTTCGGCTCCTCATTGATATACGGCCATCCCCAGGCGCCTACCGGCGCCCGTCTGATGATCGAAGGGATCGAGGAGGTGGCCGCAAAAGGTGGCGGCTACCTGCTCTTCTCCGGTTGCGCCGCCGGTGACACCGCCGCATCAATCGTAATCAAGGTGAACTAAAACCATATCGAGACGCATATATCGTATTCAATCATCAAGGAGAGAACCCATGGCCGCTGAAAAGAAACTCTACCCATCCTACTTCAACCCTTACCTGGTCCAGACCGACCGTCCCATCCCGGACGAAATGGCGGTCATCGGCGCCGGCCATATCGGCCCGGACATCGCCTACTACCTGAGGACCGGGGCACCGGACAAGAAACTCTATCTGGTGGACGTGGCTGAGGAACCGCTCAAGAAAGCCGAAAAGCGTTTTCAATCCTACGCCCAGAAAGGGCTCGACCGCCGGAAGATGACCCAGGCTGAAGCCGACCAGATCCTGGGCAACATCGTCTACACCACCGACTACAGCCAGCTTAAAAACTGCGGACTGGTCATTGAAGCAGCCACCGAAAGTCTGCCCCTGAAGCGGAAGATCTTCGCTCAGTTGGAAGAGATTGTCGACGAAAGATGCGTCCTGACCTCCAACACCAGCGGAATCCCGGCCCAGCAGATCTTCAGTGGCATGAAACACCCCGAGCGCTCCACCATCACCCACTTCTTTGCCCCGGCCTGGCGCAGCATGGCCGTGGAAGTAATCAACTGGGAAGGAGCCAGCCGGGAACTGCTCAACTATCTGATCTGGTTCTTCGCCAACACCGGCAAAGCACCGGTCGTCACCGATAACGTCTTCTCCTTCCTGCTCAACCGCGTCTTTGAGAACTGGACCAACGAAGCCGCCTACCTGGTGGACAAAGCAACCACCTACCAGGTCGACTCCGTCTGTGAAGAGTGGGTCGGCGCCGGCCCCTTCTTCGTCCTCAACATGGCCGGCGGCAACCCGATTACCTATGAATCACAACTGCGCCGCACCGCCGAGCGGGCATGCTATGCCCCTTCACCGGTCCTCTTGTCCGTCGATAAGTGGAACGTGGCCAAACCGGGCACCAGAATCGACGTACCTGAAGACCTCAAGGAATGGATCCGTGATCGCATGATCGGTCTGGTCTTCTCCCAATGTTTCGACATCGCCGACCGTACCATCGGTACCCGTGAAGACCTGAACTTCGGCAGCCTGATCGCCCTGGGCTTCAAGAAAGGTGTCTTCGACATCATGGAAGAGATGGGCACCCGGGAAGTGGAGCGCATCATGGCCGCTTTCAATAATGAGCGTCCCGGTTTCCCCCGTGCCAAACGACCGATTGCCGACTACCTGAACTTCTCCCGTGACATCCTGGTGGATGACAAGGAAGGGGTACGGATCATCACAATCCGTCGTCCCCAGGTCGCCAACTCACTGGGAGGCGGTACCTGCAGCGAGATTCTCACCGAACTGAAAAAAGGGGCCAACGATCCGGCTGTTAAAGGCTTCGTCATCACCGGTTACGGCACCAAGGCATTCTGCGCCGGAGCCGACATCAACGGCTTCATTGCCACCATCGACAACCATACCGCCGGGGTGGATCTGGCCCGGGGCAACTCGGAAGTCCTGCACTTCATGGACAAGATGGACAAGCCGGTCGTCGCCGCAGTAAACGGTCTGGCCATGGGGGGCGGTGTTGAAGTGGCCCTGCGCTGCCACAGCCTGGTAGCCGACAAGGATGCCTTCTTCCAACTGCCGGAAATCACCCTGGGGATCCTGCCCGGCATGGGTGGGGCGGTTATTCCTTACCGCAAATGGCCGCACGCCTCCGAGACCTTCAACGCCATGATCGGCGCGGCCAAGCGCCTGACCGTCAAAGAGGCCCAGGAGATCGGCATCGTCAAACAGGTTACCAACGGCTACATTGAAATGATCGATGCCGCCATCAGCGAAGTCAACCGACTCATCGGCAATGTTCCGCGCATCAGCGATGCCCCGGTCAATATTGTCGAGTTCACCGTACCCGAAAACCCGGTTGCGGGCAAAATGGCTCTGAGCAAAGAGGCTCTGTCCATCGTGGCACGGGTCGTTAACCAGGCGGCAGCCGCCGGTTCACTGGAAGCAGCTCTGGAGATCAACTACCAGGGGAGCGGTGACATCTCCTGTATCGATGCCTCCAAGGAAGGGGTGTATGCCTTCCTGGAAAAACGTAAACCGGATTTTAAGAAATAGGACGCCACAGCACAAGCCGAACGTGCCAGCGCGATGACGTGAATAAAAAAATTGTAACTCCGAGGTGAATCACATGTTCATCGAATCAAAAAACAATCCGTTTGCAAGAACTGTCCGCTTCGTTTGTATGGCTTTTATTGTATCCCTGCTGCTTTCCACGATGTTCTCCGGCATTGTCTGTGCCGCTGAAAAATCCGCGGCAAAACCGGAACCTGCAGCGGACAGCCGCGATGACGCCAAGCGTGCCAAGGAACTGCTTGATCGTGCAGTTGCCTCTTATCGGGAGAAAAAAGAGCTGGCTTTGGCCGCATTCATGCGCCAGGGTGAATTCATCCAGGGCGATCTGTATGTATATGTGATCAACACGAATGGCGTCATGCTGTCGAGTGGCGGATCATCATCGGCCCTGATCGGCACCAACATTACCAACCTGCGTGACGCGGAAGGAAAGCCGTTCTTTCGGGAAATGCTGGATATTGCCAAGTCCCAGAATTCCGGTTCCGTGGAGTACCGCTGGCTGAATCGTGTTGATCGCAAAGTGGAACGCAAGGTCGCCTATTTCCAGAAAGTTGGGGATGCAATACTATCCGTGGGGTATTACATCCCACGGGCATCGGCCAAGCAGGCAAAAGACATGCTGAACAGGGCTTCGGAAGCGGTAAAAAATGATCCCGAGAGTGCATTTACAGCATTTAATGATCTGGGTGGCAAGTACATTGAGGACGATTTGTATGTATTCGTCATCGATATCGACAAGAAACTTTTTCGCGCCCATGGAGCTTCTCCGCGTCTTGTCGGCAGCGACGCGCAAACCCTGACCGATCCCACCGGCAAGCCGATTATCAAGGAGATGGTTTCCATCGTCAAAGCGAAGGGACAAGGCGAGCTTGATTATGTCTGGCGTAACCCGGTGACAAGCAAGAATGAGAAAAAGCATACCTTTGTACGTAAGGTAGGCAACTTTCTGGTGGGTGTCGGTTACTACGCCAGGTAAGCGCCAAAAGAGCATATAAGAAGGGCTCGAAGTTACACCCCGCTGCCACGGATATCGCCGGCGGGTGAAGCAGATAAAGCTTGCTTCACCCGCCGGCGAGCATGGCCATAATAGTAACCTCATCTCCATTCGTAACAGGAACAGCCTGCTCATTGGAAAGCACCACGGAGCCATTAACCACAACATTCAGGCTGCTATCCTCCAACTGCAGTACCGCATGGGGAAGCCTGTTTTTCAGCGCCTCGCGTAGCTCGGCTACAGTGCCAACCGGTTGGTCTACGATGACCGCTCCTTCCGGAGCACCCGGCAAGCCATAGGGAAGCCAGACCTTGACGGCAAATCCTGTGATCACCCCGGCCAGTTTCCGGTGCCACTCCAGTGCCGGTACTCCGGAAGCATTCAAACCGGTCACCGCGTAAAAACGTGACTTGAGCTCCGCGAATTGTGCCCGGTCGATTTTCTCTCCTGCAAACTGGCCAACCGTGATCTCTTCGTCGAACCACCGGTCGGGCAGGGTATCGTCCTTTTCGGTCAGTCCGATCCGCGCATTTATCAGCCGCTCCAGTCCCGTGATGTTGCGACCGATCTCGTTGAGTTGCTCTCCGGTGAACGACTCTCCCGTCAGTTCGGTGAGTTGTCCGGAAAAGTCCTCGTTATCGGCCGTCGAAGGGGAATTGAAATACTTGGTCGTAAAGCGGCACATGCCGACCGAGTCACCGACGGCATAACTGTTTTCGCAGCGGCGGACCGCATATTCCTTGCCTTGATAGCCGGTAGGTTCCGGAGCCACATCGCCACCATACAGGGCGGCCTTGATTTTACGGTTTGAGTTGATCTTGGCATTTATCTCCAGTGTGGGGCGATTGCGGAGATGATCCATGCCGCGGGTCGCTACGGCAAGACCAAGAGCGAACCCCTTGAGAATGCGCGCATCGTGGGGATCGGACTGGGCCAGTCCCTTGATCGTCATCCGGTATTTCAGAGCCTCCGCGGGATACTTGCCCTTGTCCGCCGCCCGGCTGGAATCGGCAATGACATCGCCAAAGCCCTCCCGTTTGGCGGACATGAAGAGCAGCTTTTCCACCACCGGGTAATTGCCCCAGCTCAGATCGAGCCCTCCGGTTTCCTTATCCGTGATGATCCCCCTCTGGTAGAGTTCCATGGCCCAGGAAATGGCGCTGCCGGCGCCGGCCGAGTCAAGTCCGAGCTCATTGAGGATATTGTTCAGTCGCACAACCTGCTCCGGCTCGCTGATGCCGATCATGGGACCCATCTTCTGCAGGGTGGTGTATTCGGGACCGTCACCCCTGTCGTATCGGTCAAACCTGTCGTCATTGTTGATTCCCCGGTACGTTTTTGCCTTACCATGTTCGACTCTTGCCTGAGCTTGATCGTAGCTGGCGTTGCCGGTCAGCCCCTTGAGTGCGGCAGTTCCCCACCCCCCTTTCCCTTCGGGGGTAAGGTCGTTGAGTGGCCGACAGCGGACCGGACATTTGAGGCATCCGTCCATACCTGGTCGATAGACGTCAAAGTTGTCGGCATCAAGTGAATCACTCCAGCTGGTCTCCTGGTTGTTTCTGGTCCCCATGGCGCCGAGAATGCGGCTCGGCTTGTAAAGGAAAGGGGTGCCGACCGTTTTCAGGGCATTCTTGATGACGCTGGCAGAGAGGATCTTTTGGGCAATGGCCCGGTTGTTCTCCTTGAAGGCCGGAGAAAGAGCGGGTTGCTCTCCGCGCCCCTGGATCATGATTGCCTTGAGTCTGAGGGAACCCATTTTGGCCCCGCCACCACCCCGCGCATAGATCGCCTTGACGCCGCCCATGATGCCGGCGAAGAGATTCAGGTTCTCTCCCGCACTGGTAATGCGGGCCATGGCCATATCCTTGCGCTCGGTGCAGGAAAAATCCCTTTCCACCGCTTGCGTGACATCATGGTTATCCATACCCAGATAAGGTGTGGCATCATGGAAGCTGACCTCCTGACCGGAAATTTTGAGCAGGGTCCAGTCAGTGGCCTGACCGTACAGGACCAGATGGTCGTAGCCATGAAATTTGAGAAACGTGGGAAAGGCGTCGCCGCAGTTACTGTCGAGGATGGCATAGCTTTCCGGAGAGATGCTGCTGACATTGCCGCGCGTGGCCGTGGGAACGGTTCCCGTCAGGGCGCCGCTTCCGAAAATAATCGGAATTTGTGGATCCAGCGGATCTTTTCCATCCAGCAGAAGATTGTAGAGCAGATACATGTTTGCCCCGCGGTTGGTGAGAACCGTATGAATTACATCTTTCGGCAGGTAGCGGGAAAAGAATTTTTTCTGTTCCAGGTCTACAAACAACACAGCACCTTGAGTTGTATACTGGGGACCGTCGTGCATACGCGCCGTGAGTCGTTCAACCTTTGCCCTGATATCCATTAAGTACCTCCACATTTTTCATTATAGCGGAATGTAAAGCTGAGTACGAATTGCTCCAACATGTCTAGTATACAAGATATATTGATGAGTTAATCTTTTAAGCCGAAACCCTGACTCCAGGAGCGGACATTGCATCGGATTTAGCCATAATTCCCGAAGATGTCCTTTCATGATGCGTGGGCTCGCTGGTGGGTTTGGTACGTGCAATAACTCTCGTATGCAAGATAACAGCGCTGTTCGAAAATGTCAATACTGTTCTGATATGGTATTTTTTCTTGACGGAACAGAGCAAAAATCCGAAATTGTAGGAAGTAAATGTTGATTGTACGATTCATAACCATCTAAACAGGAGGTTTCCTTGCAGGCGGATGGTGAGTGGAATAACAATGATGATTCAGAATTGGATACGGAAAAACTCCAAGAGGCATACAGGAAAGTTGATCTGATGTTCGGGATTGCTTCCCGTGAACGTCCGGGTTGCGATAAAACTTCTGTCACTGAGTATGCTCACGGGACAAACCGGACCCCTTTCCCTTGGATACAATATGACTTTCTGTCTTCCGTGGCATTATTCAGCATAATTATTATCTTTGTGCTGTTTGTCGTCTTTGTGGATGATATTTATCTGCTTTTTAATCGGTACTGACGGTTTTATGCCAAAACGGAACGTATCAGACGACATAGCGGCAGAACGCTCCTGGCGGTCATGGTACTCTTGTTAAAATCCTTATTTATTCCTTATTTACTCCACAATTAAAGACTACACTGATGTTACGTAGAAGTAGCGGTTGGGTGTGACATCAAGGATTACGGTTGTAGTGATGTGGAGGTTTATATGAAAAAGTATATGGGTATGTTGGTGAGCGTTATCGCACTGCTTTTTATGTGCGCGGGGTCAGGTCAGGCCGAACATTTTCATGGCGGCGGACGGGGCGGCCCGGGATGGTGGCCGGTAGTCGGTCTGGGACTCGGTATCGGATTGTGGGAGTTGTCTCATCCCTATTATTCCTACCCACATGAAGTGTATTACGCTCCGGTGCCGGTCATCATCCAGCAACCTCTGCCCGAAGTGTATGTGCAACCGGCGCCGCAGTATGCCCCTGCACCGCTGCCGGAACAGGTGTACTGGTACTATTGCCAGGATCCGCAGGGGTATTATCCGTACGTGAAGCAATGTCCGAAAGGGTGGATGAGAGTGGTTCCGGCGCCGCCGGCGCCGTAGGGTGCAGCTCGGTAGGCAACCTGCATCCGTGTGTCACCTCCGTCCCCGACGTACTTGAAACCGGATCATTTTATCCTGGTATTCCTGATCCTGCCTGACCTTTCCACAGAAACGGTATATTTGACTGTGGTTGCATCCTTGATACGAATGCTGTAATTGTTAAAACTGGCGCCATTTGTATCGAACCAGATGTTTGGAGTTGGCGGGGTGTTGGCGCTGGCTGTTCCGTTCAAGTTCATTACGACCTGGTTTGACAGGTATCCTTTGTTCCCGAAATATACCCATTGATTGGTACTGTATTTGCCGAACTGGTAAGATCTATCCGCAGGAACAAATTGAACTCCATACTGCTGATTTAATGTAATTGCCTTGCTTTTTGCAGTCTTAAGCGAATTGGCAATATCACTTGCGGCCTGTTTGAAATACAGATTCCGCCGCCATCCAATAAATGACGGCAGGGCCATAGCGCTGAGTATCGCCATCAAGCCGATACCTAATATCACTTCGGTCAGGGTAAAACCGGTACGGGAAAGCAACCGGTTATATGTTAACAAGCCTGTTTTCTTCATGGCAGTTTTCCGGATTTACTACTTCTGACCCCAATAGAGATTGATTATCCTTCCACCCGAGCTCCCGGGGGATCCTGCTTTGGTCATCTCCGTTTTAATTTCACCTTCGTCCCCTATCAACGCTTTGTTACCCACAATTACAACACCGGAAGCGATGCCGGATCCGAGTGTTTTTGACCTGTCACTCCGCTGGAGGACCGCCCCGCCTGATATTGCCCTTTTATTTGTGGTTGATGAGAGGGAACCGTCGTTGCTGGTATCATAATTCATAACCGCTTCGCCGGTAGCGTAATTAAGCACATAAAGACGGCTTGTTCCCAGGTTGGAAGGGCGGCAGGGATCGACATTGATTGATGCTCCAGGGGTGAACGAAGTTAAGTAGGCAATCTTGTTTGAAAGCACCGGTTGCGCCAGTACCTTTTCACCACTATTCTGACTCAGCTGTATATACCAGCCGTACGATGAGTTCAGGCTGCTCAAAAGGGAGTTTACCGTAGCGTTGGTGGCCGTTGCCCCCTGGAGATCATTGGTGGTGACGTCGGTGAGATCAGCTTCCGTTTTGCTGCTGGTCTGCCCCTTGTCTTTAACGGCATATATCCTGTCAACTACGGACGTATTCGTAGGATGCTCACGATCGCCACTTCCCATGAAAATCAATGCATCAAGGCCTCGTGAAGATACGGTCGCTTTGGTATCTAACGTCGCAACCGGCTTGAAGAAAAGTTTGCGTCCCGTATCTGCGCCCGAAGCCGGATTGGCGCTGAAGATTTTATATCCTGTCCATGATGCGGTATTCGTGCTTCCCACATCGAAACGCCACAGATTACCCCCCAGGTCGGTTGCATATAGCCGGTCGATGTAGCCATTGCCGTCCACGTCAAGTGTAGTGGTGTCGGACACTATGGGAAAAGTCATACCAGCATCCGTGGCTGGTGAGGAGGTGTAGCTGGTCGTTGAACCTTGTACGACTCCCCAGATCCTGGTGGGGGTTGTGGCGATGGTTGATGTTCCGTTGCTGGACAGCGTGGCAATCTCGACGGCGTAGATTCCCCGCCCTTTCGGACTGAACGGGGAAACTGCCGGAGTAATGGGGGTACTTATCAGATTCCCGGCGCCGCTGGTTGAATTACTGACCGTACCCGTGCCGGTAAAGTTGAGGGTAGCGCCGTATCGGCTGTCTTCATTCATATTGTCATACCCTCCCGGAATAAATGCCACTACCTTGGAAGCGGTTCCGATCTTCATCTTTACAATTTTCGGCTCTCCCCAGCTTTCTCCCAGTTCAGAAAAACCGGTTGTCGCATTGGAAAGATTCCATAAATACCTGGGCGTTGCCGGGTTACTGACATCCAGGGCATAATACGAGCCTTTCGCTGCTACGCCGCTGTAATTGTTCGGTCCCCCCCCCCGTCTCAGGCCGATCATCAGTATTACCTTGTCGGTCGTTGTATCAATATTCCCGTCCTTGTTGGCATCGTAGATATACACGGAGGGAGATGCGTCCACCGCGTAGGTGTGAATATCGTTCGGGATTTCCTGGAGGTTCGGCAAAACTTCAGGGGGAATGAAGGCCCATGCTTCGCTGCCGTCGCAATCATTAATGGCATGCAGCATGCCGTCATTGCTGCCGACATAGATAATTGATTTGTTTACGGTACAGTTACTCTCATTGGCAGATGACATTGTATAGGTTGCATAGTTGACTACCAGCGGCTTGGAATGGAGAACATCACCAAAAAGCCACTCCCGTTTGATGGTCGTTCCTGAACCCTTGCCGTACGTATCATAGCCCTGGACGAAATCAACAAGATCGGCCTTTGTAGCGTCATCGGCAACATTAAGCGTGGTTGCCGTAATGGCCGTGTTAGTCTTGATGAACAGATTGCTTGTGTTGGTCAAGTCGGCGTTTGTCCCGGTGTATGTGTAGAGGTTTCTGGCTGTGGTTCTACTCAACAGCATTGCTCCTGCCCCGCCCAGATCAACTTTGTCCTCATCCGGTGTTGTGCTTGCGTTCCAGTAAGATAAACTGGTCGGCGTAAAAGGAGCGTTGCCGTTCCTGTCGATGATGTTGTTGTTGGCATCGAGACCGTATTTCTTCAGGTTGCCGCGCCAGTAGGTCTGGTTTTCAGGCTTGAAGAACCCCATGTAGATCCTGTTGGAGCCATATGTTCTGTTGTCAGGGCTTATCGGCACAACAGGGGCAACAAAGGAGGTGTCTACCGACAGTATGGCGTAGATTATCTGGGTAAAGGCTGTTGTCAGGCCGGATTGATCTGTCGACAGATATGCCTTGCCATTTCCATGACTGCTGTCAGACGTACGTTCAAGAAGAGCAACTGCGTCCGCATCGGCCCCGACAGTGCCAAAACCGATGGTATAAGTGGAAACGTACTGTTTACCGATCGTATACTCTTTGCCTACGGCGGTGCTGTCAGAAAGCAGATCGGTATCGTGAAGGTATTTTGCCACATCGTCCATGCTGTGGGACATGTCACCCGGTTCTACTCCGTCCCCATCAAAATCGCCGGTACAGGCCGAACCGGAACAGCCAGCCGGGTAAATTGTCTTAAGAATAGATGAGTTGTCGGATGTAGACATGCCATCGGTGACAAAAATTATGAAGTTTTTCTGGCAACTGGCGGTAATAGGGGTTGTATATTTGAGAGGGGTGCCGGAAAGCCCCACAGTATTGGAGAATGCGCTTTGCCCCCCTCCGAAATACCTGCCCGCTTCATAGAGCGACTCCGCGAGCGGGGTATACCCAGACGCTTTGACGGTTGTTGTGTTGATGGAGGCTATCAGGGCATCACGGTTTGTTATGCTGCCGCTGTAAATGGCATCCATATCCTTGATGGTTGTTTCGTAGTTGTTTGTCCCGTCAGCCTTGTAATCGAAAAAGCGTGAACCCTGATCGTCACTGCTCCTGTAGATCATAACGCCAAAATTTACGCCGGTAGTGTTGGAAATCAGATTTTTGACAACAGTGCGGGCAACATCGATTTTAGGCACATTAACGGTTCCGCCGGCATCCCAGTTGATCCAGTTGCCGGTTGCATATATGCTGGTTCCGCTTGATGCACAGGCGCCTGCGGTATTGTTGGTTTTGAGTGAACGTCCGGTATACTTGCCGGTAGTAGACAGCAGGTTCTTGGGATTTGCGTTGTTGCAGCTTGTGGTGACGTTGGAAAGTGTGTAGCCGTCATCCACCCACCTGCTGCTGGAGGAATTCCACTTATATATCTCATTTGCGGAACAGTTTGAAGAATTATTGCTGTTGTTGCTGCTGTAACATACTCTCATCGTTGAATATGTCGAAGACGGGTCATAATCTCCGGCTGTACCGGGTACGGTGTCGCTCATACTGGTCGATGTGTCGATTATGATGAGAACATTGGGGTTGATGACTGATGTTATACCACCGTAGATCCAGGTGTCACCCGGATATTGATCGCAGGATGCCGCAAAAGCCGAGCCTGTCGCGCATACTATCGTAAAGGAATATAAAATTAACACCGTAATCAACTGCTTCATACATCACCTCCACATCCGGAAACGTGTAACGAATAGCCTTCTTTACTATTTGCCCTTTACAGCGCTGAAATTAAGCCAGTTACCAACTGCCCATTCAGTCGGTTCGGACGTTTCACCACAGGAGCTCCCCTGTACAAAATGACCATTCCATCTGCCGCTCTTCCTGAAACTGTCCTGTGCCGCTTTGCAATTTATGGAATCCAGCTCTTCTTTCAGGCCAGGGTACCAGACGGGATTGCGTCGATTATGAAAATAGATGGCATTTGTCCTGAATGACCCGTTATAAACCACCGCGGGATTGTAGGCTTGACGGGTAAAGAGACTCTCCGGGCTGTTCTCGGCCATGAGTCCGGAAACGGTTGTCAGCAGTATAAGGACTGTCAGTATCGTCGCAAGAACTGTTTTTTTCATAGAATCTCCATGCCGTTTACGATCATTCGCACGGTCTGCTTCTCTGATACAGATTTCCTGCCAGGGAAGTTGTTTTGGCGTTGTTTGGGCCATTGCCGGTAATTTCAATTTCATAGATGTTGTAGTAATTGCTGGAATCGGCATCACTGCCGCTGCCGGCAGGAGCGCCTCCCAGGCAGCCAACGTTGGAGACAGTATACGTGACCGCCTCTCCGGTTGTAGGCAGATTAGTTGTAAATGTTCTGGTATCGCCTTTTTGAGCCAGATCGCTTCGGAGATAAACGTTCACTTCGCTATCGCTTGTTTTCAATAACTCAAAGGCATAGTCATTGACATAGAACGCCCTCTGATTGTTTCGATAGTTTCCGGCAATCTGCAAGTCGGTGGTGGATGTTGACAGTAACGTTGCCCCGAGAACAGTCAGCAGCAGCAGCATGACCAGTACTATAATCAGAGCCGCTCCGCGCTCGTTGGCACATGACGGCTGTACAGGCGGCAGCGTGTCAGTGCATGCCGTATCAATGTGCTCCGCGCACGTCACCGGTAATTCCTCAATTTTACAAAAGTCACCAGCTCGCGCGTTTTA
This sequence comes from uncultured Geobacteraceae bacterium, assembly GCA_903930585.1. GTDB lineage: Bacteria > Desulfobacterota > Desulfuromonadia > Geobacterales > Pseudopelobacteraceae > JACRCG01. The sequence continues at coordinate 32,594 of CAIYZD010000133.1, read as the reverse complement.
ATGCTGTTATCCGTTCCGGATTTTTTGGTTGTCATGCCGGTAACAGTCACCCGGAGAGCGGATATTTTTTTGACATCATCATCGCTCAGTACGCTTGCATCTGTTTTAGGATCCGTATTTACTCCACTAAGATAATAGGTAAAGCGGATGTTGTTGATTCCTTGCGCAATGACATCCGAGTTTCTCATGAGACATGGAGAGAGATCACAGCCGAGACTTGTATCGGTGCGGTCAATACGGTACCGGATTGTCACCGGAAAAGTTGTGGCCACTTTTAAAACCATATCTCCCAAAACAGGGACATTGGGATATGTCGGCAGTGGTGATACGGCCAGGTGTCCCGCTGTCGTTGACGAGATCACAGAAAAAACACCACCTATCTGTGTCTTGGTTGTAGGGCGCAAAACGACGGCGGCAGTACCGACTGGCATATTGACGGGGAGATTTGCCGCGGGAGTAACAACAAATTTTTCACTCTGTTCGGACAAAAGCTGCGATATCGTAACTCTTGTCATATCTATGGGAGTGGTTCGGATGCTTATGGTAGAATAGTTGCTCATTGTTTTCGTAACGGGAGGGGTAACAAACAGTCCTGCCATGCGTATGTCTCTGCTCAAACGATCCATGGCAATACGGACGTTCTGCTGTACATCAATAACCTCGTCACGGGAATATGCCGTTTTAAGGTGGGTAATATACAGGGAGTAGACAGCTCCGGAAAAGATTCCGAAGATCACCATCACAACCAGTAATTCCACCAGGGAGAACCCGTATTGATCTCTGCGTTGCGAATACATCCCGATCACTCCAGATACCGGTAGACAGCGGTTTGCAAGGGGGCTCCGTCATCAGGCACGGTTGACACACTGATATTTATTTGAAGTAATGCGGGAAGTTGAGTTGCAGAGCATTTCGCATTATACGTACCAGCGCCCGAAACTGTCAGATAATTTGCGGTACCGGTCACGGGACCGGTCATGTTCAGGTTATAGTCGGTAAGTGTGCTTGGACAGAGAGCGACTACGTCATCAGATTTCATGGAAAGCAGATCTTCGACAGTCTGCTGGGCCAGCGCCGTTTTCGTCGTCAACCGGTTTGCATTTGTATTTGCTCTCATTGATGCACTGATCATGCTCAAAGTGGTAATTACACCAACGGTCATTATCAACATGGCAATCAGCATTTCGATCATGGTAAAGCCCTGCTGGTTTTGAATGGATGGGGCTGATGTCATTGTATATCCACTTTTAAAGTCGTTGAATGCGTCTTTTGTGAAGCTAGTGGTTATGGATGCTATTTCTTCTCAAAGGGAGCGCATCTGCTTTCCGCATCTTGAAATTCTTTCATAGCAGTTTCCGAATCTTTCGGGGTCGGATACCCTGACAGTATCTGCTCCATGCATTTCTCGTAGCTTATCGGCATTTCTTCAGGCTTTATTGCTATGTGCCCGGTCTCCGGCAATTCGGGGGAATCATAGCCGGGCAAAACAGGTTTTTCCGGTCGTGGAGCGACCGCTTTCGCAGCAGTCTTCAATGTCCGTTTCGGAATTATTACAGGGAGAGGCCTGAATCGGGTCCGCGCAATCTTTTTCCTCGCCTTGTCCGATGCAGGCATATTCTCATCCAGAATATCCATGTGAGGCGTATCTGAAAAATACGGTGTACCATCCTCGGTTTTCCAGCTGTAAATCATGGTTTCCGGTATAGGTTGTTCTATGTCGGGCGCGGGACTTTTTGCCGCCGGTTGATCTGTTGTTACGCCGCTATTGACTGGTCCCGGTTTGTCTTGGCTCTTGTCTGACGATTTCGAAGCCGAACCGTTATCATCCTTGAGCACCCTCTGCCTACTCTTTTCCTCCTGTGGAGCCTTTTTCCCGCCAATAGTATGCCCGTTTCTCTTGAATGTCACACCATGATCGTTTAACATGGGGCCGGATGTATGACAACTCTTGCATCCCACCCCGAACTTTTGGGTATATGCGGGAATAGCCCACCCATTAACCGCCGTCAGTAACATGATAGCAATAACCTTGAATACTGTTGACGACACTATTGTAGATTTTACCATATAAACCCCATATCCAAGGCGTTTTTACACTGAAAGCCTCAGCGACGCCAATTGTAATCTGATATCATCTAAAATGCACTAATGTTTTGACGGTTATCCTGCTATGAAATTGGCGCCATGAACTTCTCTGTTACCGATAAACGCAAGCGTTGGACCATTTTCGCCACCCTGGCGTTGATGTATATCCTCGTCTATTTTTACCGGGTCTCGCTGGCGGTGGTTGCCGGCGATATTTCTCGCGAATTGCATCTGACGCCGGAACAGCTCGGCTCACTCTCCGGGGTGCTGTTCTATGTTTATGCCGCCGCTCAGATCCCTCTGGGGCCGATGATCGATCGTCTCGGTAGCCGAGTGGTGATCAGCGGCTGCGGCGTATTGACCACGCTTGGTGGCATTCTCTTTTCGCAGGCCGATACTCTTGCCATTGCGATGGTCGCCAGGGTGTTTATCGGCATCGGTACTGCGTCCGTGTTGATGGCGACCTTTACGCTCTTCAGTCACTGGTTCAGCAAGCAGGAGTTCGGGCGGGTCTCCGGCTTCATGGTGGCACTCGGGAACCTTGGTAATCTCGGGGCGACGGCGCCTTTGGCGTTTGCCGTCGGGCTCTTCGGCTGGCGGAACTCTTTTCTGGCCGTCGGCATCGTCCAGGCAGTGGTGACGCTGCTGGTTTTCTGCAAGGTCCAGGACAAGCCGGATGAAAACGCTGCCCAGGAGAATGGAACTCCCCCCAGGGCGTCATTGATGGCGGCGTGGGGCGATATTTTCGGAACGCGCGATTTCTGGCTTCTGGGGGGGATTGCCTTCTTCTGGTACGGCAATTACCTGGCATTGCAGGCGCTATGGGGAGGGCCGTATTTGATGGAGGTGCTGCATCTCTCCCGGCAGGTAACCGGCAGTATGCTGATGTTCACCTCTATCGGGTTTATCGTCGGCAGTTCGCTGGTTGATACGGTTGCCCGGCGCTTTTTCAAGTCCTACAAGAAAACTCTGGTGGCCGGGCAGTTGGTGCTGCTGTTGTTCATGACGGCATTCCAGGGGTGGGCGGAAATCATTCCGCGGCCATTGCTGGCGGGGGTTTTCTTTGTCATCGGCCTTGCCGTTTCCAGCGGCGTGATGATTTATCCGATTATCCGCTCCATGTTTCCGGTCGGCATCGTCGGTACGGCGTTAACGTCGCTGAATTTCTATGTATTGATGGGGGCTGCGGTAACGCAGCAGGTGATGGGGATCATTCTGGGATCACACGGACCTGTGGCCGGTGGCATGTCGGCTGCGGCACTTCATACGGCGTTCATGTTTCCGATAGCGGGGTTGGCGTTTGCCATCCTTCTCTACTCCCGAGCTCGGGAATACGGCAACCTGTAGATACGGTCTATTCCAGTTCTTCGCCAACCTCTTCCATCTCGCGCGTTATCTCCCGCAGCGCGGCGTCCTTGCGCCGAAAAAACGTTACCAGCCAGTAGCAGATAAAGTAGGCGGCCACCGCAGCCAGAAATCCGATGATGGAACTCCCCAGCAGGATAGACTTGGCGTAGGGCTGGAGAGAGTGCCAGTCAAGGTTTGTGAAGGTGAGCGGTTTGGCTGATTTTCCCCGCAGGAACCGTCCCAGATTATAGCTGGCCACCAGCACCGGAACCATTGTCAGCGGGGTATTGATCCAGGCGCCGGTAATGCAGGTCAGCTTGTTGAGGCGAAGGAGGAAGGCCAATGCGATTGCCATTGGCGTGTGCAAACCGAAAAATGGGGTGAAGCTGATAAAAACTCCCACGGCAAAACCGGCGGAAATGTGCCCGGGATGGGCATCCAGTGAAAGGATCTTTTTGAATTTTTGTTTGAGTGTGTCGATAGACATCATAACGGTCCCAGTGTCAGCAACTTTACGGTGACGGAGGGTATTTTGTCAACCGAATAGGCTTCACGATCAGGTTCATCTCTGATATATTGCGGGGGGATGAGGGATGAATTCAAAATTATATAAAGCATGAGAGGAAGCGACAGTATGAGCAAAACAACTATCGGCGTTATTGGCGGCAGTGGCCTGTATGATATGGAAGGGTTGGAGCGGGTTGAACGGATTACGATTGAAACCCCCTTCGGTGCTCCTTCCGACGAGTATGTCACCGGGGTGCTGAACGGGGTAAAGATGGTCTTTCTTCCCCGCCATGGCCGGGGTCACCGACTGCTCCCGTCCGAGGTCAACTACCGCGCCAACATCTACGGCATGAAGACGCTCGGCGTGGAGCGGATTATTTCCGTCTCGGCGGTGGGAAGTCTGAAAGATGCCATAGCACCGGGCCATATCGTGATTCCGGATCAGTTTTTCGACCGTACCAAGGGGATCAGGAAGGATACCTTTTTCGGCGATGGGATTGTCGCTCATGTCGGCTTCGCCGATCCGGTCTGCGGCACTCTTTCCGACACCCTGTTTGTCGCTGCCCAGCAGGCCGGAGCAACAACGCACAAGGGTGGCACGTACATCTGCATGGAAGGGCCGGCCTTTTCGACCCGTTCCGAATCATTTTCCTATCTGGCTCTGGGGGCCTCGGTTATCGGCATGACCAACCTGACCGAAGCCAAGCTTGCGCGGGAGGCCGAGATCTGCTACGGAATCATCGCGCTGTCAACCGATTATGACTGCTGGCACGATTCTCACGAGGATGTGACGGTCGAAGCGATTATCCGGATCATTCATCAAAATGTGGCCATGGCAAAAAACATTATCCGTCATGCTGTGGCCGAAATTGCCGCTGAACGGACCTGCTCCTGCGGCAGTGCCATGCGGTATGCGGTGATCACCGACCGTGCCGCCATCCCCACAGCGACCAAAGAAAAGGTGGCGCTGCTTGTCGGGAAGTATTCGTAACCGGTAGGTTACCGTAGCGGTCGATAAAAATTTTCCGCATTATCGAACAGAACAGCCCGCGCCGCTTCGCCCCCCAGTGTTTCAGCTACCAGCAGAAAATCGCTGTCCGCGTAGGGGCGCGGCGCACGGGTAGAGGGGAGATCGGTGCCGAACATCAAAGCCTGAGGATTGGCTGCATGGAGCTGTTTGAGCGCGTCCGGCACATCGAAATCCACCCGGCCGAAACCGGTTGCCTTGACACGTACCCCGCATCCGGCCAGCTTGAGCAGCGTCCCGAAACCCTCCCGTGCCAACCCCAGATGGTCGATACTGACTGCCGGAAGAGCGGTCAGCGTCTCAACCAATCCGGCCAGTTCCCGCGAATCCACATACAGCTCCACATGCCAGCCGGCCAGTTCATGTACCCGCCGTGCCATCGTGTCCAGATGCCGCACGTCTTCCGATCCGCCCCGCTTGAGGTTGAAGCGTACGGCCCGAACTCCCGCTCCGTCCAACTCCAGAATTTCAGCGTCGGTAGCCGTTGTGGGAAGCTGGGTGACTCCGACAAAGCCGGGGCCGAGGGTACGAAGGGCATCCAGCAGATAACTCTGGTCAAAGGACTGGAATGACCCGGAAACAATCGCGCCGCCGCGCAGGTCATATGCGGAAACGTGCGTCAGGTAATCGCTGCAGGTCAGATCGTCCGGCAGGTAGCCGTTGTTGGGGGTCAGCGGAAACCTGCGGTCGATAATATGGAAATGACTGTCGAAAAGTGGAAAATGCGTGAGGCATGTGTTATCGGGCATTCGGGACTGCTCCTCCCATCGTGTCGGTGTCCGTATTATAGCAATCGCGGTGGTATTGGCAATCGTATTGTGTTTTATTGATCTTCTGCTATGCTATGGCAGATTTTCGCTTTGAAGGGAGTTAAATAGTATGCTTACATTTGAACGGGCCCGTCAGGTTATTCTCGAACAGATCATTCCGGTCGGAGTCGAACAGGTCGGATTACTTGATTCCGTTGGTCAGGTACTGGCACAGGACATGATTGCTCCGTGGGATATGCCGCTTTGGGACAATTCGGCCATGGATGGCTATGCGATCCGGAGTGCCGATTGTAACCAGCCGCTCTGCCGGCTGAGAGTAACCGGCTTTCTGCCGGCCGGAGCCAAGGCTGAAGGTATTGGCGTTGAACAGGGGTGTGCCGTGCGGATCATGACCGGCGCGCCGACACCCTCCGGGTGTGATGCGGTTGTACCGGTCGAGGAAACCGACGATGGTCATCTGGAGGTGACGCTGCAGCAGTCGGTAACAAAGGGGCAGCATATCCGCGTACGTGGCGAAGATGTGATGTCCGGCGCCGTTTTCGTGCATGCCGGGGCGATTATCCGGGCGCCCGAAATAAATATTCTGGCAAACTTCGGTATCGCACAGGTTCCGGTCTATCGCCGGCCGGTTGTGGCGATTCTTTCTACCGGAGACGAACTGATCGAACTGGGGCGGAGCCCCGGTCCGGGAGAAATCGTCAACAGCAATATGCTTTCATTGGCTGCCGCCGTTCGGGAGACAGGATGTGTCCCCCGTCTCCTCGGTATCGCTCGTGACACCGAGGAGAGTCATATTGAAAAACTGCGGGAAGGGTTGAAAGCCGATGTCCTGATCACTTCTGCCGGAGTTTCGGCTGGAGATTGCGATCTGGTGCGGGGGATACTGGAGAAAATGGGCGCGGAACGGATCTTTTGGAAAGTCGGAGTAAAGCCGGGAGGGCCGACCGCTTTTGCCATGTTCGGAGCAACGCCGGTCTTTTCGCTGCCGGGAAACCCGGTCTCAACCATGATCACGTTCGAGGAATTTGTTCGCCCCGCGCTGCTGAAGATGCAGGGGCATCAGCGAGTGTTGCGCCCACTGTTCAAGGCGATCCTGCGGGAGGAAATAACCAAAAAACCGGGCAAGATCCAGATTGTCCGGATAAAGCTGGAGTATGAAGAGGGACGCTGGTTTGCCGGTTCGGCCGGTAATCAGCAGACCGCCATTTTGAAAACCATGGTTGACGCCCAGGCGCTTGCCGTCCTGCCGGCCGAGAGCTGCTACTTTGCCGCAGGCGATGAGGTTGATGTCCATTTTTACGGAAACTATTGCGACCTTACGGAGGCGGCACGATGAAAGATTACCTGGGTGCCCACATGTCCATCTCGGGGGGGCTGCACTTCGCCATTGACCGGGCTGTCGCAGCCGGCTGCAATGTTCTTCAGGTATTTACCCGCAACTCCAACCAGTGGCGCGGCAAACCGGTCAGCGAGGCCGATGTCGTTCTGTTTCGCAGTAAGCTTGCTGCTTCCGGTTTGCATGAGGTCATTTCCCACGATATCTACCTGATCAATCTGGCCGCCCCACCGGGGGAAACTCGCGACAAAAGTCTGGCGGCATTTCGCGATGAGCTGGAAACCTGTGTGCGGCTGGGCATCGACAAGATTGTTATGCACCCCGGATCGCACCTGGCTGACTCTCCCCAGAGCGGCCTGGCACGGGTTGTTGCGGCATTTGACCAGCTTTTCGGAGAGGTCCCCCGGTTCGAGGGGAAGGTGCTGTTGGAGACAACGGCGGGGCAAGGGAGTAACCTGGGGAGGACGTTTGAAGAGTTGGGTGCGATAATCGCCGGTTCACGGTTCCCGGAAAAATTCGGGGTCTGCTTCGATACGTGCCATACCTTTGCAGCCGGGTACGACACCGCCACCCAAGAGGGGTATCATGACACAATGGCGCAGTTCGACCGGATCATCGGCCTTGACCGGCTGCACTGTTTTCACTTCAACGATTCCAAAAAGGGGCTCGGTTCACGGGTCGACCGGCATGATCATATCGGGCAGGGGGCGCTGGGGTTGAATCCGTTCCGTTTCATCCTGAATGATCCCCGTTTTGCCACGGTGCCGAAAATTCTGGAGACCCCGAAAGGGGACAACGACGAGATGGACGCCGTAAATCTGGCGCTGTTGCGGAGTCTGGTCAGCTGAGCTGCCGGTATGGATGTTAGTTGGTATCTACAGCAACTTCCTTAAATACTGCCCCGTGTACGATCTGGTTACCCTGGCTACCTGCTCCGGGGTGCCGGTCGCGATGATCTCTCCCCCCCGGTCGCCCCCTTCCGGCCCCAGGTCGATGACCCAGTCGGCTGTCTTGATCACGTCAAGATTATGCTCGATGATCACGATGGTATTTCCCGAATCGACCAGCCGTTGAATTACCTCCAGCAGTTTGGCGATATCATGGAAATGCAGGCCGGTGGTCGGTTCGTCAAGGATATAAATAGTCCGGCCGGTGGCGCGTTTGGACAGCTCCTTGGCCAGCTTGACCCGCTGGGCTTCACCCCCCGAGAGGGTGGTGGCCGCCTGCCCCAGCTTGATATAACCGAGCCCGACCTCTTCCAGCGTGGCCAGTTTGTTCTTGATACGAGGAATGGCTCCCATGAATTCCAGCGCCTGCGAGACGGTCATATCGAGCACTTCAGCAATCGATTTCCCCTTGAAATGTACCTCCAGAGTTTCGCGGTTGTAGCGGGCCCCTTTGCAGACTTCGCATTCCACGTAGACATCCGGCAGGAAGTGCATCTCGATCTTGATGATGCCGTCGCCGGAGCACGCCTCACAGCGCCCCCCCTTGACGTTGAACGAGTAGCGTCCCGGCTTGTAACCGCGCAGCTTGGATTCGGGGAGGTTGGAGAACAGGTCGCGGATATCGCTGAATACGGCGGTATAGGTGGCCGGGTTGGAGCGCGGGGTGCGACCGATGGGAGACTGGTCGATGTTGATGACCTTGTCGAGAAACTCCAGTCCCCGCACGTCCCGCACGGCGCCGGCCTTTTCGCGGCTCCGGTAGAGACGTTGTCCCAACACCTTGTGCAGAGTGTCGATAATCAGGGTTGACTTGCCGGAACCGGAAACGCCGGTCACGCAGGTCATGACGCCGAGCGGGATATCGACGGTGACATCCTTTAAATTGTTCTCGGATGCGCCGACAATGCGGAGTGACTTCTCCCCCGTGCGTCGTTTCTTCGGAACGGCGATGGAGAGCTCGCCCGAGAGGTAGCGCCCGGTCAGTGACGCCGGGTTATTCATAACCATGGCAGGAGTCCCCTGGGCCACGACTTCGCCGCCATGTACTCCGGCGCCCGGTCCCATGTCGATCAGATGATCGGCCTCCAGGATGGTTTCTTCATCATGTTCCACCACCAGCACCGTGTTGCCGATGTCGCGCAACCGTTTGAGCGTGCCGAGCAAGCGGGCGTTGTCCCTCTGATGCAGGCCGATGGAGGGTTCATCCAGGATATACAGCACGCCGACCAGGCTTGAACCGATCTGGGTTGCCAGGCGGATGCGCTGCCCCTCGCCCCCGGAGAGGGTGCCGGAGGTGCGGTCGAGCGACAGGTAGTCCAGGCCGACGTTGACCAGGAATGAAAGCCGTTCGCGAATTTCCTTCAAGATTCGGCGGGCGATCTCCTGCTCCTTGTCGGTCAGCGTCAACTCTTCGAAGAAGCGGAGAGTGTCGCGAATCGAAAGCGCCGTCACATCCCTGATGGTCGTGCCTCCCACCAGCACATGCAGCGCTTCGGGGCGAAGCCGGGCCCCCTGACAGGTCGGACAGGGCATGACGTTCATATATTTTTCCAGCTCTTCACGCGCCGCGTCTGATTCGGTCTCGCGCCAGCGGCGCTGCAGATTGTTCAGTACTCCCTCGAATTCCTTCTGGTAGGTGTGGCGGCGTTCACCATCTTCCTCCCACCAGAATTCAATCTTTTCCCCCTTGGAGCCATTCAGAATCACGTCGCGAACCTGTTCCGACAGATCCTTGAAGGGGGTGCGGATGTCGAACGCATAGGCTTTTGCCAGCGCATCCAGAATCAGGTGAAACCAGCCGGAGAGGCGTTTTTCCCACGGTGCGATGGCTCCTTCACGCAGGGAGAGCTCCTGATTCGGGATGACCAGATCGGCATCAAAGTACATGCGGGTACCGAGTCCGGTACATTCCGGGCAGGCGCCATGGGGGTTGTTGAAAGAAAACAGCCGCGGAGTAACTTCCTGGTATGACAAGCCGCAATCGACGCACGCGAGTTTTTCCGAGAAGAGGAGGGTCGTTGGTGGGGGCGGACGGCGTCCGCCCGGTTTAACAGATTTGTCGGCATCAGGGCGCATGCCATGCGCCCCTACGGAATTATCGGCCACCGGCGTAACCACATCCACTTTTACCACCCCGTCGGCATGGTGCAGGGCCGTTTCCAGTGAATCGGCCAGACGGCGCTGTATACTCTCCTTGACGACGATCCGGTCAACCACGATATCGATATCGTGCTTTTTCTTTTTGTCCATCTCAATGTCATCGGACAGCTCCCGGAGCGCTCCGTCGAGCACAACGCGGGTAAATCCCTCTTTGCGCAGCTGGTTGAGTTCTTTTTTGTATTCACCTTTGCGGCCGCGGATCATCGGGGCAAGCAGGGTCAGTTTCGTCCCCGCCGGCAATGCCATGATCTGGTCCACCATCTGGGACACCGTTTGCGAGGTGATCTCCTTATTGCAGGCGGTACAGTGTGGATGCCCGACCCGGGCAAACAGCAGCCGGAGGTAGTCGTAAATTTCGGTGACGGTACCGACTGTGGAACGGGGGTTTTTACTGGTGGTCTTCTGCTCGATGGAGATGGCCGGCGACAGCCCCTCTATCGATTCGACATCCGGTTTTTCCATCTGCTCCAGGAACTGGCGGGCGTAGGATGAGAGCGACTCGACATAGCGGCGTTGCCCCTCGGCGTAGATCGTATCGAATGCCAGGGTGGATTTGCCGGAACCGGAGAGGCCGGTAATGACGACCAGTTGGTCGCGGGGGATTTCGACGTCGATGCACTTGAGGTTGTGCTCGCAGGCGCCTTTGATGATGATTTTATCGTGTGCCATGATGATTCCTTCAGTTGCAGAGTGACGGCAAGATATAGCACACTTTGACCTCAGTATGAAGTGATTCAACCGCCCCATCCTTTTTGGATTTGACAGAAGGAGGGTCGGTTCTGTATACAGGGATATTCGTTTTTTTATCACGGCGTTACATCTCATGCGAAAACATGCTTTTCGCCAACTTATTCAACCAGTTGAAAAGCGGTGACCTGACACCATGCCAAAATCAAGAGAACTTGCCCAAGCCAACCTGGAAAATATCTACCGGATTTTTACCATCCCGGAAGCCCCCGACTCCACTCTGGGGCGCATCGATCAGGCTATTTCCGATGATCTGATGGGTTTTTTGCAGGAACATATCGTTGCTGTTGAGCGTGATCTCGACGAAATCGAGATGGATTTTTCCACGTCACGTATCCCGGAAGATCCCACCTACGTTTCGGACTACACGGAATTCCTCAAGGAAAAACTTGTTTCCCAATCCGTGCACACGGCCTCACCGGGGTTCATCGGGCATATGACCTCCGCCCTGCCGTATTTTATGCTCCCGCTCTCCCGGATTCTGACCGCTCTTAACCAGAATCTGGTCAAAGTGGAAACTTCTCGCGCGTTTACACCCATGGAGCGGCAGGTGCTGGCCATGATCCATCGCCTGATCTACAACGGCAGTGATGATTTTTACCGCCAGTGGATTCAGAACAGCAGCTACTCTCTGGGGGCGTTCTGTTCCGGCGGTACCATTGCCAACGTCACTGCCCTCTGGACGGCCCGCAACCGCCTCTGCGGGCCCTCGGGCGATTTTAAGGGGATCTCGCGGGTGGGACTGCTCAAGGCGCTGCAACACCTTGATTGCCAGGGGTTGGCCATACTGGTGTCCCGCCGCGGACATTATTCCCTGGGCAAAGCCGCAGACTTGCTGGGCATCGGCAGGGACAACCTCATCGCGGTGGAAACGGACGACAACAACCGCATCGACCTGAAACGGCTTCAGGAACACTGCAGACGGCTGCGAGGCGAGGGGATCCGTCTATTGAGCCTTGTCGGCATCGGCGGCACCACCGAAACGGGCAACGTCGATCCTCTGGAAGCCATGGCAGATCTGGCCGCGGAGCTGGGGTGCCACTTCCATGTGGATGCTGCCTGGGGTGGACCGACCCTGTTTTCCGATACCTACCGTGGACTGCTGAAGGGGATCGAACGGGCCGATTCGGTGACAATCGACGCTCACAAACAACTCTATGTTCCCATGGGCGCCGGTATGGTACTGTTCAAGGATCCCGCAACCCTCTCTTCCATCGAACATCATGCCGCCTATATCATTCGTCGGGGTTCGAGGGATCTGGGGAGTCGCACCCTTGAAGGATCACGCCCCGGTATGGCCATGCTGGTGCATGCCGGTCTTTCCATCATTGGTCGCAAGGGATATGAACTGCTCATAGATCAGGGTATCGAGCGCGCCAGTCGCTTTGCCCGGCGCATCGACGCCCATCCCGATTTCGAGCTGGTATCCGAGCCCGAACTCAACATCCTTACCTACCGCTACATCCCGGCCTGGGTGCAAACACTCCTGGCCCAGGCGTCGCCGGAGTTGGCAGCCCGCATTAACGAACTGCTCGACAAAATCATCGAAACCATGCAGAAACGCCAGCGCGAGGCCGGAAGGAGCTTCGTCTCCCGAACTCGCCTCGCTCCGGGGCGCTACAATGGTGACACCATAACCGTTTTCCGCGTGGTGATGGCTAACCCCCTGACCACCGAAGCAATACTCGCCTCTGTCCTTGACGAACAATGCGAGATCGCCGGTCAGGCGGACATCCAAGCGATATTGGAGCAGATCAGGGAATAGTACTTGTCGTTTTTGTGTCTACCCGAATCGCGCAACCAACTCCCGCGATACGGCGATAATCCCGATCCCGGTAGGACAGACTACGTCGCAACGTCCGCAGAGAAAACAACTTATTTCCCCCCATTTTTCCGGATCCGCGGCCAGCTTGTGATGGATGCGCCGCCGGGTGCGGAGTGCTTCGCTCCCGAGCGGGTTGTGACCGCTTGCCTCACGCATGAAACCGTCCAGTTGACAGGAATCCCACATGCGGCTCCGCTCGACCTGTTTGGCTGATCGCCAATCCTGCACGCCGAAGCAGGTGCAGGTGGGACAGGACAAATTGCAGCCGGTGCAGGCGATGCAGCGGTCGCCGATCTCTCCCCAGAACGAATCGGGGACGCGGTTGGCACGCAGCAGTTCCGAGGCACGCCGGAGCAGTCGCTCATTTTCGTCCGGAGGAGTCAGCGCGGCCTGGCGGTAGAGTGCCACCGCTTCGGGCGGAACAGAGCCGGGCAGAGCCGCGATAATCGACCTGCCCGCCTCGCTGTACGGAATGACCAGCCAGTTGCCCTCATACCGGAAAAATTCCAGATCGCAGTCGCCGCCAGCCGGGGGAATCAGTGCCCCGTTCGGGCCGCAATACCCGGACAATCCGGCTACTACGGCATGTTGACGTTGACGGAAGTAGATGTCGTCGCTCCGGCCGTCGGCAAAAAAACGATCGATGAAACGGAGGCAGGCGAGGTCACGGGGGGTAAAGCCGAGTACGAAGAGCGGGCGCTCCGGAGCGGCCGGTTCCTTCAATCCCTCTTTGGAGGTGGTGAATATCGTTCCCTGTTGAGGAAAAAACGCAGCGGTCGGCTTGCTCAGGACTGCGCCGCCAAGCAGGGCAGGGGGGGCGTCACCCGGAGAGCTGATAACACGGCTGCCGTCCGGGAGCAGGATTGGCAGCCGCAGTTCCCACGTCTGTGCAAGGGAGTCAAAAAATGGACCGAGGCGGTCGTCGCTTATAATTTTCATGGCAGTTTTTCCACCTGTACCGCGCAGACCTTGAATTCGGGGATGGATGATTCGGGGTCGAGCACATTGTTGGTAAGGGTGTTGGCCGCCCCTTCGGCAAAATGAAACGGCATGAACACGACACCCGGAATGACCATGTCGGTTACCCGTGCCTCTGTCCGTACTTTGCCGCGGCGGCTCGACACAAGCAGTAGATCTCGGTTACGGACCCCGAGACGGGCGGCATCGTCCGGATGCAGTTCGATAAAGGAGCTGGGTTCCTCTCTGTCGAGTAGGTGGGTGCGGCGGGTCATGCTGCCGGTATGCCAATGGAAGTAGGTACGACCGGTCGTGAGCACCAGGGGGTACTGAGCGTCGGGAAGTTCGGCCGGCAGGTGGTGGAAGGCCGTGCTGAACCGTCCGGTACCGCGGGTGAACCGTTCCGTATGCAGCAGTGGCGTGCCGGGATGGCTCCGGTCGGGGCAGGGCCACTGCAGACCGTGCGGGTCGAGGCGGCCATAGGCGATGCCGCCGTATATCGGGGTCAGGGCGGCGATCTCGTCCATAATCGCAGCCGGATCGGCATAGCGCATTCCCTGATAACCGGCACGTTCGGCGATGGCGCAGATAATCTCCCAATCGGCGCGGGCCACTCCGGGCGGCTCCACCGCTTTGCTCAGCCGCTGGATGCGGCGCTCGGTGCTGGTGAAGGTCCCCTCCTTTTCGGCGTAGCAGGCTGCCGGCAGCACGATGTCGGCCAGGGCAGCGGTTTCGGTCATGAAAATGTCCTGTACCACCAGCAGTTCCAGATTCTCCAGCACCCGGCGTGCGTGTCCTAGGTCCGGGTCGGAGAGAGCCGGATTTTCCCCCATGATGAACATTGCCTGTAGCTGTCCCGCAGAGGCGGCATCCATGGCCCGAGTCAACGGAAGCCCCGGAGTTGCGGAGAGCTGCGCTACTCCCCAGGCGTGGGCGAATTTTTCCCGCATCAGTGGGTCCGATACTTTCTGGTAGCCGCTGTAGAGGTCCGGCAGAGCCCCCATGTCGCACCCCCCCTGCACATTGTTCTGTCCGCGCAGCGGATTGACGCCGGTGCCGGGCCGCCCCACGTTGCCGGTCAGCATCGCCAGCGCGGCAATGCAGCGGACGTTGTCGACTCCGTGGCTATGCTGGGTGATTCCCATCGAGTAGACGATCATGCCACGTTCCGCAGCGGCGAACAGACGCGCGGCAGTAACGATCTCACCAGTCTCCAGGCCGGTGGCGGCAGCGGTCCGCTCCGGTGTCCAACCGGCTACGGTTTTGGCCAGCGCGGCAAAATTTTCGGTGCGGGCGGTAATAAAATCCCGGTTTTCGAGCTCTTCGGCAATGATGACGTGCATGATGCCATTCAGCAGGGCGACGTCGCTGCCGTTCTTGTGGCGCAGATGCAGATCGGCGTGGCGGGCGAGACGTATACGGCGGTTATCGGCCACGATCAGGTGTGTCCCGTTCCGGACGGCATTCAAAATCCGGCTGCCGATCAGCGGGTGTTGTTCAGTGGTGTTTGAGCCGATGACCAGGATAACGTCGGCCTGATCGATACAGGAGATGGAGTTGGTCATTGCCCCGGAGCCGAACGTTTCGGCCAGTCCGGTTACGGTGGAGGAGTGGCAGAGGCGGGCGCAATGGTCGATATTGTTGGTGCCGAATACCGCGCGGGCCAGCTTCATCAGCAGGTAGTTTTCCTCGTTGGTCGCCTTGGCCGAGGAGGCGAACATGACCGCGTCAGCGCCATGCTTTTTTTGAACTGCGCGCAATTTTTGAACCACCAGATTCAGAGCCTCGTCCCATGAGGCCGGTTTCAGCACCCCGTCACGGCGCAGCAGCGGGGTCGTGAGGCGGTCGGGATGATGGACAAAGGCGTACGCATTCCACCCCTTGACGCAGAGTCCGCCACGACTGACCGGATGAGTCGTGCTTGGCTCCACCCCGACGAGGCGACCCTTGTCGCTGACCAGATAGAACATACAGCCGGCGCCACAGTAAGGGCATACGGTGAGGGTTCGCTTCAATGGATGTTTCCTCTGCTTTGACTCAAAGGGCCCCCCGCAGGTTTTCAATCTCATCGAGCCGGAATACCGGCCCATCCTGGCAGCAGTAGAGGTGTTCGATAGTACAGTGGCCGCATTTGCCGACACCGCAACGCATTTGTCGCTCGAGGGAGACGACGATCCGGTCGGAAGTGAGCCCCTTTTTCTTCAACTCGGCAATGACGGCCAGGTACATGACCGGCGGACCGATGATGACCGCAATGGTGTTATCGGAAACAACGGCGAGGGGAGGGATCAGGGAGGTAATCAGGCCGATGTTGCCGCTAAAGCACTCTTCCCCGGTACTATTGTCAACTGTCATGCTGCAGGCAAAACGGGCCGAGGCTTCCCAGGCGGCGAACTCCTCCTTGAAGAGCCGGTCAGCCGGGCTTTTGGCACCGTAGAGGATGGAGATGCGACCGAAATCGGCAGGGCGATCCTCGCAATACTGGATCAACGAGCGCATCGGCGCCAGACCGCATCCACCGGAGATCAACAGCAGGTCCCGGCTGCGCATCTGCGGCAGGTCAAACGGGCGGCCGAAGGGACCGCGAATGCCGAGGGTGTCTCCGGCTTTCATCCGGTGCATGGCGCCGGTGAGGCTTCCCGCGCGGCGGACCCCGAGTTCGAAAATCCCGTCCCCAGCCCGGGTCGGTGACGATGCCACTGAAATGGGGGCTTCCCCCAACCCGAGCAGGGACACCTGTACGAATTGCCCGGGGATATGGTCAAGCGGTTCGCCGTCGGTTCG
Source organism: uncultured Geobacteraceae bacterium (assembly GCA_903930585.1). Taxonomy (GTDB): domain Bacteria; phylum Desulfobacterota; class Desulfuromonadia; order Geobacterales; family Pseudopelobacteraceae; genus JACRCG01. The sequence goes on along the minus strand of CAIYZD010000133.1, from coordinate 16,102 downwards.
CCGCAGTCGGAATAGTTTCTCGCCCGGAGTCAGGTCATGGACGGCGATAAGTTCACACTCATACGGCAGGTAGAGAGAGTTATCGCCTGAAACTTCGATCACTGCTGCAGTCCATTTCTGAGCAGTTCGGCAAATTCTTCGGCCGGTACCGGTCGGCTGAAAAGATACCCCTGCATTTCGACGCAATTGTGGAAGAAAAGGAACTGCATCTGGGCGCGTGTCTCAACCCCTTCGGCGATGACGCTCAGGTTGAGGGAACGGGCGATGTCGATAATGATCTGGGCGATTGCGGCATCGTCGGGGTTGGTGGTGATATCCCGTACAAAGGAACGGTCGATCTTGAGACGACTGATCGGGAAGTTTTTCAGGTATGAAAGCGAGGAATAGCCGGTGCCGAAATCGTCAATGGCCAGCGAAATCCCAATCGTCTTGAATTTTCTCATAAGAGCGGCGTTCTGCTCGGCATCCTTCATGATGGTACTTTCGGTCAGTTCAAGCTCAAGCCACTCCGGGTCCAATCCTGTTTCGAGGAGTGTCGCGGCAACAATTTCATCGAGATGGTACTGACCAAACTGCTTTGCCGACAGATTGACGGCAAAGCGCACCTTGGTGAGTCCCTGTTCCTGCCAGCTTTTGTTCTGACGGCAGGCGGTCCGCAGCACCCATTCGCCAAGCGGAATGATAAGGCCGTTGTCTTCGGCAACACCGATGAACCGGTCAGGTGACAGCACGCCCATATCGGGATGCCGCCAGCGGAGCAGCGCCTCCATACCGAAAATGGTACCGGAGCACGTATCTACCTGCGGTTGATAGACAAGAAAAAATTCACCACGCTCAAGCCCCTTGCGCATGGAGCTTTCCAGCATCATTCGCTCCAGCGCCTGTCGGTTCAGTTCGCGCGAGAAAAACTGGAAATTGTTCCTGTCCAGGCCTTTGGCCTGGTACATGGCCAGGTCGGCATGCTTCAGCAGCGTGTGGCTGTCCTCGCCATCCATCGGGTATACGGCAATGCCGATGCTGCAGGTTGAAAAAATCTCCGTGCCATCGATGTAGTAGGGCTCGGATACGACCGTCAGAATTTTTTTTGCAACGGTGGTGATGCTGTCGTCATGGGTTACGCCAACCAGGATGGCCACATATTCGTCGCCTCCCAATCGTGCCAGAGTGTCGCTGTCGCGGATACACGCCACCAGGCGCTGGGCCACCGCCTTCAACAGTTTGTCCCCCGCCCGGTGTCCCAGCGTTTCATTGATGCCTTTGAAACGGTCGAGATCAAGCAGCAGTACCCCAAGCCGTTCTTTGTCACGGGAAGCCTGGGCAATGGCGATATGGAGCCGGTCGTGCAAAAGGGTGCGATTGGGAAGCCCGGTCAGGGAGTCAAAGTTGATCAGTTGCTGGATGACGCTTTCAGCCTTGATCCTGGCGGTAATATCCAGCGTCGTTCCGGAGAGGAAACACGCGTGGCCTGTCTCGTCGTACTCGATCTCTCCCTGGCTGTTGACGACAATCTCCCCTTCATCAGCGGCAACAATGCGGTAGTTGATGTCGAGAGCGGTGCCATTTTTGATGGTGGTTCGCAGCGCCTTTTTAAAGTTGGCCAGATCAAGAGGGCTGACGAGGGTGTACAACCAATCCATGGTAATGATTGCCGGCTGTCCCGGCGGGAAACCGAAAATCCGGTACAGTTCGTCCGACCAGTAAATCTCGCCGGAGACAAAATTCCACTCCCAACTGCCCATCCGGGCAATCTTTTGAGCCCGGGCCAGCCTCATTTCACTCTGGCGTAACGCCATTTCGACCGACTGCAACTGCTGCCGGATTTTCTGCTCCTGCAGGGTGCGGGTAATCACCGCAGGGAGCCGGTCGAGAAACGAGGCATCCTTGAGAATATAATCGCACGCACCGTTCTTTATCGCCGTAATCGCCACGTCGGCAGCATCATTGGAACCCGTCATAACAAAAGGAGTTTCTATTCCTCTGCTGCGCAGTGTATCGATAAAAGAACTTCCGATCATATCCGGTAGCGAATAATCAAGAATAATCAGGGCGGCTGTGTGGGAGCCCAGCCATTCAAGCGCATCCTTTTCAGAGATGATCTTCGTGCAGAAATAGCCGGATGCGTCGAGCGTTGAGCATATCTGCCCGGCACAACCGGCATCGCCATCGATGATCAGAAGTGTCGCGCCTGCTGCAATGTCCTGGTACGGGTTGCTCATGCAAGAGCGCCTTTTTTGCGGGAAGTTGTCACTTTTTTTTCAACCGCCATCCTTCTTTGTTGACCTGCGGGACTCGGGAGATGGCCAGCGAATCGGGCGGGACATCGATCGTAACGGTTGTGCCGGCTGCCACCAGGGAGCGGTGGCCAACGCTGACCGGCGCCACCAGTTGCACATCGCTGCCGATGAATACATCGTCGCCGATAACGGTGAGATGCTTGTTGACGCCGTCGTAGTTGCAGGTTATCGTACCGCAGCCGATATTGACATTGCGACCGAGTTCGGCATCCCCCAGATAGGTCAGATGTGAGGCCTTGGAGCCTTCACCCATGACAATCTTCTTGGTCTCGACGAAGTTGCCGATCTTTACTTTGGCGCCAAGTTGTGTGCCGGGGCGCAGATGGGCCATCGGCCCGACCGCCACGTCCTCACCCAGCTTTGAGCTCTCCAGAACCGATGCCGCCTTGATATGGCACTCATCGCCTATCAAGCAGTCCATGATGGTGACGTTTCCCTCGATTTCGCATCCCTCCCCGATGATTGTACCTTCACCTATCCGGCAGCCGGGGTGAATAACGGTATCGGCGCCGATGGTGATACCGTTATCAATATAGGTGGTATCGGGGTCGATAATGGTAACGCCGTTCAGCATATGGCTGCGGTTGATGCGTCGGCGCAGCACGCGGGCGGCTTCCGCCAGCTGGACGCGGTCATTGACTCCCATAATTTCGTCGGCGTCGGCAGTTGGCAGAGCCAGACAGGTCAATCCCTTCCGGACGGCAATCGCCAGCAGATCGGTCAAATAATATTCTTTCTGGGCGTTGTCATTGCCGATCTCCCTGATGTTTGCAGAGAGAAATTCCGAATCCATACAGTAGATGCCGCTGTTGATCTCACGAATTTCCTGTTCGTCCGGATCGGCGTCCTTCTGCTCTACGATGCGGCTTACCCGCCCGGAGACATCCCGGACGACCCGACCATAGCCATACGGATCATCCATCAGGGCGGTCAGCACCGTTACGGCAGCCTGATTATCACGATGGAATTCCAGCATGGCCGTCAGCGTTTCGCTCCGGAGCAAGGGAGTGTCTCCGCAGAGGATCAGCACCGTGCCGTGAAAACCGGACAACGCTTCCAGGGCGCAGGCGACCGCATGTCCGGTGCCGAGCTGTTCTTCCTGCATAGCGCAGCGAATGTCGGTGGCGCCGCGAAAAGTACTCTGTACCGCGTTGGCCTGGTGGCCGATAACCAGCACAATCGGATCTGAACCCGCATTGCGGGCTGCGGCAACCGGCCACGCGATCATCGGCATTCCGGCGACAGGGTGAAGAACCTTGATAAGCCCGGACTTCATGCGGGTGCCCTTTCCGGCGGCAAGGACAATAGAGGCAAGTGATCCCATAGCAAATAACTCCATAAATAGGTATGATGTATACTGACACTTTATGCGATTGTTGGTCAAAGCGTCAAGAGATTAGCGCAGTTGCGAAGTTATATGCTATTATTACATCTTTACTTATCTGAAGGTTTGGCTATAGTGCTCAGCTTCTGACTCCACTAAAGGTTTACTGATGGCTATTGCAGAAGATGTCATACTCCTCGATCAGAAACTGGGCGAACTGATTCTCAAGTACGAACAGTACTTCATCGGTCTGGAAAAGCGGGAACCACTCCAGTTACTGGAAGAAGTGGGGAAGCTGGTGCGTCGCTACAGCGCCGTTCAAATTACAAATACGATGTACAAACATCGCTACACCATGCTGGTGGCCCGTCTCAACACGTATCGCGAACACTGGAACCGGATACTTAAGCTGATGGAAGAGGGGCGCTATTCGCGAGACCGTTTTATCAGCGATCTGCATCAGCGCAATAAACATATTCCGGAACGAAAGAAGGTGGAGGCGCCGCAGTCAGCGCCGGAAATCGAACTGGATCGTCTTGTCCAGGAGTTCCGCGAAGCGCGGAAAGCGTGCAATCTGCCGTACCACACCATCACCCGCGAACTTGTCGCGGCAACTATCGAGAAACAGAAACCGGAGCTGGCGGCAAAACTGGGTACCGAAAATATTGCCTTCAGGGTTGTTATAGAAAACGGTAAGCCGAAGCTTAAAGCCGGTCTTCGCAAACACAACTAACTATTATGACATCTACACGTATTCCCCACACTATAGATATCATTGCCGCACTTCGTCGTGGTGAGCGGCGTATTTCCGTTCCCGGCCTGAAAGGCTCGTCTCCTGCGTTGCTCGTGGCGGAACTGGTCCGGGCGGGCCTTGACAATCCGCTGGTAATCGCGGCAACGCAGGAAGCTGCCGAGGAATTTTGCCGGGAACTGACGTTTTTTTCGGGCGGCGATCTGCATGCGGCGCTCTTTCCCGCCTGGGATGCTTCGCCGCTCTCCGCCTCTTCTCCGCACCCGGATGTGACCGGTGCTCGTCTGGATACCCTCTTTCGCCTGCAAAACGGCCTTTCCCGAATTACCGTTTTACCGGTAGCAGCGGCGCTGCAGCGGGTGCTCCCCCGGAAGACCCTCAATGACGCCTCCTGTTACCTGCTTGCCGGTGAAGAGTTTGATCGGGACGATCTGCTGGCGCGGCTGATCCGGATGGGATATGCCAACGTGCCTTTGGTGGAGGATCGCGGTACCTTTGCCGTGCGGGGGGGGATTCTGGATATCTTTCCCCCCAACCTGACAACACCGGTCAGGATCGAGTTTTTCGGTGATACCGCCGAGACCATGCGCGCCTTTGATCCGCTGACGCAGCGCTCGTTGCAGCCGGTGGAGGAGCTGGTGCTGCTCCCGTCGCGGGAGCTGCTGCTGTCGGACGAACTGTTGGAGGATATTGCACCGCGCCTGAAAAAACTCTGCGACGATCTTGACATCCCGGCCAATCGCCGCCGCCTGATTCAGGACGATCTGCAGAATGCGGTCTATTTCCAGGGGATTGATTTTCTGCAACCGCTGCTCCACCCCGGTCTCGAAACAATTTTCGACTACATCCCTGCCGCTTCCCCGCTTGTTTTACTCGATCCCGAAGCGATTAATTATGCCTGCCTCAGCGCCAGTGACGAGGTCGAGGCGGGGGTTGCCAAGGCTGCTGTTTCCGGATTCGCCCACTCCCCCGCCGGCGAGCTGTTTCTGGGCGAGGGGGAGCTGAACGAAATAGTTTCCGGACGCCACGTCATCGAACTGACCGGCCTCGTTATGGCCGGGGGAGCGGAACGGACGGAGATTGCCATACCGTGTCAGGACAACAGCGACTTACGGGTGAATGTGTCGAAGGAGAGCAGCAATGCCCTGGCGCCGCTCGCCCGTACGCTGCGCGGCTGGCTTGACGACGGGGAGAAAATTGCCATCGTCTGCCACCAGCTGCCGCAGGCCGAACGGCTTAAGGAGTTGCTGACGCCGTACAAACTCCCCTGTTTCATCAGTGAAGCGGGGTTTGGCAAAGTAATTTCCTCATCCCCAGACGGAGCGCCTGCGAGTGGGGGAATTGCCATTCTCATGGGCGACATCTCGCGCGGCTTCCGGCTGCCATCTTCACACCTGATCCTGATCGCCGAAGAAGAGCTGTTCGGCAGGCGGGCCAGGCGGCGCGGCGTGTCAGAGGTGCGCAAGAAACAGCTGCTCGCTTCCCTCGCCGAACTGAAACCTGGCGATTTCATGGTGCATATCGATCACGGTATTGGCCTTTATCGCGGCTTGCAACATATCAGTGTCGGCAGTACCGCGGGAGATTTTCTGCTGCTGGAGTATGCCGGTTCGGACAAATTATTTCTGCCGGTGGACCGTCTCGGGCTGGTGCAACGGTATGTCGGGCCGGAGGGGAGCAGCCCGGCGCTGGACAAGCTGGGCGGAGTTTCGTGGGAGAAATCCAAGGGGAAGGCGCGTAAAAACATCGAGGAGCTGGCCGGGGAATTGCTGGAGATCTATGCCCGGCGACAGTTGAGCGAGGGGTACTCGTTTTCGCCCCCCGACGAGATGTACCGCGAGTTTGAAGCATCATTCGCCTGGGAGGAAACGCCGGACCAGCTCTCGGCAATTAATGATGTGCTGGCTGATATGCAGCATTCGAAACCGATGGATCGCCTCGTCTGCGGTGATGTCGGCTACGGCAAGACCGAGGTCGCCCTGCGGGGTGCCTTCAAGTCGGCGCTGGACGGCAAACAGGTCGGCATTCTCGTGCCGACCACCATTCTGGCTCAGCAGCATTACGAAACGTTCCGCGAGCGGCTGAAGGATTATCCGGTCACGGTCGAGGTGCTTTCCCGTTTTCGTACCCCCAAAGAACAGAAGGATATACTGGAACGCCTCAAAAAGGGGAATATCGACATCATAATCGGTACCCACCGTATGCTCCAGAAAGATGTCGCCTTCAAGGATCTCGGTCTGATGATCATCGACGAGGAACAACGCTTCGGCGTCAAGGACAAGGAACGGCTCAAATCATTCCGGGCCGTGGTCGACGTCATGACCCTTACCGCCACGCCGATCCCGCGCACGCTCTACATGTCGATGATGGGGATTCGTGACCTGTCGATCATCGATACCCCTCCGGTGGACCGCCTTTCGGTCAAGACCATCGTTTCCCGCTTTTCCGAAGAGTTGATCCGCGAAGCGGTGCTGCGCGAACTCCGCCGTGGCGGGCAGATTTTCTTCGTCCATAACCGGGTCCAGACCATCGCGAAGCGGGCGGAGCTGCTGGCGCAACTGGTGCCGGAGGCCAGGATTGCTGTCGGTCATGGTCAGATGGGAGAGCACGAACTGGAGAAAGTCATGCTCGGTTTCATGCATGGTGAAACCAACCTGCTCCTCTGCACCACCATCATCGAATCGGGTCTTGATATTCCCAATGCCAATACCCTGATCGTCGATCACGCCGACAAGTTCGGTCTGTCGCAGCTCTACCAGTTGCGGGGGAGGGTGGGGCGTTCCACCCAGCGCGGTTACGCCTATCTGCTGATTCCGGGGGAGGGAGCCATCAGTTCCGATGCACGCGAACGGCTGCGGGTCCTGCAGGAAATCTCCGAGTTGGGGGCCGGGTTCCGGATCGCCACCCACGACATGGAAATCCGCGGCGCAGGGGACATGCTCGGCAACCGCCAATCCGGTACCGTCACCGAAATAGGTTTCGAATTGTACAACCAGATGCTGGAAGAGACCATAGCCCGGATGCGGGGAGAAGAGATGGTCGAGCGTGTCGAACCTGAAATCAACCTGAAAGTTCCGGCTTTCATTCCCGAGGCATACGTCAAGGATGCCGGGCAGCGGTTGGTGATCTACAAAAAGCTGACTCAGGCGGAGTCGGAGGATGACGTGATGGACGTGCAGAACGAGGTGCTGGACCGTTTCGGCACGTATCCGCTGGCAACTTCGTACCTGTTCGAGATCATGAAGCTGCGGGTGCTGCTGAAACGGCTGATTGTGCGCCAGATCGACTTTGACGGCCATGCGGTGATCATCTCGTTCCACCCCCGCACCCCCGCCTCACCCGACACCATTATCGGCATGATGCGGGGCGAACCGAAAAAATACCAGTTCACCCCGGATTTCAAGCTGGTCTGCACGTTGAAGGATACGTCGTTCGAGGCGATTCTGGAAATGGCGAAGAGCGTACTGCTACGGCTGGTGCCGGCAGTTTAATGATACCTGCTCAAGCTCGCTGATAATTGACTGTTCGATATCCGCAGCCTTGACAAACAAGCTTGTGAACGGCACATATCTGAAACCGCCGGTGATGGTATTCTCTATAATGCTGTTGCTGCCGCTGATTTGTTCTGTAACGTCTTCCGTAGAAGCCCCAATAGTAATATGTGTTTTTTCGTACATCATCTCTTTTACATTGATTTTTGGGTTTTTATTTGGATATTCCTTATTCCGGATCGCCGCTACCCGGTCGGACAACGCTGCTATCTCCTTCCTCAATTCGGTGATCTCCGCGAGCGATACGGACGTGTAAGACCGTCGCTGAACCCTTTCTATCTCGGCCATAATACGTACAATTTCATGTAGATCGAAGTAACTGGTACCGGCATGGAGGATAGTGGGGATGGATGACGATTTGGAACCGATTATTTTGCTTTCGATGCCACCCAGCGCGATACAGCTGCCGCCCAGTATTGCGCCTTTGTCGACCACGACCTTGCCGAGGGCCTTGATAGTACAGTTGTGAATCTCGACCGACACGACGATGTCTCCGGCACACTCAATCGTAACATCATGCAGGTAGTTTGCGTAGATATTACCGCCGGACACAATACGTCCCGTGTTGCGACCGTCCATCCCGCAGAATGTGACGTTGCCATCGGTGATGATTTCACAGGCTCCAACGTTGCCGAAAACTTTTACTCCCTTGGATGCCTTGACGTTGAAGTGGTCAAGGATTTCACCACGGACATCAACTACCCCCTTGAAGTCGATTATGCCGACTCTGAAATTCACGTCCCCTAGTACGATGTATTCGTCTTCTACCGAAATTTCGTATGGCGTCTGTACGAATCGACCTGTTATGGATGCGATCAGCTTCCCGTCGTTATCCCGGAGGATGTTCCTTCCTACTTTGATTTTCAACGGTTTACCCGGAACAGGCGGGAGCTGCCTGCCCAGGATGTTGCTACCGGGCGTGCCTTCTCCGGCGGGGACAATCATGCCGATCTCGTCATCTTTATTGACGTTGATGAAGGTCTGCACCCGGTACATGTTCACCGTACCATCTTCGTTCGTAATGTCCGTATCGTCGGCCCTGGCTACTACCTCCAAACGCTCATCCCCGCCGGGGACGGGTGGAGTTCCGGACGCCACCAGAATATCTACCTGCTGTATTCCGGCAGTGGCTTTAGTAACGAACTGTTCCACCGCTTGCAGGTCGATCCCCTCATTGACATTGTACTGATTCAGGTACGTTGTAAACTCTTCGCGGGTCATCATTGACCCCTTATCAGTCGGGATATAGCTACAGTGACATTTCATCTGGTCCGAAGAAATGCGAATGTAGAGACTATAACCAAGTTTTTTGATTTCATTACCGGTTACCGACAAGGGATACGTTCCTGACACAAAAATTGTCCTTTCAGAAGTGGAAAAACCATAAATATGTTATTTCAGTAGTACCTTCGTTTGGAACGTTGTCTGTGCATGGCGGAACACCTCAGTATTCGTTGAGATAGCCGATGCGGACGGTACCCCAGTGTTTACCGCCGATGATGATGGGGGTCGACATGTCGTTCATGACTTCGCCGGTATCGCGCATGTAGGTTTGCAGAAGGAACGGTTCCTGGTTGGTGGCGGCGCGTAAGCCGGTCCTGTCGTCAAAGATACGCTTGGTGCGGTTGCCGCCGGAGTCTTTTTGCAGGTCGCCGGTAAGCGGCTGGGTGTACCGTTTGTTATGCGATGGACAGTATCCGTTGCGGTCGAGGCAGATCGTGTAAAAGAGTTTGCTGTCCCTGGCAACGATCTCCTCTTGGATGGGCGAAATGATCTCGTCGAACAGGCGGTCGAACGGGGTGTTGAATTTCTGCGGCATGGTATTCGGGACCGGTTTGTAATCGGCGCTGAACAAGGCCTCACGAGTGATGCGGCCTTCGCTGATGGCTTTTTCGAGGCGAGCGGTGGCACGATCACGTAGTTCTCCGGCAAGATCTTTGATGCTGTCGTGGTAGTTGCCGACCTTGAATCTTCCAACCGTATTGTAGATCTTTTCCGCTGTCTGGGAGAGTACTCCGAACGTGGCGAGGGAGTTTTCCATCTGGACCTGTATCTCACCGGTCGTCTCGGAAACCTGGTGGATTTTGGTGGAAATATTTGCGGTCGTGGCGCTCTGCTCTTCCGTGGCGATGGCAATGGAGTTGATCATGTCGGCTGATTCGGAAGCCAGGTTAAGGATAGTCGTGATCTGGTCGCTGGCGCGCGCTGAATTCGTTACGCCATGTTCGACACGCCCTTTTTCCGATTCGATGGATTTCATCGCTTCACGGATGTCCTTCTGAATTGCTTTAATAATTGTTCCTATCTGTTGAGTCGATGTGGAGGTCTTGCCGGAGAGGTTCTTGACCTCGTTGGCAACGACTGCAAAGCCCCGCCCCGCATCACCGGCGCGGGCGGCTTCGATGGCGGCGTTGAGGGCAAGTAGATTGGTCTGGTCTGCCACATCTTCGATCAGGCCGATAATATCACCAATCTGCACGGAGGAAATTTCAAGCCGGTTCATGACCGCCAGTGTCTCTTCCACCCCGGCCCGAATCTGTTCGATGCTTTCTGCGGTTTTACTCACGACATTTTGGCCGTCCTTGGCGGAGTCATCCACCTGTTGGGAAAGAGTCGACGCCTTGGCCGTCGTCCCGGCTACATCGTTCAGGGTTGCGGTCATCTCTTCGGAAGCGACCGCAACCGATTCGGCCAGCTCTCTCGACTCAAAGATTGAAGCTGCCAGCTGCTCTATGCTTGCCATTGTACGGCAGGAGGTAATGGCAACATGGCCGGCCTGACCGTACAGCTCCAGCATGATATCCCTGAGTTTTGTGACCAGGTTGTTTACCCCGTCGGTCAAAACCCCGATTTCGTCGTTTGATTTTACCGGCAGCTGCACAGTCAGGTCGCCGCCACCCTCCGAAAGGGCATGGATGCTTTTCGATACCTGAACGATGGTACTGATAATGGTGATGCGGAAGAAGAAGTACATTCCTCCCGCAATCAGGATGAAGCAGGCGGCGCCGACTCCGAGAAGAAGCATCACGAGTCGTTTGGCGCCGTCGTAGCCGTCCTGCATCGAAGTGACCAGTTTGATGGCGCCGTTGAATTTTGCCGTGCCGTGGCATCCCTTGCAACGTTCGGCGTTCGGCAGCGGAATGATGCTGGTAAGCGTGTGAATGCCATTGGCCTCGCCGTTGGTATGCAGCGACATTCCGCTCCTGAGCGAGTCAAGTACTGCCGGTTCCGGAGCCGATGTACTGCCCGGTTGCCTGCCATTCTCGCCAAAAATGGCAAGGTCGACTACAATCTTATCGTGACGGAGTTGCTCTATGTAGCGAATGACCGCTTCGCGTTCCCCTTTCAACATGAACTCTTCAACCGTTTTTCTGATAATGGCAGAGTTTCCTTGCGAGGCAAGTTTCTGCTGTCGCAACGTCGAATCAATGCTTAACCAGAGGGATGTGGTGCCGAGAATACTGAAACCCAGAAACAGGGTGATGCCGATAATACAGAAAACCTTCAACGACAAATTCATTTTCATGTAAATTCCTCTTGTCCGCTTTATACGGTGATTTCCCGTTCATTGGTGTCGTTTTCCGGCAGGATGCCGCTTTGCTTCATGATTTCATCTCGTCACTCTCTTGTTAACAGTCGCTCAGGGCAACGGGATCGACAATCAGGGCAACCCGGCCATCGCCAAGGATGGTAGAGCCGGCAATGCCGTGTATGTTGGCCAGATAATTTCCCAGCGACTTGATTGCCACCTCCTGCTGCCCGACCAGGCGTGTTACCACCAGTCCCATGCGCTTGTCTGCCGATCCGATGACGACGACATAACAAAAATCGGCGGGGTCGTAGATCGGCCGTACCGAGAAGATGCGTTGCAAACGGAGAAGCGGCAGTACACGATCACGCAATTTGAGCACTTCCTGGCCGCCGATGAGGTGAAACTCGCGTTGGTTAACCCGCAGGGTTTCCAGAACCGAAGCGAGAGGTATGGAGTACACTTCACCCTCGACCTCGACCAGAAGCGACTGGATAATAGCCAGGGTTAGCGGCAGCCGCAGGATGAACTCAGAACCGACCCCTTTTTCGCTCTTTATTTCGATCAGGCCGTTGAGCTTCTTGATGTTGGTCTTGACCACGTCCATGCCGACGCCACGGCCGGAGAGGTCGGATGCTACGTCTTTGGTGGAGAAACCGGGGAGGAAGATCAAGTCAAACATCTCGCGCTGGCTCATGGAAACCAGCTGCTCCTCACTAATCAGCCCTTTCTCGATTGCCTTGCGACCGACCCTGTCGGTGTCTATCCCGCGGCCGTCATCCTTGATACTGATAATGATCTGGTTGCCCTCGTGGACAGCCGACAGGATCAACGTGCCCACGCGTGGCTTGCCGGATGCGGTACGCTCTTCGGGAGTTTCCAGGCCATGATCCAGGGCATTCCGGATCAGGTGGATGAGCGGATCGCCGATTTCATCGACGACGGAACGGTCGAGCTCGGTCTCTTCACCAATGATTTGCAGATCAACTTCCTTGCAGAGGTCGCGGGACACACTGCGCACGATGCGGGGAAACTTTTTGAAAACGTTGCCTACCGGGATCATGCGCATCTTGAGCACCTGCATCTGCAATTCCGACGTAACGAAGCTCATTCGCTTGGTAAGCTTGCCAAACTCCTCTTTGAAGTTAAGCTGATCTGCCCCTTCCTGCTGCCGGTCCTGGTTGATCTGCATCATGCGGTTACGTTCCAGCACCAATTCACCAACCTGGTTCATCAGGTCGTCGAGTCGCTTTACATCGACACGCACGGTGCTGTTGTCGGAAAGAGGTTCCTTTGTCTCCACCTGTCTGGGAGGGGGCGCTCTCTTTGCCGGGGGGGGGATGCTTATGGCTTTGGTGGCCGGGACCGGATCCGCTTCACTGGGGGAGACTGGTGAAGTTGCAGGCGTCTCCGGAGAAACGGGAGGAAGTACAGATTGCGGCGTCACGGTGGGTTGCGGTGCCACCTCAACGGGTGCTTCAGGCTCCGGTAGCGAGTATGCCTCCATGGCGATGAACGGAGCAAGCTTGGCAATAGTTTCACCAATCTCCCGATCCTGCGCATCCCCTCTCTTGATGTCATTCACCAGCTGTTTTACCAGGCTGGTAGCTTCCAAAATGACATCCATAACCTCCGCGGTTACCGGAATATCCCCTTTGCGAAGCCGATTGAGGATGCTTTCGGCCTCATGGGTTACCCTGATCAGCAGTTCAAACCCCATAATGCCGGACGCGCCCTTGATATTATGGACATGTCTGAATATTTGATTGAGCAGTTCTGTATTGTCCGGTTTTTTTTCGACAGCAATCAGGTCATCGTCCAGCTTCTCAAGAATTTCGCTCATTTCGGAGATAAATCCCTCAAGCAACTCCTGATCCATATTCATCGTCATCTACACCCCTCCATACCGGCAGCAATCTAGTGTATACCATAAAATAAATTTTCATCAGCGTATAAAAAGCGGTAGAGGCGATGGCGGGATGAGCCCCGCCTGCTCGGCACGCAGCATCAGACAGGTAATGGCCTCTATCCCTTCATCACCCAGATCTGCCGAAAAGTCGTTGACGTACAGTTCGATATGGGCGGCGCAGACCTCAGCGCTCATCTCCTGGGCATGTTCGCCGATATAGCGGGCCGCCTCATCCGGGTGGCTGCGGGCATATTCGACTCCGTTTCTCAGTGCGCGTTCGACAGCGCCGATCGTTTCCGCTCCCAATGAACGCCGGGCAACAATACCACCGAGCGGAATTGGCAGACCGGTTTCTCCCTCCCACCATTCCCCAAGATCGAGCAGTTTGTGCAGACCAAATCCGTGGTAGGTGAAGCGCGATTCATGGATGATCAGTCCTGCATCCACGTTGCCGCTCAGGACCGCATCCATGATCTCATTGAAGGGCATGACGATAAAATGTTCCAGAGTGGGGTCGAACAGCTGCAGCAGCAACCTGGCGGTGGTGTAGCGTCCCGGTATCGCAATGGTCTTGCCGCGCAGGTTGGCCGGATTGATCGGGGTGGTCGCTACCAGCAGCGGTCCGCAACCGCGTCCCAGGGCGCTGCCGGAGCGGAGGAGCGCGTACCGGTCCCGGATATGCCCGAGCGCGTGGTAGGAGACCTTGCTGACATCCAGCTCCCCTTTAAGCGCCAGCTGGTTGAGAGTTTCCACATCCTCCAGCCGTTCCCGGCAGGCGAAGCCGCCGGTATCGACCAGACCATGCACGAGCGGATAAAACATGAAGGTGTCGTTGGGGCAGGGGGAGAAACCGAGGGTAAGTGCTTGACTCATGATTTATCTCTCCAGAATAAAGGTTACCGGACCATCATTAACCAGCGCAACCTGCATATCGGCTTGGAAGATCCCGGTTTCGACCGGTATGCCGCTCTGTTTTGCAGTCGCGACAAAATATTCGTACAACCGTTTTCCTTCGTCGGTCGGGGCTGCCGTATCGAACGAGGGGCGCTTCCCTTTGGCACAGTTTCCAGCCAGGGTGAACTGGGATACCACCAGCAGACTACCGCCGATATCCTGCACAGAGAGGTTCATCTTGCCGGCATCGTCGGAAAAGATCCGGAGCCCACGGATCTTTTCGACCAGCCAGTCGGCCTGTCCCACCGTATCCCCCTTTTCCACGCCGAGCAGGATCATGATTCCCTGTCCGATCCGGCCGACGATGCTGTCATCAACAGTGACCGAGGCCGAGGTGACTCGTTGGATAACTGCTTTCACCCGCTACTTCCTTTCACGCTTTTTTAACAAACTCCGATTTCAACTGCATTGCGCCGATACCGTCGATCTTGCAGTCGATATCGTGATCTCCTGAGACAAGGCGGATGATCTTTATTTTGACGCCGGTTTTGACGACCGATGACGAACCCTTGATCTTCAGATCCTTGATGACGGTTATGGAATCCCCGGCTTTAAGCTCGTTGCCGAACGCATCCCGCACGACAGGTTCTCCCGTTGCCTCTTTCGCCGCAGTAATCAGCCATTCGAAGGCGCATTCCGGGCAGACGTACATTTCTCCGTCTTCGTAGGTATATTCGGAGCTGCATGTGGGGCATTTTGGCAGGTCGCTCATTTATTGTATCCTTTGCAGGTATGATGGCTTGTTGGTGAGCCTTTAGTGATAATCGACACCTAATTCATTCAGTCTCAATAGTCGGTGTCCTTCAAAAACGGTAAATATTTCAATCCGATCACCATTCAATCGGTATACAATTCTGTATCCTCGGTAAATCAACTCTCGAATTTCAGGATTGCCTGTTTCCGGGACACTCCTACCGCTTCTCGGGTTGTCAGCCAAAACAGCCTCTGTATGATCAATGAGGGCATCAACAAACCGGATAGCGCGCTCCAAGCTGTCACGTGCAATGAACTCCTCAATGTCGACCAGATTTTCGCCAGCTTCCATTGACCACGTTACGTTCATGGATTGCCCGCACTTCTTCGTGCGTGTAGTGATTTCCTTAGCTCGTCAGTCGTTTGGGTTCGCCCATTTTCTGTGTCAGAAATTCCCCGTTCAACAGAATCAAGAAATGATTTCCGGTACACCAGGTCATCATAATCTGAAGCGGACAACAGCACTCCTGCAGGTTTGCTGTTTTGGGTAATTATAAGCGGATGTCTTGATGTCTGAAGGGTTTTGAACCACTTGGAAATATTAGTTTTAAATTCTGCAATTGGGATAATGTCATTACTGATTGAAATAGCTCTCATGGTTTTGGTTCCTTATATAAATCTTTTTTATAGCCAAAATATAGACCAACAAAACGATCAATGCAAGAGTTCTGTTTTCATTGCGTACCGGTCAGGACAACCAAAGAAGCGAAGAGTCCGCTGGATTTCTGATATGCAGATCTAACCCCTCACACCCTCACCAGCTCATACGCCCTGCTCCCCAACCCGATCTTCTCCCCATGCTCCAGTTGGACCTCCCACGGTATCTCCGGCCAGCAGCCGCGGAACTTGTCGCCACCCGGTTCAAAGCCGGATTGCAGGGCAGAACCTTCGTTGCCGTGTGCAGCATTAACCAGATCTGCGCATGCCTGGTCTATCGCAACCGGATCGGTGGAGGTGCAGATACCGATGTCGTTAACGATAGGAGCGTCGGAGTGGCCGTAGCAGTCGCAGGCGGGCGATACCTGGGTGATGAAGTT
>CAIYZD010000132.1 GCA_903930585.1 uncultured Geobacteraceae bacterium | reverse complement strand
GCAAAGCCTGTTTTGCCGGGGATTACCCGGTTGCATTCCCAAAACCAGTAGAGAAACCCCAGATGGGACTATTTGAAGAGGAGGCTGTAGAATATGAGTGATCGCGAACTATTAAAGAAAATCATCATTGAATTGTCGTACGAAAAGCGTTTGGTAACACTGGCTTCCGGTCGTCAGAGTGACTTTTACTTTGATGGCAAGCAGACCACGCTCCACGCAGAAGGGGGCTTTCTGGTCGGCAAGCTGTTCTATGAAGCCATCAAGGACGTTGAAAATGTCCAGGCAGTTGGCGGTATTACGCTCGGGGCGGACCCAATCGCCACGGCAACATCGATTGCTGCTCACCTTGCCGGAGAGTCGATGCACGCCTTTATCATCCGTAAGGAGCCAAAAGGGCATGGTACCGGTCAGTGGCTGGAAGGGCGTAAAAACCTCCCTGCAGGCACCAGAGTCGTCATCGTGGAAGATGTTGTTACCACCGGCGGTTCCTCGATGAAGGCGGTTCGCCGTGCTGAAGAAGAGGGCTTGGTGGTGCTCGGTATTGTGACGCTGGTTGATCGCGAAGAGGGTGGCCGCGAGAATATCGAGGCGGAAGGGTACTGGCTGAGGGCGCTCTTCACCAAGGGCCAGTTGGTTGGTGAGTAAGTCTGATTGAATTCGTCCCGCTGGAAGCAGCGGGATTTTTTTTGGCAATCCCATATCGTTGTTGTAAATTATGTTGAAGATGTTGTATAAATAATTATGAAAAATGAGGGGGTGGTATCGCTATGGCAACTGTTAATTACAGTATTCCGGATGATGTGAAAGAGTTGTTCAATACTGCGTTTGCAGGTGCTAATCGGAGCGCTGTTATCTCCGGGCTGATGCAGCAGGCTGCTGAACATGAGTTGCGCCTTAAGTGCCGCAGAGAATCTGTTGATGCATTGTTAGCGGATCGTGTCTCGGCAGCGCACGTGTCAGCGGAGGCCATTCATGCTGCACGGGAAGAGGTACGGCATTGAAACCGGTCGTCGTGGTCGATGCCAGTGTAGCAATCAAGTGGTTTGTCTTTGAATCTCCCGATGAAGAGGACACAGATGAAGCTCTTGAACTCTTGCGGGCATACCGGGATGACCGGATAGATTTCTATCAGCCGCCAATCTGGCGCGCCGAAGTGTTGGCAGTGCTTGCCCGGATCGTGCCAGA
Organism: uncultured Geobacteraceae bacterium; assembly: GCA_903930585.1. Taxonomy (GTDB): domain Bacteria; phylum Desulfobacterota; class Desulfuromonadia; order Geobacterales; family Pseudopelobacteraceae; genus JACRCG01. Next base: position 1,350 of record CAIYZD010000132.1, on the reverse strand, counting down.
CAAGGTAGATCAGCATACGTGGAAACTGCTGGCGTTCGATCATACCGAAGCAGCGGGAAGTTCCGTTTATCTCAAAGCGGTTCAGCTTTCAACCCAGCTCAATCATCATCTTTTCGATACCATTTATCATGCCGCCGCATTGACTCACCCGTCAGCTACCCTGATCACGGCGGATGAAAAATACCGCATCAAGGCAGACTCCTTCGGCAGAGTGCTTTCGCTTAAGAGATGGGGTGAGGTGTTTTTATAATCACTGCGGATTGCCACCTTAACGGCTAATCCCCCCTAATCCCTTTATGACCCAGGTACCTTTAAAAAGTGGGGGATTTTAAAGGCTTCCCCCTTGATAAAGGGGGATTGAGGGGGATTTGCCGTAAACGCTGCAAACAAAATCCCCCCTGGCCCCCCTTTACAGTGGTTATGACAATATCTCCGTTGTGTTGATGCGCTCTGGTGAATAATCCTCTTGCTTCATTCGTTATTCGCGAATAGAATATGCCCATGATACTGAAGCCCCAAGACATTGTTGTCCTGCTCAAACTGATTGCTGCGAGAACCAAAGAATGGTCCTTTGCTTCGTTAGCGGCTGACCTCTACATGAGCCCCTCCGAGGTCCACGCCGGAATCAAGCGGGCAACCGCAGCACGATTGTTTGACGAATCCCGCAAGATGCCTGTCAGGAAAAGCCTGGAAGAGTTTCTTGTGCACGGGGTGAAGTACGCGTATCCCCCGCAACATGGATCCTTGACCAGGGGAATCCCAACCGGTTATGCCGCCTATCCCCTGAATGAAATGCTGGTGCTTGGCGCAAACGATGTCCCCCCGGTATGGTCCCATCCTGAAGGAGAAGTGCGGGGATATGAGTTTTCTCCGTTGTACAAATCTGCACCATCTGCAGCTTTGAAGGATAAGGAGCTGTATGCCCTGCTCGCCATAATCGACGCTATTCGTGATGGGCGGGCGAGAGAGCGAGAATTGGCCATCAAGGAACTTATTAATCGTTTGGGTGATCAACTTTGAAGGCCAAATATAACAATCTTGAGATGGTACTCTATGTAGCCAGAAAACTTGGCACACTGCTAGAAAAGGTTGTATTCCTGGGTGGATCGGCAACAGGGTTTTTGATTTCCGATCCGGCTGCCCCTGATGTACGGATGACACAGGATGTTGATGTCATTGTCGAAGCTGCCACCTGGCTGGAGTATCACCAACTGGAACAGGAGCTGATTCAAAGAGGCTTTGCTCAGGACACATGCGAAGGTGCTCCAATCTGTCGTTGGTTGATTAATGGCTTTATAGTCGATGTCATGCCGATCAGCGAAGAAATTCTCGGCTTTTCAAATATCTGGT
>CAIYZD010000131.1 GCA_903930585.1 uncultured Geobacteraceae bacterium | reverse complement strand
GTAGTTGGTAATCTTCGACATTTCACCGCCAATGATGTCTTCATAGAAATCCTTGATGATGGTATCGGCGTAGTCATCATCATTTCCCCACTTGGGTGCATTCAGGAAGTCCTGACGCATTGTCTCATGCCCTTCCCAGTTCGCCCGGAGTGCGGTGACGAGTTGCGGCATGGTGTACTTCTGCTCGTCGTAGATAAGCTTTTTGATGGCAACCATGGAGTTGGCGGCTACGATGGTGGTGATGGGGTTATGCCAGCCGTTCGGCTGCTCGGATAATTCCACCGCATCTATGCCCAGTTCCATTGATCCATCGTCAATACTGGAGACAAATGGCATCTGCAGGAATTTACCCTCAAAATAGCGGCAGACGTCCTTGGCGCGGATGACGGTGCTCACGGCATATTTGTACTGGGTTCTGAAGGCTTCCCAGAGCTGATCGAATGTTTTGAAGTCGGCTGGATCGCCCGTATGCGGACCGAGCTGCATGGCCGAATATGACCAGTCGAATCCGTCAGCCAGCACGATTTCCATCATCTTGGCCGGGAAAATCGACCCGCCCCCTTCAGAGCGTGTTTTCTGGGTCTTGCGACGACCGCATACGCCTGGAGACATGCACAATACCAGCGCCCAGTAGTGCGCTTCATCATCGGTGGCGCCGTTATTATTCTTGCTGAACTGGCTGTAATATTTCATCTGCTCGGTGCCGATAACGTCATGCTTGATGGATGGGTATCCCAGGCCGTCACGGATGCACTCGAATACGTGTTTCTTGGTTTTAACGCGACCGTTCGGATGCCATCTGAATACGATGGACGGTTCCGTGGTGCGGATGTTCCGTGCTCCTTCCAGGATGGCATCGGTCATGTCGCTGCAGGCATCCACATAACCGGGCTTGGTGCCGCCCACGGTAAGGATGAACAGGTCGTTCGAACCGGGGAAGATCTCTCTGTATGCACGGGATTTACCGGCGCCATGTTCGGAAATTTTAAGGCGCTCCATTTCGACCAGTTCGACAACGTCCGTGTACGTCATGGGCTGGAACGATTTTTCATTTACGCTTATGTTGTAGTACGGCTCAAGCAGTTCATCTTCTTTGTGCGCGTAGCCGCTCGCATAACGGTCGATGGCGTGGCAGAGAAGATAGGTATACCATTTGGCCTGGAAGGCATCTTTTAACCCTTTGCACGGTTCTGCGGGGACACGATGGCTTATGTCGGAAATTTCGAGCAGTTCTTCTTTCCGTGCCGGATCCGTCTCAAAACTTTCTGCTACGATTTTTGCGAGCCGCGCATGTCGCCGGGCCCAATTGATAACGGCTTCATCAGCGATAACCATCGCTTTCCAGACGTCAATTTTTGCTATCCAGTCCAGGCCTTCATTTGCATTCCAGGGAGTTACTTCCATCTCTTCCTGGGCATGCTGGATCTTGCCTTTGGCTATTTCAATGCGCTTCAGCAACCCGTCTTCCATTATGGTCTCATACGGAGGGGTAATGCTGTTATAGCCGGTAGCAAATCCGGGAGCCTCCATGGTGCTCACCTGGTACATTCTCGTGAGGTCTTCCTTGGAGAAATAGCGCTCACCTTTCGACTGCATACTGAAACGTCTCCAGTATTGGTTAATCGCCTCAGCCTCTTCCTTGGGCTGCGGAGAATAATCGCTCATGAGGTAGTCCTGAACCGCCATATAGGAGAGTTCCGGATAAAGAGGAAACATCTCAGGGTCTTCCGCATGATAGCCGATGATGAATTCATCCTGTTGGAGAACCAGAGTGCTCTTGTTAAGGATATTAGCCAATCCCAGGGCTCTTCTGATTACCTCCGGCTGCCCTTCGCTTGCTTTATGCGCTTCGGTGATGAAACGCATCCTTTCGATGCCCGCTCTCACCTCACTGTCGATGAACTCGCCTGCGGATGCATGCTTCCACCGGCACCGTGCTTTAAGCCGTTTCGTCCTCTCCGTAGTCGGCCGGGCGAGGTTTTCATGTAACATTTCGTCAGTTACTGCATTTTCTTCCGGATTGGCCAGGGGAAAATCAATAACATTGCCTCTATAATTGATGGATTCTGCAACTGTAGCCATAACTTACCTCCTGATTACTATTTTATTTGGATTTGTTGTACGTCGGGCATGAGAAAGAAGCGTTCGTCGTCGGTTTAGACAGCCAGTACTTTCCCTTGGCGTCTTCTTTTTCCGTAACACAATCACCTTTTCCGGGCTCAAAATCGTCAGCGTTCTCCGGGACTGAAAAAAAATACGTGCAGTCCTTGCATGTTGTCATTTTGTTTTCTCCTTTAATAAGATGTGACCTAAAAAACAATCAGATAAAAAGCATCGCTATAGTCTTCTTTACGTGAGCCACCACCACCTCCTTTACTAAAGTCTGAGAACATCGGTTTAGCTGATCCTGTTTGTGGTTTATTCCCTTCCTCGTGATAAAGCTTCCGGATTGTGACCCGGTGCTGCGCATTCACCACATATTAATTGTATCTTGGTTTTATTGTTAGCACAGTCTATGCCAAACATTGTTTATTAATATATCGTACATGGGTTGAATGAAATACGGAATGACTCCATAATATGCCAATAGACGTACAAAAACAAGCATATTGCACATTCTGATGGTTGCATAAATAAGGTAATAATGTTATTTTTTGATTCAGAACAAGCACCACTTAGTGAGACCGCCGTTGAAACCAGAGAGCGCTTGCACTCGTGTAAGAGGCCGATTATCTGCACATTTCGGGATAACGTTCTATATATT
>CAIYZD010000130.1 GCA_903930585.1 uncultured Geobacteraceae bacterium | reverse complement strand
GCAAGCCCATCCGGCACACCCCCAGTGTAAGAAAGAAGTAGTTGGGCAGCCAGACTCACAGGCCACGACATCCGTCTGAAATCAAGATCTAAAATACCGAACTCCACGTGGTCATTTGCGGGCGACCATCCGCTCCCTACCCGTTTGTATCCTAAAACGTAACTGATGTGGCCGGTCCAGTTATCCTCCGCTGAAACCTTCGTTTCCGTCCCGGCAAGGTCTGCAGCAGAAACAGGCAAGGCTTGGGCGGAAACTAATAAAGCTGTGGAGATGAGGAAGGCAAGAGTGGACAGCACCGTTTGTCGAATTATTCTCTTCATGGCACATCCTTTCCCGGCTCTCTGTTGATTTTCGATTCGGGAGATCTCCTGACGAATCCTGAATTCTCCAGATTGATTTTGACCGTCACTTTGACGATGGTTTGTTAAGCAACTCAATAACCTCTTTTGCGTAAAACACACGATTGCGCTGCTGCTTGCTCTGCTGCGTTAATATACCATGCTTCTCCATCAGTATCAGCGCTGCACTTGCGGATGGGAATGATATATTCAGTGCATCTTTGGCTTTGTGTGCCGTTAAGACCGGCGTCCCTAATATCAGCTCGGGAAATTTGTACAATACGGACTGTTTTCTCAGGCCAAGCCCGTCTACAATCTCTTTCCATTTCTTCAAGATCGCTTCAAGACCAAGTACTGTTCCTATTGATTCTTGGACTGCGGACTCGACCCCCCGCGCAAAGAATTTTATCCATTCCGCCCACTTTCCCTGAAGTTGAACGCCTGCCAGAGCATCATAGTATTCCCTCTGGTTGTCTTTAAGATATCCGGCCAAATAGACCGGTGGGTATCCTTCTGCGGCGAGCATAAGTGGTAAAAAAATGCGCCCAACCCGGCCATTGCCATCGAAAAAAGGATGTATTGTCTCGAATTGCGCGTGGACAACCGCCATACGGGTCACAATCGATATTTCAAGTTGATCCTCTTCAGGTGGCTCATATCTCAGTACCGACACCAAATCAGCAATACAACTGTCGAGAGAGTCGGACGGAGGTGGAACAAACCGCGCCTGATCAATGCTCCTTCCCCCGCCAATCCAGTTCTGTTTATCTCTGAAAGCACCTGGCACCCAACGATATTCCGACTTATCCATTAAGCATGCATGCAGATCCTCGATCAGTTTTCTGGACATTGCGGCAAGGCCATGTTGCCTGACCTGCTGTAGCCCAAACTCAAGAGAAGTTACATAGTTGAGGGTTACCTGAACGTCTGGCGGCAAACCTTCATTGCTACCGGTAGCCTCATATGTCAGCAGATCATTGATATCAGAGCTCGTTCCCTCGATTTGGCTACTTCTAACTGCCTCGCGTCTGTCGGCCGTCCGTGTCATAAGGTCCGGATTGGGGAGAACCCTGGACAACGTTTGCAGATTATCCAACGCCATGCGGGCCCGGCTTACCTCGTCCTGCACTCCCCGCAAACCCATCAACTGGTCTATTCCCGGAGTAGGCGGAGGAATAAGGGCAAACGCGCCAGGGTGTGTTTTCACTGGCACAAGAAGCTGTCTTCGCTCAGGGCTTAGATCTGTTTTTCTCATAGCAAAACCTTTAATAAGAAAATGTTTTATTAAATGATACTGCCATAACTTTAAATAAGCAATAGCCATATTAAAAGTTTCGCAGCCTCGATATCCTCCTGAAAAAAATATTTCGTTCCTACGTCAAGGAATTCACCTCCCGCGCCTATTACCTGTAGCACCACAACTCCGTCCAAAAATCGGGAACCCATGAAATCACTTATCGATAAAATTAAATCCTTGGCTTCTTGGGGTTCCAAGACCGAACCGGCGAAATTTGTCCAATTATCTATTGCCATTGCTGGTATAGCACGTGATTTATAATGTAAATTTATATAAAATTATGTAATTTTGAGGTTTAATCGTGTCATCAGGTATCTCAAGACCCTTTTCTAAATCTCATTTGTTCGTTTACCTGCCTATAATTACAATTGTTTGTCCCGTAAACGTGGCCCTCCGCGGTTTTAGTAAAACTTGTCCATATTTAATGTATCTATGTAATTAATAAAAATATATATTTAATGCTGAGATGCCAGGGGAGGATGAAACAATGGAAATTATAAGAGACACTCCGGTGTCACAAAACGTACAAAATTTAAGGGGGATTCAATGCCGATTTCAGCGACAGCGGCAGAAGCTATACGGTCTTAAAAGGTACCTAAAAAATTGGGGCTGGTGGGAAATTGATTGTTGAGAGATTGGTGATTAAGCCGTGATATGGTAAATATAGACTCGGCTCCGGGGGGTGAGGTGCAATGGAGCGATTATGTCGAGGAGATGAGTAATGAGTGTTGAACGGAAACACATTGATGGGTTCGGGGTTGGGTGCATGATCCTTTTGTGCATGGTGTTGGGTCTGCATCAGGTGGCAATCAAGGCGGCAGCGCCCGATATTGCTCCAATCCTGCAGATAGCCTTGCGTTTCGGGATCAGTACCTTCCTCGTATGCTGTGTCATGTTGTACGGCAAAGAGAAATATACCCTGCGGGATGGCACCATGCTCCCCGGTATCATCGCGGGGATCGCCTTTTCAGTGGAGTTTTTGTGCGTGGCGGAGGGACTCCGGTATACGACAGCCTCGCATATGTCTGTATTTCTTTACACGGCACCGATTTTTACGTCGCTGACACTGCACTGGTTTCTTCCGTCCGAGCGTCTTTGCCGACATCAATGGCTTGGCGTCGCCATCGCTTTTTGCGGCATCACTTTGGCATTCACGGGTGGTTCATTCCAGAACGGCATCAGCCCACGGATACTGTGGGGCGATACCCTGGGCCTTTTTGGAGGGATCTTGTGGGCCGCTACAACAGTGCTCATACGTAACACACGTTTGTCGGAAGCACCTCCGATCAAGACGCTTCTTTATCAGCTTTTCGCAGCCTTTATTGTGCTTTTGTGCTACGCTGTGCTTACAGGGCAGGCAAGCAGGTATACCATGACCCGGATTGCCTGGGTGAGTCTGCTGTATCAGGGGATTGTGGTTACATTTGCCGCGTTTCTCGCCTGGTTTTCGTTGTTACGGCGGTATAATGCCTCACAGCTATCGGTATTTCTGTTTCTGTCCCCCTTGTTCGGGGTGTCATTCGGGGTGTTCCTGCTGCACGAAACAATAGATGTCTATTTTGGTATTGGCGCTGTCCTGGTATTGATAGGGATCGCCCTGGTGAGTAAGCGGCATCTAAGGGGAGGTTCAGAAAGACGAAGTTAGGTCTGGAAAGTGGAACAATGTACTCATCAATCCGCGGCACCCGCAAATAAATGAAGTAAAAGTTGTTTCCATACTCCCCTTCGGCTTCGATCTCAGGCTAATTAAATAGGTGTCCACCTTGCAAGACTTTATGACATTAGTTTCAAGCATGCTTACCGACAGTACGCTTTTGATCTACAGCGCAACTCTACTCGGAATCACAATACTCGCGGTAATGATAGTGCGTAAATTTATAATGATGGAAGACAAATCATACCAAAGCGAAATAAAGCGTAAGCAAGCCGAACGTGACGAACAACAGCGAATTAAAAAGGAAAAATCAGATGAACGCAGGAGGTTGATTGAAGACCGAAAAGAGCGAGTTCGCGAGATTGAATGACAAGGTGAAGGATGAATTAAGAAGGTTGCGGGAGGACATTATGGCCCTGACAACATTAGCCACGGGAATTGCCGTGCTTGTGATTACTTTACACACCCCTGCGATGGCGGCGACTTTCACTATCGATAATCCGGCCGACAAAATTGATAACCCGGCCGGCAGGATAAAAAACCCGGCTAACAAGATCGATAACCCGGCGTCACGAATTGATAATCCGGCCTCAAACATATACAACCCTGCATCTCAGATGGCTGATCCGAATCCGCTCTCTCCCCCAACTCAACAACGATCTGCAGAACAGCCCAAAGAACAGATGCAGCCGCAATACGGGATCACCATTCCCGAGAAGCACTATCACTTCAAGACGGTTAAAGCGTACATACTTGAAGCCAAAAAAGCCTTCAATCAAGACGACTATATCGAATTCCTTTCCATCACAGAGGATGCTCTGAGGCGGATAAATGCCGGAAAACTTAAAGCCTCTAACAAGGCGAAACAGAAACTGGAAAAGTACCGTTCTTTTGGTTACGGACTGCTTGAAAAGTAAAAGGGCATGTAATGCTGAAAGAGTATGGATAAAATATGGATATGATGTAAACGGTTCAATTCATTAGTCGTTCATCTTTTTTTTGCTTTCTGGCCTCGGCGTCCTCTTTTTTCCTCTCATGTTCAAGCATTAGCCGTATTTCCAGCTTTTTACGTTCTTCAACGGCAGCTTTTTCGTCAAGTGAAGCACCTATGGCTGTTACAATCGTGGATATAACGCCAACTATCGCAGCTGCTATCGGGAATAGGATAAGCAACCCTGCGTTTGGGACGGTTGCTAAAAATGTAGATATGATCTCTTGCAACGTATCCATATGGCGGTGCCTGTCTTACTACGGAATGTCCACATTATTTCAGCTTTGTGCAGATGTTGTTAATCATTACTCAGATAGTTGCCCAAAATCCCGCGACTATGCTCGTCATCGTGACAATGGGTGCACAGATTCTCCCAATTAGACCCATTTGCAGGGTTATTATTGTGATTTCCATCCTTATGGTGAACGGTGAGAAGGTTTTGGTTTGATGAATCAAACGCACGCCCGCACTTGGCGCAGATCAACCCATGAAGTTTTAGTGATTTATCTCTATAATCATCTAAGACTGCACGTTCACCCCGCATTTTTTTGACTAGTTCGCTTGCTTGCTCTTGAGAAATCGGTTTGACTGTACGTGGCCTTCGTGAATCATATGCAGCAGACATAATTACCTCCAAACCCCTCTTAGAATAGCATTCCCGTAAACCCATTATAACATTCACGCGGCGTGCCGGGGGAGTATTTCTCAAAACCTACATGAAGTTCAGGTAGATCAGCCGTCCGACCAGTGCCAGAACCATGGTGATAAACAGCGGCCTAATAAAGGCGGTGCCCCGCTTGATGACCAGTTTCGAGCCGACCCGCGCTCCCAGAAACTGCCCCGCCCCCATGACAATCCCCTCGACAAAGCGTACCTGTCCTGCCGAAAGAAAAAAAATCAGCGCCACAAAATTGCTGGTGAAATTCATCACCTTGGTGGTGGCGGTGGCCCGGAGCATGGAGCAGCCGAGCAGCATCATGAGCGCCATTGTCCAGAACGACCCTGTTCCCGGTCCGAAAAAGCCGTCATAAAAGCCGATTGAAAGTCCGAACAACAGGTAAAAGAGACCGGGTTTCATCCGTGCATGGGAGTCTTCCGCTCCAAGGCGCGGCGACAGCAGGGTGTAGACGGCAATTGCCGCCAGCAGCCAGGGAATCAGCTGTTTCAGGATGGTTGCATCCAGCAGTTGTACCGTCCCGACGCCGAGCGCCGCGCCAATCGTGGTCCAGAGGATGCCGATCCGGCAGTCGCTCAATTTTACGGTACCTGCCCGGACAAAATGAAGCATGGCGCTGCCGGAACAGAAGGATGCCTGGAGTTTGTTGGTGCCGAGTGCGACTTGCGGGGGAAGACCGATTCCCATCAGAACCGGCACGGTAATCAGCCCGCCCCCACCGGCGATGGAATCGATCAGGCCGGCGATAAAGGCGGCTCCGAAGAGCAGCGGTAACAGGGTTTCAGGGGGCATACTCGATTACATGGCTCTCGACCATGAGAGCCGTCTCTCCAGCCAGCGCGAGAGGGACGTAAAGGCATAGCAGAGGATGAAATACACCAGGGCGATAAATATGAAAATTTCGGTCGGGAAAGCCATGGTGCGGTTGTTGATCTGGGTGGCAACGTGGGTCAGCTCCGAGACGCCGACGATGAACGCCAGCGACGTGTCTTTGATGAGCGAGACGAACTGGTTGACGAACGATGGGATCATGTTGCGGAGCCCTTGCGGGAGTACGATGTAGCGCATAACCTGCCAGGATGTCAGGCCGGTGGAGATGGCCGCTTCGGTCTGACCTTTCGGTATTCCTTCGATGCCGGCTACGACAATGCGGGACATATAGGCCGACGTGAAGAGGGTCAGCGCCATGATGACGGTACTGTTTTCGGCAATTTTTCCGAACAGGGCCGGCATCAGGAAATACATCCAGAAGATCACCATCAGGAGCGGCATGCCGCGTACCAGGTTGATGAAGGCGAGGGCCGGGTAGCGTACTGCCGGGAAGCGAGAGATGCTGAGAAGTCCCAGGATCAGTCCGCCGAAAAAGGAGAGGATGCAGGAAACCACTGCCAGATACAGTGTCAGTCCGACCCCTCCGAGCGGTCCGTGGGGAAAACGTCCGATCATGAAGTAGGTAAAGTTGTCGGTGATGACCGAAAAATTGAGGAACGGTTCCATGTCAGGCGGCCTTGTGGATGTTCAGCACTTTGTCGTTGTACAGGTTGACCAGTACGGTGATGATGATCGAGAGGGCCAGATAGACCACCGTGGCCGCAGTGAATGCTTCAAAGCCTTTGAAGGTGTAACTTTCAACCTGCCGGGCCTGATAGGTCATCTCCATGACACCGATGGTCATCGCCAGCGATGAGTTTTTGGCCAGATTGAGAAACTGGTTGACCAGTGGTGGAACGGTGATGCGTATTGCCTGTGGCAGGATGATGTACTGCATCGAACGGAGGTATGAAAAACCGGCGCTCCGGGCGGCCTCCATCTGTTCTTTTGGGATAGAGAGGACGCCGGAGCGGATGTCTTCGGCAATAAAGGCCGAGGTGTAAATGGTCAGGGCGATGGCGGCGGCGGCGAATTCGAAGCCGGTCTCATTAAGCCAGTCATTGACGATGGTTGGCAGTATCTTGTACGAACCGAAATACCAGAAGAAGATCTGTACCAACAGCGGCGTATTGCGGAAAAACTCCAGGTAGGCGAGGGCGAACCAGCGTACCGGCCTGCTCTGTGCCATGCGCATGACCGCAATAAGCAGCCCCAGCAGGAACGCCAGCACGATGGAGAGGGCAGACAGCTTGAGGGTTGTCAGCAGCCCGGAAACCAGCCAGTCGAAATACTTTCCGGAGGTTATGATTGACCAATCAAACGTGTAGTTGAGCACGTTTTACTTATCAGCAGCGATTTTGAAGTTTCTCTGCAGATGGAACTGGGTATTAGGACCGAACCATTTTTCGAATATTTTTGCCGCTTCGCCGCTTTTTTCCATGTCTAGTATGGTCTTGTTGACAAAAGCGACAAATTTCGTGTCTCCTTTGCGCATGCCGAGTCCGTACGGTTCATCGGAAATCTGCAGACCCGGAATTTCAAACTGAGTCTTGTTCGGGGCTTTGGCGAGGATACCGGCCAGAATGGCTTCGTCGGTGGTGACCGCCGCTACCTTCCCCTGTTGCAGTGCCAGGAATGCCTGCGGGTAGTCATCAAACGAGAGTACGGTTGCGGAAGGGATAGCCTTTTTCACGTTCTGCTCCGATGTCGAACCTTTGGCGGTGCCGATTCGTTTCCCTTCCAGATCCTTCAGGCTCTTGACGCTCCCCTTTTTGGTGATGAACTTCTGGCCGGTAAAGAAGTACGTGTGGCTGAAGTCGATGACTTTTGCCCGTTCGGCATTCTTGGTCATGGTTGCGGCAATGATATCGATATGCCCTTCCTGCAACTGTGGCATGCGACTGGCCGAGGTAACCGGTTTGAGCTCAACCTTGACCCCCATTTTCTGGGCGATGGCGTTGACAAAATCGATGTCGTAACCGACAATCTGGCGGGATTTCTCATCAATATAACCGAATGGCGGGAGTGAGTCCTTGCAGCCGACCACCAGCACACCTTTCTTTTTTGCGTCAGCCAGTGTGTCGCCGGCCATGGCGGCTGTGGCAGTAATAACGGCAAGAATTGTGATCATACAGAACGTGGCCAGTTTTTTCATGATGTTTTCTCCTTGTGTGATGGCGTAAGCCGGAATCAGGGGGTTTCGCATTGCATAGGTGTTAAGAGCTGACGCAGGAACTGTTTGGCGCGTTCATGCTGTGGCCGCAGGAAAAAATCTTCGGGAGGCGCTTCTTCCAGTATGACACCATCCGCCATGAATGCCACCCGATGGGCGACTTCACGGGCAAAACCCATTTCATGCGTTACCACAACCATGGTCATTCCGGAGAGTGCCAGATCTTTCATAACGGCCAGGACTTCGCCGATCATCTCGGGATCGAGAGCCGATGTCGGTTCATCAAACAGCATGATGCGGGGTTTCATTGCCAGGGCGCGCGCAATGGCGACCCGCTGCTGCTGGCCGCCGGAGAGCTGCGACGGGTATGAGTCCCGTTTTTCGGCCAATCCGACACGCGTAAGCAGAATCATGGCCTGCTCTTCCGCATCTTTCCTTGACATATTACGGATTTTGACGGGAGCCAGGGTAATGTTGGTGATAACCGAGAGGTGCGGGTAGAGATTGAACTGCTGAAAAACGAAGCCGACTTCCGCCCTCAGTTTGTTGATGTCGGTTTTTTTATCGGAGAGATCCATGCCATCCACGATGAGGGAGCCTTCGCTGATCGGTTCGAGCTGGTTGATCGTGCGGATCAGGGTGGATTTTCCGGAACCGGACGGTCCGCAGACTACCAGCACTTCGCCGGGAGTAACATGCAGATTGATGTTGTTAAGCACGTGCAGATTCTTGAACCATTTATGCACGTCTTTGAAAATGATCATGACTATGTTCCCTTCGTTACTTTCCGCTCGGCCAGTAACTTCCCCCGGTCAGGGATGCTGTGATACTTCCCACAACGACCTTCGATTTCATCTGAACCGGGATCCTCCGGTCATCGTCAGTCAGCCAGATGAACATGTCGCCTGTCCGGGCAAAGATCCCTTCCGATTTCAGGAGCGGCTGGATTACGATGGTTTTAAATCGCCCCAGAGGGGTGTCAAGTTCTTCCCGGCGCAGTACTTTTACTTCCGTATTCCAAAGGCGGCTGCAATCGTAGATATCGATGAAATATGATGCGCCGATCTGGAGCGGTATCGTGCGGAAATAATAAAAACAGGAAAGGGTATCGTAGGTTTGTTTGGTAATAGCCTGTTTTTTCTCCTCTTTGTTGAGATGATTGATGGTAGTGACTTCCAGTCCCGGAAGGTTAAAATGGGCTTCCCGGTTCGTTACCGTCCTCCCTTCATGTTTTCGCTCCTGATACAGCCGGGGCGACCCGAATTGCTGCTGGGGCAAGCCCGATGTCAGAAATGATTCGATCCGGTCGTCTACCGGAAAAAAGAATCGTAGCCAGTCTGCAGATCTGGCGGTTGAAATGATATGGATATCCGTGCCGGTCTGCTTGACCTCCATGACGGCATGGCCTGCCGTGATGCCGGTATAGGTAAGCTCGAACTCCAGTCGTTCCGGAAGCGGGAATGCCGCAGCGTGGTTCACCAGACAAAAGAACGTGAGCGCCACGATTGTGGCGCTCACCATATTTGTGTATCGTTGTCCCGGCATGATCTGTACGGAATCCTCCCTTTGCTGCCGTTATGCCTGACCGGCAGCCTCAGTCTGCTCAAACGCAGTGCGGGCTTTGTGGATTTCTTCAACTTCATGCAGTTTATCCCCCAACCAGGCGTGAAACACTTTGGCATTTTCGTAGCTCATGACAACACCGGTATCTACGAAACGAACCATGCTGCTGGACAGGTCTTTTGGTTCTACGCGGGTCTCCTGGCCGATTGCCCCTTCAGGAGTGATCTCATGCGAAATGGCGTCCGGCAGCGGTTGCCGCTCAAGGTAGAAGTTGATCACCATTTCGCCGCGGGGTGAAAAGCCCCCTTGGGCACCGTTCACATAGGAAGGATTATAGCCGTAATTAAAAACATATTTAAAGGTTATTTCGGGTTTCTTGTTGCTCATTCGCTTTTTCTCCTTTGATGGTTGGTATATTGACTCTATCTACCTACCATAATCGGAAGGTAGAGGAAAAGAATTTCTTGCCATTTCAGTGAGTACCCATCAAATAAAACCACAAATGATGTTTATCGGACGTAATATGGGATAACATTGCAGAATATTGCGCTTTTATGTTCTAAATCTTGACTTTTTACCGGGATACCTGCTACGTATACCCACTTATATATGAAGTAAGGAGTTGTAATGAAACCGCTTTTTTTAAACCCACCAACATTCGAGGACTTTGATGGCGGCGCCGGCGCCCGTTATCAGGCTTCCCGAGAAGTAACTTCCTTCTGGTATCCAACCTGGCTCTGTTACCCTGCTGCGATGATCGAGGGGAGCCGCGTAGTGGACGCCACGGTTCAGAAGCTCGATCTTGAACAGTGCCTGGAAATCGCCAAGGCGTTCGATATGGTCGTGATGTATACCTCTACGCCGACTCTGATGATTGACATCGAAACCGCCCGGCGCATTAAAGAGGTGAAGCCGGGGATCGTGACAGTGCTGACCGGACCGCACGTGACGATTCTGCCGGAGGAATCGCTCCGTGCCGGAAACGGCGCCATCGACATCGTTTGTCGCGGCGAGTTTGATTATTCCACCAAGGAACTCTGTGAAGGGCGCGAATGGAACCGCGTGGACGGCATCAGCTTTATCAAGGATGAACAGATCATTCATACTGCCGACCGCCCACCGATAACCGACCTGGATGCGCTCCCGTTTGTGTCTCCGATCTATAAACGCGACCTGCCGGTTTCTGAATACATCATTCCGCACTTCAAAAACCCGTATGTCTCGATTTATACCAGTCGCGGCTGTCCGGCCCGCTGCATCTACTGCCTCTGGCCGCAGACCTTTTCCGGTCAGAAAATGCGCACCCGCAGCCCGCAGAACGTCTTCGAGGAAGTCAAGTGGATCAACGACAACATCCCCGAGATGCGCGAACTCTCCTTCGACGACGATACCTTTTCCGCTGATAAGAAACATGCCAGGGCCGTGTCCGAGCTGATCAAGCCGCTGGGACTTTCCTGGGTCATTAATGCCCGCGCCAACTGTGACTATGAAACCCTCAAAGTCATGCGCGAGGCCGGTCTGCGCCATGTGGTGGTCGGCTACGAATCCGGGAGCGAACAGATCCTCAAGAATATCAAGAAGGGGGTAACCAGGGCGCAGGCTACCCAGTTTACCAAGGACTGCAAGAAGCTGGGCATCTCGATCCACGGCGCATTCATCATGGGGTTACCCGGTGAAACCAGGGAAACGATCCGCGATACGATCGAGTATGCAAAACAGCTTGATCTCGACTCGATTCAGGCGTCACTGGCTTCGCCGTATCCCGGAACCGAGTTCTATAAACTCTGCCAGGAAAACGGCTGGATCTCTTCGAACAACTTTCTCGACGAGAGCGGTCACCAGAAATGCGTGATCAACTACCCGCACCTCTCCAATACGGAAATTTTTAATTCGGTTGAGGAGTTCTATGACAAGTTCTACTTCCGTCCAAAATACATCCTGCGCAGCATCGGCCGGATGATCGTCGATGGTGACGAACGCCGGAAGCTGATCAAGGAAGGGAAGCAGTATCTGGCGTATATGAAGAAACGCAAGGAGTCCAGTGCGGATTACAAATGAAACAACTGATCATTACTTCCGATGACTTCGGGCTTTCCAGTGGTGTCAACCGGGCGGTCGAACAGGGGTGGAAGAACGGGCTTCTTACATGCGCCTCGATCATGCCGGGGGGAGGGGCGTTCAACGAGGCGGTCGTCATTGCCCGGCGCAATCCCGGCTTGCAAGTGGGGCTCCACCTGACACTGGTGCAGGGACGCGCGGTTTTGCCGCCGGATGCAATACCGGCCCTGGTAGATGACGAGGGCAATTTTAGCGATAACCCCGTAACAACCGGTATGCGCTATTTCTTCGACAGAGGGATTTACTGTCAGCTGAAGCGGGAGATCGAGGCTCAAATTGTGCGGGTGCGTGATGCCGGAATACCGCTGACTCACATAGATGGTCATCTGAACATTCATCTGCATCCGACCGTATTCAGGATTCTGGCCGAACTGATGCCACGCTTCGGGATTACCACGTTTCGCCTGGCGCAGGAACGGCTTGCCGAAAACCTGCGCTATGATCGGGAACGATTGTTCGGCAAACGGCTTGAAAGCCTCATTTTTCGGTTTCTGACCGATAATGCCCGACCGGAGCTTGACCGACTCGGAGTCCGGTATGCGTCGGAGGTCAAAGGGGTGCTTAATTCGGGGCGAATGACGGAGGAGTATATTCTCAACATCATTGGCGGTGTACAGGACGGCCTGACGGAAATCTATTTTCACCCCGGTATCCTGCCGGATGCGGAAATCAGCCGTCGCATGCCTGATTACCGGCACCAGGAAGAGCTGGCCGCCATTACCAGTCCGCTCGTCAGAGAGCGACTGCGCGAGTTACGGATGTCGGTACAAAACTATCGTGGAGAAGTTAAATGCTGAAGACGTTGATTATCATGATAATGGCCATAACCGCCGGCGCGGTTGGCGATATTTTTCTGACGCAGGGAATGAAGGCGACCGGAGATATTTCGGCCATGAGTTTCCGTCAGATCATCGCTACGGCGCTGGGTGCCCTGACCAACTGGCGCCTGATCCTCGGCACGGCAATGCAGGCGGTTTATTTTGGACTCTGGCTGGCGGTGTTGTCGTGGGAGGACCTTTCGGTCGCCCTACCGCTTCAGGCGCTCAGTTACCTGGTGGTTGCCTTCATGGCACAGTGGTTTCTCGGAGAACAGGTCGGCGGCATGCGCTGGGCCGGTATCTGTCTGATCTGTGTCGGTGTTGCCCTGGTGACGAAAAGTAGTGTCATCCAGTGACTACGGATTTCCTAACAGACCCTGAGGGAGGAACGGAATGTTGAATATACGCAAAATCGCCATTATCGGTGGCGGTAACATGGCTGAAGCGATCATACGCGGCCTGCTGCGCGAAGAGGTGGGGGTAGGCATCTGCGTGGCGGAAATCAGTCTCAAACGGAGGGACGAGCTTACGGCGAAATTCCCCCATGTACGGGTTGTCGGCAATGCGGCGGAAGCGGCAGAATGGGGTGAAATGATCATTCTGGCGGTCAAGCCGCAACAGGCTGAGGGGGCTCTCGACCTGATCGAACGGGTTGTGACGCCGCAGAAACTGGTAGTATCGATCATGGCTGGTATTCCGACCGCGAAAATTGAAGCCAATCTGTTGCCGGGATGTCGCGTCATCCGGGCGATGCCCAACACACCAGCCTTGATCGGGGCGGGAGCGACCGCTGTCTGCTCCGGTCGCAAAGCTACGGCGGACGACCTGGATCTTGCCCGACAGATTTTTGCCCTGATCGGGACTGCCGTTTCCGTGGATGAAAAACTGATGGATGCGGTCACCGGACTTTCCGGCAGCGGTCCGGCGTATGTATTTACCTTCATCGAAGCGCTGTCCGATGCGGGTGTTAAAAACGGTATCCCACGGGATGTGGCGACGCAGCTGGCTGCCCAGACGGTGCTGGGCGCCTCCCGGATGGTTGTTGAAACCGGTGAACATCCCTGCCTGCTGAAGGAAAAGGTGACGTCGCCGGGGGGGACAACCATTGCAGCTCTCCATGCTCTTGAAAACGGGAGTTTTCGCGGCGTTATTATGAACGCCGTCGAAGCGGCCTCTCTCAAATCAAAGGAGCTGGCCGGAAAATAATTATCTGGTATACTCTTGCTATAGTTTGCGAAACTGAACGACCAGGAGGGTATCATGTTCGAATCCGCCGAACTGGGCCACAAGATCAGCAAAGAGGTCTGGAAGAAGGAAATACCAGGTCTGCGCGAGGGGTTGCTTGATGCCCAGCTCGACCTTTTCCAGGCAAAAAAGTTCCCTGTCATTATTCTGGTGGCCGGCGTTGACTGTGCCGGCAAGGGTGAAACGGTCAACCTGCTCAACGAATGGATGGACCCGCGCCATATCGAAACACACGCCTTGCGTGACCTGACCGATGAAGAACTTGAACGTCCCCAGATGTGGCGCTACTGGCGGGTGCTCCCTCCCAGAGGAAAGGTCGGCGTTTTTATCGGTACCTGGTATTCGGCGCCGCTGGTCGAGAATGTGTACGGTTCGATCAAGAACGCCGAGCTTGATCAGCGACTGGAGCGGATCGTCCGTTTTGAAAAAATGCTTTGCGACGAAGGGGCGTTGGTGCTTAAATTCTGGTTGCACCTCTCCCGCGATGAACAGAAAAAACGTCTCAAACTGCTGGAGAAAGATTCCAAAACGCGCTGGCGCGTGACCGATACCGACTGGGACCACTACAAGCAGTACGATAAATTCCGCCAGGTTTCCGAGCGGATGCTTCGCACCACCAGCACCGCCGAATCTCCCTGGACTATCGTCGAAGGGACCGACCCGCGCTACCGTTACCTGACGATCGGCAAGGCGATTCAGGCCGCCATGCGGCAGCGTCTCGATGCCCCGGAACCTCCACGCCACGAAGAACCGATCCCTCCCATACTGCCGACTATCGACAACCTGCTGATTCTGCAAACGCTGGACATGACTAAAAAACTGAAAAAAGCAGAGTTCGAAAGCGAGCTGGAAAAATACCAGGGTAAGCTCAACCTGTTGACACGTCATCCCAATTTCAAAAAACTCTCGGTCGTGGTGGCTTTCGAAGGGAACGACGCAGCCGGCAAAGGGGGGAGTATTCGGCGCATCATCCAGGCGCTGGATGCCCGGCAATACCGGGTCATTCCGGTTGCTGCGCCGACCGAGGAAGAACGGGCCCAACCCTATATGTGGCGCTTCTGGCGCAACATCCCCCGTAAGAGCCGTTTTGCCATCTTTGATCGCACCTGGTACGGGCGCGTTCTGGTAGAACGGGTCGAGGGGTACTGTGAACACAAGGACTGGATGCGGGCCTACGGCGAAATCAACGATTTCGAAGAGCAGATGATCCGGAACAAGACCGTCGTGGTGAAGTTCTGGCTTTCGATCACGAAAGAAGAACAGTTGATGCGCTTCAAGGATCGGGAGAAGATCGGCTTCAAACGGTACAAGATTACCGATGAGGATTGGCGTAACCGGGAAAAGTGGGACGAATACGAACGGGCGGTTTGCGATATGATTGACCGTACCAGCACCGAAATTGCTCCCTGGACGCTGGTTGAGGCCAATGACAAGTATTATGCCCGGATCAAGGTGTTGAAAACGCTCTGCGACCGGATCGAGGCGGCGTTGGGGAAGTAGGCTGAGATACACCCATAAAATTCTAAGACAACGAAACTTCGAGCTGTCCTGCTTACAGCAGGGTAATCATCCGCACAAACAACCGCTCCCCGGATCGCAACAACCGGAAAAACAGTTCGGCTGCCGGGCGATGTTCATATGCGACAGAGGGGCTGCGAATATAGCAGGGTTGCGCTCCCGCAACCAGAGCAGCCAGGCAGCCGGTCAAAAGGCGGTCGTCGACCATCAGGATTGCCGAGGGGGATACGTGGGCAAGTTCCGCCGTTTTGATGATGCCGTCGGGGTATGGTTTCTTGCGCACCCCGGAAATAAAACGGATGGCGGGGAACTGTTCGGCAAACCATTGCCGTCGCCCTTCGGTCGGCTTGTTGGAGAGGATGAATATCCTGTCGGCGCCGAAAGCGGTTTCACAGCGCCGTATCCAGTCGACAGCCTCGGGGAGCGGTTCCGGGAAGCCGTGCCCTGCCAGCACGCCGTCAAAATCAAGCGCCAGCGCTCCGATTCCGGATGCGCGCAGCTCTTGAGGATCGAGCGTTAATATGCTTGTATTCAGCGTAGTTCGTTGCAGTAACTGCCGCAGTTCACGGCGATAGTGAAAACCAAGGGAAAAACCGGCAAGAATGCGGGTAAAGGAGGACACCGTTCAAACCTTTGTGCTGTCTCTCTGGGCGAGCGACACGAGGTAGTAGACGATCCCCAGAATCAGCAGGGTGCCTGCCAGAAAAGCCTGGGTGGTGAGATCGTCGTGCCGCAGGGTTGAGATGAGGATCTCGCGGATCATCGCGACAATAATTACGCCGATAAACACCAGGATGTTGAACTTACCTCCTTTGAGGTTCTTTATTTCGTTATCCATCAGCTCGATCATCATCCAGAGTATCAGCAGCGACCCAAGTGCCGACAAAATTCCCTTCTCCATATCTCCCTTAAAGATGTTGTGAATATCCCAGAGAAAGAGGATAACGACCGAAATTGAAACTCCGGCAAGCGCCAGCACCAGTGCCAGATTCAGACCATAGGTAAAGCGCTCCGTGGCCTTGATCAGGAACGATTCAACCTTGCGCGAAACAAAGACCTTTTTCATTTCTTCTTCGCGGTACGAGGTGCTCATGACATCGAGATTCATGTCGAGAATCTTTTCGACCGCTTCACGCAGGACACGGCGCTGTTCCCGGTCGGAATAGTTGACATCGATCACGCCGAGCAGGAAATGTCGGATCTGGTTCATGGCGGCATTGACAAAGTGGACGCTGAGGCCGACTTTGACGTGGGCGTGGCCGATACGGGTCAGGTGGTTCATGTAGTGATTGTCGTAGATGCCGCTGAAGAGCGACATGAACCAGTTGTTGTGCATGTCGCGCAGGCGCTGGCGGTTGTTGCTGTTGAAAATCGCAGCTGTTTCCGGGAGGCTGTAGAGGTAGTCGTAGAATTCCAGCGCAAACCGTTCCCGATGCTGTTCCGCCAAAGGCTGAAGGGACAGGAGCAGATCGGCATCCCTATCGGTGAAACGGTAATGATCTCGTAGATCCTGCATTGTAAACATGGTCTATCTCCCGTATTTATAGGCTGCAGCGCAGGTGCCTTCGCTGGAAACCATGCAGGCGCCGACTGGTGCTTCGGGAGTGCAGAGTGTGGAAAAGAGCGGGCAGTCGAACGGCGCCAGTTTCCCTTTCAGAATTTCCCCGCAGAGGCAGGCCGGGTTTTCGACCGTTTTCGGAATATTCAGTGTCAGAACCCGTTCGGCATCGAAAGCGGCATATTCATTCCTGATCGCCAGCCCGGTCCCCGGCAGCAGACCCAGGCCACGCCACTCGGTATCGCACGGCTCGAATACCTGAGCAATGATCGCGCGGGCCTTTTGGTTGCCTTCCCACGTAACGGCCCGGCTGTACTGGATTTCGACCCTGCTTTCTCCAGCCAGGATCTGGGCCAGGAGCATCTCGATTCCCTGCATGACGTCCGCCGGTTCGAAGCCGGTGACGACGCAGGGAATATGATGTTTTTCGGCCAGCGGTTTATAAGCGTTGCCGCCGATGACCGTGCTGACGTGGGCAGGACAGAGATAGCCGGAGAGGCCGAGTTCCGGATCGGAGGTCAGAAGTTCCATCGGAATGGGGATGGTCTTGTGCGATGCCAGCACCGAGAAGTTGACAAGACCGGCCGTTGCGGCAGCGAGGATGGCGGCGGCGATAGCGGGAGTGGTGGTCTCGAAGCCGACCCCCAGAAAAACAACCCTCCGCTCCGGATTGTTTTTTGCCAGCGTAACTGCGTCAAGTGGTGAGTAGACAATCCTGACATCGGCTCCCCTGGCCCTCTCTTCCATCAACGATGACCGGCTTCCGGGGACACGGAGCATGTCTCCGAAGGTGGTTACAATGGTGCGTGGGTCTTCACTGCAGGCCACCGCCTTGTCGACATAACTGATCGGTGTGACGCAGACCGGGCAGCCGGGACCGGAGATCAGCCGGACGTTTTCGGGAAGCAACGAGCGGATGCCGTACTGGTAAATCGACATGGTATGGGTGCCGCAGACCTCCATGAAGTTAACCGGCGCCGGCAGCCGTTCCGCCATGCGCCGGATAGTGGCTGCCATGTTCTGTACCAGCGTCCGGTCTCGGAATTCGTCCTGGAATTTCATGCCATATCCTCGTGCGAAAAAACCTCCCGCATCAAACGAAGGGTTTCCTCCGCGTAGACCTCATCCAGGCGGGAAATGGCGAAACCGGCATGAACGATCACATAATCGCCAACCGCGACGTCTTCGCCCAGCAGCATGATGCTGGCTTCTTTCTGTACGCCATCGACTTCGGCAATAATAGTGTCGCCATCTTTACTCAGAATTTTCATCGGAACGCCAAGACACATATCAGATTTTTCTCCTTCCTGCGATCGCAGCCTGTCCCAGGGCGATTCCGCCGTCGTTCGGCGGCGCCAGGCGATGGGTGAATACGTGAAGTCCCTTGTTGGTGAGGGCAGTATATATCATTTCAGTCAAAAGGCGATTCTGAAATACACCTCCCGAGAGAATAACCCGGTCAAGCGCGCTTGAAGCCGAGATACGCAGGCAGACGTCCGATGCAGCGGATGCAACGGTCTGGTGGAAACGGTACGCGATGGCTGCTGCCGGGACGCTCCTGTCGATATCGGCCAGAATATCCGTAATCAGTGGAGAAAAATCCAGCTGGAGTGGTTGTTCGTTATGGTAAACCAGAGCGTATGAATAGCTCCCCTCCTGAATCAAGGGGGACTTCATGTTGTCCTCGCCCAACTCCGCAAGCGCTTCCAGCTCAATCGCCCCCTGACCATCGTACGACACACTATGTCGCATGGTGAGCAGCGCGGCAACGGCGTCAAACAGCCTTCCACAGCTGGAGGTGAGGGGCGAATTGATCCTGTTTCGCAGCATCCGGGCAAAGAGTGCGCGCTCTTTCTCCGGAAGGATGCGGGCAACCGGGTGGTCGAACGTAAAGGCGGTTTCTCCCAGTGTCTGAAACAGATAGGCCATTGCCATGCGCCACGGCTCACGCACGGCGGCGTCTCCTCCCGGCAGCAGCACTGGCCGGAAATGCCCGGTACGGTGATAACCGTCATATCCGCCGACCAGAAATTCACCCCCCCAGACGGTACCGTCCGGGCCGAAGCCGGTGCCGTCGAAGATAATACCGATAACATCACCATCCAGGTTGTTTTCCGCCATGCAGGATGCCATGTGGGCATGGTGATGTTGCACCCGGATCAGCGGCAGTCCCGTCTCCTCGGCAAAACGGGACGAGAGATAGTCGGGGTGCAGATCGCAGGCGACCAGCAGTGGTTTGATCTCAAACAGATCGGTCAGATGGGTAACCGAGTGCTCGAATGAGTCGAGGGTGCTCTGGTTCTGAAGATCGCCGATATGCTGGCTGAGCACGGCACGGCTGCCGTCTGCAAGGCAGATGGCGCTCTTCAACTCGGCCCCTGTTGCCAACAGCGACGGCACAGAGAAAGGGAGGGTGACGGCCCGCGGGGCAAAGCCCCGGGCGCGACGATAGAAAAGCGGTTTCCCCTGAAAAACGCGCATCACGGAATCATCGCTGCGGATATGTATCGGGCGGTCATGGGTCAGAAAATAGTCGGCGATTCCGGCAAGGCGTTGCAAAGCATCATCGTCTTCATAGGCCACCGGTTCATCGGACACATTACCGCTGGTCATGACCAATGCTTTAAACGGAGGGTGAGGGGTGAAGGGTGAGGGGTGAAGGTCAAATAACAGATGATGCAGCGGCGTATAGGGGAGCATCAGGCCAAGCCAGCCATTGTTCGGGGCAATCAGGGCCGAAAGCGGGGTGGCGGCGCGTTTTCTGACGATAATGATCGGGGTTTCCGGCGAGTTGAGCAGCCGCTCTTCCATTTCCGACATCAGCACAAGTTCGCGGGCTGTTTCGATGGTCGCTGCCATGACGGCAAACGGCTTCTCATCCCGTTTCTTGCGTTCTCGCAGCCGTTTCACCGCTTCGTGATTGCAGGCATCAACCGCCAGGTGGTATCCGCCGATTCCCTTGATTGCGACGATGGCGCCGTTTTTCAGGAGTATGGCAGCCTGGTTGACGGCGGTGTCGCGCTCGGCAATTTTTTCGGCAGTAGCGGTAAGGAGAGCCGCCTGAGGTCCGCAGGCATGACAGGCAATCGGCTGGGCATGGAAGCGCCGGTCGAGTGGATTTTCGTATTCACGTTGGCAGTCGGGGCAGAGCGGGAAGCTTGCCATGGTTGTTTTTGGGCGATCATACGGTGTTCCGGTGATGATGCTGTAGCGGGGGCCGCAGTTGGTGCATGTTATGAACGGATAACGGTAGCGCCGGTCGGTCGGATCGAAAAGCTCCCGCAGGCAGTCACCGCAGAGAGCGGAATCGGGGGCAATCCGGATATCGGATTCGCCGCCAGAGCTGGGAAGAATGGAAAAAACAGTTTCTACCGCGACAGGTATGTCAATAGCGGAAACGGAGCTGATCACCGCCAGAGGCGGCGCATTGTTCGAAAGCGAATGCTCAAACGACTCCAATGCCTGCGCCATTCCTTGCAGCTCGATTTCAACTCCGGCAGTGGAGTTGCGCACCCAGCCGGACAACTCAAGCTCTTGAGCAAGCCGATAGACAAAAGGGCGGAAGCCGACCCCCTGGACGATGCCTTTTATCTTATAGCTGCGGCGGATTAGTGGAACGTCTTTTCTCATTTTAATCATTATTCCGAGATTATATGCAAAACCAATCATCTGGCTGGAAGCCAACCCCCCAGAAAATCAACCCCACGGATTGCAAACCCTGACCCTGCATCTCTCCATATCCTTGACGTTGCGTGTAACCACTGCCAATCCGTGAACCTTTGCCGTGGCTGCGATGAGTGAATCCATCACCCCGGGAGAATCATGCCCTTCCGTTCAGACTCACCCTGCAACATTCCCCAGATCAGTACCGTTTCCATATCAATATCGATAATCCGTCCCGTAAATCGCTGGGTAAGATCATGTTCAACCCGGGCCTGAAGCTCATCTTTTCTCGTGCCATCCGGGAGTTTACCGATTCCCTTTTGCCTTGTCACGCAACCACTGGTACCACGCCTCCATCCCGGAGCCGCTTCGTGCGGATACTTCAAAAATGGTAATGCCGGGGTTGACGCGGAGCGCATACTCCTTGCATTTCTCGACATCGAAATCAAGGTGCGGCAGGAGGTCGGTCTTGTTGAGCAGCATGATGGTCGAGTTATGGAACATCTGAGGGTATTTGAGCGGTTTGTCCTCACCTTCGGTGACGGAAAGAACAACGACCTTGTGGCGTTCTCCCAGATCGAAAGCGGCCGGACAGACCAGGTTGCCGACGTTTTCGATAAGCAGCAGATCCAGATGGTCGAGATCAAAGGTTTCAGTGCCATGCATAATCATGTGGGCATCCAGATGGCACCCGGCTCCGGTGTTGATCTGGCGGACCGGGACCCCCGTGGCGGCAATGCGCTGGGCATCGTTATCGGTCTGCTGGTCTCCTTCGATAACGGCGCAGCGGAGTGTATGCGACAGGTCTCTCAAGGTGCGTTCCAGTAATGTCGTCTTGCCGGAACCGGGAGAGCTGACCAGGTTCAGAACAAAAATCCCCTTTTCTTTGAATAGGGCACGGTTGAAGCCCGCAAGCCGGTTGTTTTTGCCCAGGATATCTTCTTCAATGGCAATCGTCGTCCGTTTTCCGGTTTCAGCGCCCTGTTCAGGACCATGGTGGTGATCATTGGAGTGCGTGTCGCTGTGATCGTGATCGTGGCTGTGACCATGGCCGCCGTCACGGGAGTGTTGATGATCGTGGTGGCCGTGATGATAGTCATGATCGTGGTGATGGTCGGTGGAACAACCGCAGGTTGTGCACATGGGAACTCCTAAGACGTTGTTTAAATTAAAAATATCAGATTATTTGGGTAGATGCAATACTGCAGTTATATCTGAATTCGCGAAGGCGAGAAGTCGCAAAACCAGAGTTACGGCTCGCCGAGCTGTAACTGATGCAGACGTGCATAGATGCCGCCGGCGCGCAACAGTTCATCATGAGTGCCCTCTTCGGTTTTGATGCCGTGCTGGATCGTGATGATGCGATCCGCATCCTGAATGGTGGAAAGGCGATGGGCGATGACCAGCGAGGTACGACCCTGCATCATCCCCTTGATCCCCTCCTGGATCATCTGCTCCGAGGCACTGTCGATGCTGGCGGTAGCCTCGTCCAGTATGAGTATCTCCGGATCGAAGGCGACGGCCCGGGCAAATGAGATCAATTGCTTCTCGCCGACCGAAAAGTTACTCCCCCGCTCCCGCACTTCTTCTTTATAGCCTTGAGGCAGTCTATCAATAAACCGGTCGGCTCCGACCGCGGCCGCTGCCTGGCGAACGCGCTGCATGGCCTGTTCGTCCCCCAGGCTGATATTGAATTCGATACTTCCGGCAAACAGGCAGGGATCCTGAAGGACAACGCCGACCCGGCGGCGCACCTGTGCCACGTCGTACTCCCTGATATCAATCCCCTGCAACAGGATAGTGCCGCGTTCTATTTCATACAGGCGTGTCAGCAGACGGGTAATGGTCGTTTTGCCACCGCCGCTTTCACCCACGATTGCGATCCTCTCGCCGCGATGAACCGTAAGATTGAAACCGCTGAGAATGTCATTGCCGCTTTGATAGGAAAATGATACGTCGCGAAATTCGATGAGGGGGGCGGCCTCCCCCCTCCCAACCTCCCCCTGCCGGAGGGAGGTTGGGAGGGGAGGCGATGAGCCCGGTATGTCCAGCAGGGCAAAGATCCGCTCCAGGGCTGCCATCGCTCCTTGCATGACGGAGAATTTTGCCGACAGGTCGCGGATGGGAGCAAAAAACTTTTCAATATACTGAATGAAAGCGACCAGAACTCCGAAGCTCACGGCTCCTGTCACGATCTCGCCGCCGCCGTACCAGATGATGAGTGCCACGGCGATGGATGAAAGCGCTTCAACCATGGCATACAGGGAGGCATCCCAGAAGATGACCGGCATGTTGGCATCGCGATACGATGCGTTCAGTTCGCTGAAACGCCGCTCTTCATCCCGCTCGCGGTTGAAGATCTGGATGATGCTGATGCCGGAAACGCATTCGTTGAGGAATGAGTTCAGTTCTCCAAGCCGGGCGCGCACCTCGCGAAACGATTTTCTCATGCGGCGCCGGAAGGTATAGGCGACGTACAGCAGCACCGGCAGTACGGAAAAGGTTACCAGCGACAGTTGCAGGTTCATCCAGATCATGACGGAGATAATGCCGATCAACAGCAGGATATCTCCGATGATGGTAATGATGCCGGAGGCAAACATCTCACCCAGAACTTCGATATCGCTGGTCAGCCGGGTTACTGCGCTCCCGGTCGGCACACGGTCGAACCATGAAACCGGCAGATGCATCACGTGACCATACAGTTCCGCACGCATGTCCGACATAACTCTCTGGCCGACGGATTGCAACAGATACACTTCAAGAAAAGACAACAGCGATTCAAATAGCAGTATGCCGAGAAAAGCGAGCGCGATCTGTTCCATACCGGCCAGTTTTCCGGTGACGATGTGGTTGTCGATGGCGAGCTTGATAATCCAGGGCTGTGCCAACCGACAGGCAGCGACCAGCGGCAATATCAGCAGCACGACTGTTATCGACAGCCGGTATGGAACCACATAGCGTGCAAAACGCCGCAGCAGGGCGGTGTCATAGGCCTTGCCGGCTATTTCTTCTGCGTAAATTCCGCCGTGATGCATAAATAGGAGTCCGAATAGGAAAAGGTATTTTGGACGGCAGTGTAGCAGATTTTTTCATCGGAGTGAAATAACAAAGGGTCTCAAGGGGGGGCAACGGGTATTATTGCGTGGTACCTCGGCGGGAATGTACACTATGAGCGGTAAACCGGCAGATATATATGGATGCGGGTTCCCACCCCCGGCTCGGATTCGGCTGTTATTTGGCCCTGATGGTGCTTGATGATGGAATAGCTGAGTGCCAGTCCGAGCCCCATTCCCTTTTGACATCCCATATCTTTCGTGGTGAAATAGAGATCGAAAATCATCGGCAGGTTTTCAGGCAGGATGCCGATTCCACTATCCTCAAAAATAACGTGCAGATAATCGCCGGGTGTGAGTCCAAGATCGTTTGCTGACGGCAGTGGAACGGACGCTGCTGATACGTGTAGCGAGCCGCCATGCGGCATGGCTTCGCAGGCATTTATGAGCAGACTGGCGATCACTTGCTGCATGTGATCCGCATCGAGCATGACAAGGGGAAGGTCGTCAGGCAGATCAATGACAAGCTCGATTGGGGATTCCGGGCTCAGTTCGGATTCGATGCTTTTCATGATGAGGTGCCCCAGTGCTGCCGGTTTCATCAGTGTGTCTCCCCCTTTTGCCAAAGTCAAAAGTCGCTTGCCGAGTTCCCGAGCGCTTTCGGATGATTTTTCGACAATTGTCAGCAGCGACTCTGTCTTACTGCCCGGTTCCGCACTCATGCGGGCCAGTGACACATACCCAAGGATAACCTGAAGCAGGTTGTTGAAATCATGGGCCATCCCTCCTGCAAGGATGCCGCTGGCTTCAATTTTTTTTGTGCGCAGATTTTCCGCTTCCAGAATTTTTTGCCGCTTTCGGAGTTCGACTGTCTCCTGACAACGATCCAGGGCAACAAACAGGCGATTGAATTCGACCGGTTTAAGGACAAACTGGTTAATGCCGATATCGATGGCCTCTATCAGGTAGCTGGTGTCGCTGAAGGCGGTCATGCAGACGACCTGAATTTCCGGGGACAGGGCTCGCATTTTACGAGCCATTTCAAGTCCGTTCATCCGCGGCATCATGATGTCGGTCAAAACGATATCGGGGAGCTGTTTGCGAAAACAGTCGATCCCCTGCTCACCGTTTTCTGCAACGGTAAGCCGATACCCCCGGGATGACAGAACACGGGATACCTGCTCGCGGGTCGCTGCTTCGTCTTCAACATACAAGAGCGATATATCGGCATACGGCTGCCGGATGTTCACCGTCATGGGAGTCCTCGCAACGCTCTTGATTTAGTCCTTGGAGAAATTCTATCAGATGATGCCGGATGCGCAACCCGGTTTTTATTACATCATGTCTACCGGATCGATATCGACGGAAATGCGGACCGTCGAAGCAACCGTTGCCCGCTGCCGCCACGCGGTGAGCAAACGGTGGAGGTTGCTGCGGTTTACGGCTTTGAGCAGAATCTGGCGGCGAAAACGATTACGCAGGCGATAGATAGGGGAGGGGGCAGGACCAAGGATTTCGACCCGGACCTTCAGTTCCGACTTGAGATGGGCCAGTAAGCGGGCCGTCACATCAGCCTGTTCCGAGACGGTCTGCTCCGACAGACCCGATATGGCGAATGCCGCCAGAAAGGCAAAGGGGGGATAGCCTGCTTCCCGGCGAAACTCCAACTCTTGCCGGTAAAATCCGGTTGCATCATGTTCAGCCGCAGCACGGATCGCGTAATGCTCCGTATCAAGCGCCTGTACAACCACCCGGCCGGGCGTATCGCCCCGTCCGGCCCGTCCGATAACCTGGGACAATAACTGGAAGGTGCGCTCGGCGGCCCGAAAATCGGGCATGCCCAGACTCGCCTCGGCATTTACCACTCCCACCAGTGTCACTTCGGGAAAATCATGTCCTTTGGCAATCATCTGGGTGCCGACCAGGATATCTGCGCTGCCGTCGTTCATTCGTGTCAGGAGGCGCTCGTGGCTTCCTTTACCGGAGGTAGTGTCGCTGTCCATCCGGAGAATTCGCGCCGCCGGCAGCAGCTCTTTTAGCTCCTGCTCCAGTTTTTCCGTACCGGCTCCTAATTCGCTCAGGGTTGCACCGCCGCATGAGGGACAGGTGCCGGGGGCAGGAACGGCGTAGTCGCAGTAATGGCAGAGGCTTTGTCCCCGCTGGCGGTGATAGGTCAGGGTGACAGTGCAGTTGGGACAGGTCAGAGGTTTTCCGCAATCGGCGCAGACCAGAAAGGTGGCAAAGCCGCGGCGGTTGAGAAAGACAATAGCCTGCCGACCCTGGTCGTAGGTTTGTGCCAGGCTGGTTGCCAGCGTTGCAGAAATAGTCTCTTTATGCCCTTTCATTCCCACCAGTTCCACAAGCGGCATTGGGCGGTTTTCGACCCGTTCCGGGAGTTCAATCAGTGTCAGACGCCCCTCTCCGGTGGCATGGATGCTGGTCACCGAGGGGGTCGCCGACCCGAGCACCACGGCGGCCTGCTCCATTCTCCCCCGTACCAGCGCCAGGTCGCGGGCATTGTAACGTAGGCCGTCGGACTGTTTGAACGAGGCTTCATGCTCTTCATCAACAATGATAATACCGATATTTTTGAGCGGTGCAAAAATCGCCGAACGGGCACCGATGACGATTCGTGCCAGTCCCCGCCGGATGCGACGCCATTCGTCATAGCGCTCGCCGTCGGATAGGGCGCTATGCAAAATGGCAATGCCGCCGCCGAAACGGGCCTGAAAGCGTCCGGTCAGCTGTGGGGTCAGGGCGATCTCCGGAACCAGCACCAAGGCGTTCTTCCCGAGATTGAGGGCATGCGAGATGGCCTGAAGATACACCTCGGTTTTGCCGCTTCCGGTTACACCATATAACAGGAACGGAGTAAACTGTAGCCGGTCGAGGCTGGTTGAAATTGCGTCCAGCGCCGCTTTTTGATGGGTATGCAGGCGGCGTGGCTCGTCCCGTGCCACGATGTGGTCTTTAAATGGATCGCGGTATACTTCGTGCTCGACCGCAGTACACAAACCAAGCTCAACCAGTCGCTTCAGTTGCGGAGCGCACGTACCGAACCGTTTGCGCAGCTCAGCTGCCGAAATATTGCCGGTTTCCCGAATAACTGCCATTATTTCCAGCGCCTTGGCGCCGGGTTGGCGCGGGAGGTCATGCAGAGGGGCGGGGAGATAAAACGTTTCGCGGCGAGCAGTTTTTCCTTGTGTCAGAGTTTCCTGATCACCGGAAGTTCCTTTGCGGGTTTGAATATTAATTCCGGCCGGGAGGGCGGTTCGCACTACTTCCCCCAGCGGATGCTGGTAATAGGAGGCCACCCAGCGGAAAAATTCCAGTTCTCCGGCTGTCCAGAGCGGCTCTCTGTCCAGTATGTCGATAATATCTTTTAAATTGGTAATCGCAGAGTCGGGTGCAATCCCCAGGATATAACCGGTCAGTTTCCGGTTGCCGAACGGAACCAGTGCCCGACGGCCTGTCAGTGCCTGTTCGTTCAGCCGTTCAGGCACGCGGTAATGAAAGATTTTATCCACGTACAGCGGGATGGCAACTTCAATGATGGTGGGAGATGTCATGCCTGGGACGGGAACACAGCAATGAGGGTCATTAATAGTTCACCAGTATCTTTGCGGTGGTTCCGTTTTGCCGACACGTCTGATTTCTCCGTCTATAACCTTGAACATATCGCCCGTCTCGTTGGTCCAGGCGTCCCCTTCATCCAGAGGTGTCGGGACTTCGCGTCTTCCCAGGAAAACTTCCTCATCATCAATAAAAGCGAACCAGTCCAGCGCTCCGGTCATCCATATTCGAGTATTTAATGCCATAATGGTTTCCTTGTGACGGTCGCCCGATTTTGGGCGAGGCACCGCTTTGCCCCTATGATAATCGCCCTTTGAAATCGTCGTAACCGAAACGGCGTACCACCTTCAATTCTCCGGTTTCAGGTTCGAAGGTGCAGATATGCGGGTGCTGAATACCGTTGAACATGGTGGTCTTGACCATGGTGTAGTGGGACATGTCCTCGAAAGCGAGTCTGTCGCCAGGGCGGAGCGGCTTGGTAAACGACCAGTCGCCGATCACATCCCCCGCCAGGCAGGATGGCCCCCCCAGACGGTAGGTATGCGGTTTCTCGCCCGGATCAAAACCGTTCGTGATGCCGGGACGGTACGGCATCTCAAGGATATCCGGCATATGGCATGTGGCCGAAACGTCAAGAATGGCGATGTCCATACCGTTATTGACTATATCAAGTACTTCTCCCACCAGAATTCCGGTGCCGATGGCGATGGCCTCTCCCGGCTCCAGGTAGAGTTCCAGATCATACTTTTCCTTGAAGTACTTTACCAGTTCCACGAGGCCGTCGATATCATACCCCTTGCGGGTGATATGGTGACCTCCCCCCAGGTTAAGCCATTTCATTCCGGGCAGAAACTCGCCGAACTTCTCTTCGAAGGCCTTGGCGGTGCGCTCCAGCGGTTCGAAAAGCTGTTCGCAGAGGGTATGGAAGTGCAGTCCTTCAATGCCGTTCAGGGAACGTCCTGCAAATTCCCGTCTCGGGATACCGAGGCGGGAGTTGACGGCGCAGGGGTCGTATATTTCGGTATGTCCTTCCGAGTGTTCCGGATTTACGCGCAGACCGATGGATACTTTTCCGGCGTACTTCTCCCACTGGGGGCGGAACCGTTCCAGCTGGTTAAAGGAGTTGAACACCAGGTGGTTGGAAATTCCAAGCAGTTCGGCAACGTCGCTCTCTTTGAAAGCGGCGGAAAAACTGTGTACCTCGCGGTTGAATTCCTCCCGACCCAGGCGCGCCTCCCAGGGGGAACTGGCGCAGACACCGTGCAGGGTCCGACTGATAAGGGGGAATACGCTCCACATGGAAAATGCTTTCATAGCCAGCAGGATCCTGGCGCCGCTCCGTCGTTGCACGTCATCCAGAATGGCCAGATTATGGCGCAGCCGTCCCAAGTCTACCACGTAGGCGGGAGAGGGGGAAAGCTGAAGAATCTTTTCGATGTCTATACCGGTCAACGGATTACAGCTCCGGCCATTCACCGCCATCGACGACGACGGTCGGCAGTCCCATCGGCCCGAGTACATCAAGGAAAAGCTCCGGGTCAAACTGTTCCATGTTGTAAACACCAGCCTGGCGCCATTTGCCGGTCAGCATCATGATCGCGCCGACCACGGCCGGGACGCCGGTAGTGTAGCTGATCGCCTGTGACTGGACTTCCCTGTAGCACTCCTCGTGGTCGCAGATGTTATAGATATAGACCTGTCTGCGCTGACCGTCCTTGGTACCGCGGGCGATGACGCCGATGCAGGTTTTTCCCTTGGTTAATGGCCCCAGCGAGCCGGGATCGGGGAGCAGCGCTTTTAAAAACTGGATGGGGACGATTTTCTGGCCGTTGAATTCCACCTCGTCGATACGGGTCATGCCGACGTTCTGCAATACCTCAAGATGTTTCAGGTAATTGTCGGAGAACGTCATCCAGAACTGGGCCTTCTTGATGGTCGGGATATGTTTGACCAGCGACTCCATCTCTTCGTGGTAGAGGCGGTAACAGTTCATCGGTCCGATACCTTCGGGAAAATCGAACACCCGTTTGGTGGAGAGCGGTGCAGATTCCACAAACTCCCCGTTTTCCCAGTGACGGCAGATGGCGGTAACTTCGCGGATATTGATCTCCGGGTTGAAGTTGGTAGCAAAGGGTTGGCCGTGGCTTCCGGCATTGGCGTCGATTATGTCGAGCTCTTCCACTACATCCAGATACTTCTTGGCGGCCAGGGCAGTGTAGACGTTGGTGACACCCGGATCGAACCCGGAGCCGAGCAGCGCCATCACCCCTTTCTCCTTGAAACGTTCCTGATAAGCCCACTGCCAGGAATATTCAAATTTTGCCGTATCGAGCGGTTCATAGTTGGCGGTATCGAGGTAATCGACACCGGTTTCGAGGCAGGCGTCCATGATATGCAGATCCTGATACGGGAGGGCCACGTTAATTACCAGCCTGGGCTGCAGCTGTTTGATCAGTGCCACCAGTTCCGGGACGTTGTCGGCATCCACCTGCGCCGTGTTGATGCTGTTATGTAACTGGGCGGCAATGATGTCGCACTTTGACTTGGTACGCGAAGCCAGGGTAATCTCGCTGAAGATGTCGCGCCGCTGGGCGCATTTATGGGTGACAACCTGGCCGACGCCACCGGCGCCGATGATAAGGACTTTGCTCATTGTAGTGTTCCTCCCTGAAGGTGGGCTTTGTCAGGCGAGGCATAATACTGGTAATTGCTCGTTAGCACAATACCTGTAACAAAACTTTTACAAAATAATGAAGGTTATTCCCCCAGATACGTATACCCCAGCAGGGTACGATCCAGCAGTTCGATAAAATGGCTGCTCTCTTCGATGGAGATTTTCTTCAAAACGACGCTTTTTTCCAGGTTGTCCCTGACCTGCTTCAGGATTTCCGGCCCTTTGTACTGGACGTACTTCAGTGTTTCCCAGGTTGCGTCGCCGTTGATGACGGTGTCTATCATGTAGCCGGTCTTCTTGTTGAAGGTGATATGGACGGCGTTGGTGTCGCCGAACAGGTTGTGCAGATCCCCCAGAATTTCCTGGTAGGCGCCGATCAGGAAGAAGCCGATATAATAATCCTCATCTTTGCGGATTTTGTGCAGCGGGAGGTACTTTGAACGGCCGTTTTCGCCGACAAAACTGGTGATTTCGCCGTCCGAGTCACAGGTGATATCGGCGACCGAAGCCATGACATCGGGCTTCTGGTTGAGGCGTTGGATCGGCATGATCGGGAACAGCTGATCGATGGCCCACGAGTCGGGAATCGATTGAAATAACGAGAAATTGGCAAAATAGGTCTGACGCAGGTGTAACTGGAAATTCTGCAACTCCTCCGGAATCGGCTTGATCCGTTCGACGATGCTGTTTATTTTCCTGATTATCTTGGCGTAAAGCCATTCGGCGATGGCCCGGTCGTTGAGGGTCAAATATCCGAGGTTAAAGAGACTGACCGCCTCGTTGATCAACTGAAGCGTATCGTGATAGTCCTCGCGCAGGGAATATCGGTCGATGCTTTTGTAGATGTCCGTCAGCTTTTTTACGGTTGGGGCCACTTTTTCGGACTGGGTCAGGATTTCCTCAAAATCGGGCATTAGATGCTGGGTATTGGTGTTGAGGACGTTGGTGACGAGCACCGAGTAGTGAGCAACCGTCGCCCGACCCGATTCGGAAATGATGTTGGGGCATTCAACCCCGGCTTCATCGCAGATGTTCTTGATCTGGTAGATGACATCGTTGGCATACTCTTCAATGGTATAGTTGACACTGGAAAAATAGCTTGATTTTGAACCATCGTAGTCGACGCCAAGGCCGCCGCCGATATCAAGATATTCGATGCCGACTCCCAGCTTTTTCATTTCGGTGTAGACGCGGGCAACTTCGATCAGCGCGGTCTTGATCTTGTCGATCTTGGTTATCTGGCTGCCGATATGCGAGTGCAGCAATTTGACCGAACTGAGCATTCCCTGGTCTTCCAGCATCCGGATGGCGGCGATTATTTCCGACATGCGCAGGCCGAATTTTGCGTCTTCCCCTCCGGAGGTCGCCCATTTACCGGTTCCCTTGGAAGAAAGCTTGACCCGGATCCCCAGTTTGGGAGAAATACCGGTTTTTTTGGCGATCTCGATGATCTTTTCCAGTTCGAACAGTTTCTCCACCACCAGTGTGATGTCGAAGCCTACCTTGGTGGCGTACAGGACGGTTTCGATGTATTCGGCATCCTTGTAGCCATTGCAGATGATCGGCAGATTGTTGCCGCTGGAGATCGAAATCCCTGCCACCAGCTCCGGTTTCGATCCGACTTCAAGGCCGATATTATAGCGTTTTCCGTACCCGGCGATAGCTTCCACCACCTGCCGCTGCTGGTTGACTTTGATCGGGTAGAACGTCTGGTATTTGGCGGGATAATCGTTCTCCTGGATCGCATTTTTAAAGACCCGGTTGATCGAGGCGATACGCCCCTGCAGCACGTCCATGAAACGGAGCAGGATGGGAGGTTTGATCTTACGCTTGATCAGATCGTCTACCAGCGCCCGCAGATCGATGGCGTGCTTGGAATTTGACGAAGGATGAACGCAGATGTTCCCTTTTTTATTGATCGAGAAGAGATCTGCGCCCCAGTTGTCGATATTGTAAATCTTTGCAGATTCATTGATGGACCATTTTTCCATGACCTGTTCCCTATCTTCCGCATAGTCTCACCCAAACAAACTACCCTATTTATGGCATAGTGTCGTCAATGTCAAATTTTAATTCAAATATACTCTTTAATACGATATCGACGGAATGTCTGTCTTGACTTTGCCGGAGGGAATGATTACCTTCGTCCTAACTTAGAGAGTTCGGTACATTACCTCCTTTTAAGGTGCCTTTTATGCCACGTTATTCAGGCAGGAAACTGTTTACACAGGAAATTTTCGATCGGCACGTCGGTGAGATGCGTAGCCTGCTGCATGCACTTGAACTTCGGGATTTATTTGAAGACAATGAAACCCGGCCGAAGATGGATATGTATGAAACATGTCAAGATGTTATCCTCGAATATGATCTGCCCGGTTTCTTGCTGGATGCCATATCTCTGAGAATAAACGGTCAGACACTGCTTCTTGAGGCCTGCAAGCCGAGGGAGCAGAACGAAGGCAAATTTATTTGTGTGGAACGGAGTCATGGTCGTTTTCACCACGAAGTGCATATCCCCGGAAATATAGACCTCAGCGCAATCAGGGCGGAGTACCGACGGGGAGTGCTCCGGGTGATTTGTCCAAAAAGCGGCGAACGTTTTGTACCAATTAAGGAACTGTAATACATAATATTAGTTCTCATTTGTAGCTCCAAAGGAGATTTAGATTGATAGAGATAGAGAATGATGCCGAACAAAGTTCGGAAGAACTGAAAATTCCCGAGGTACTTCCGCTGCTGCCGATTCGGGACGTGGTGGTGTACCCGTTTATGATCATACCGCTTTTTGTCGGACGGGAAATGTCGG
Organism: uncultured Geobacteraceae bacterium; assembly: GCA_903930585.1. Lineage (GTDB taxonomy): Bacteria > Desulfobacterota > Desulfuromonadia > Geobacterales > Pseudopelobacteraceae > JACRCG01. The sequence goes on along the minus strand of CAIYZD010000130.1, from coordinate 521 downwards.
TAAAGGCCGTGGACAGCGCCCTGGCGGGTGATCGGATGATTTTACTGGCAACTCAGCACGATGTTGGCGATGAGGATCCGCCTGCCGATAAAATTTACGAAGTCGGCACGGTCGCCATGATCATGCGTATGCTCAAGCTGCCTGACGGACGCGTAAAAATTCTCGTCCAGGGCTTGGCCAAGGCGCGCATTACGGAATATGTGTCTGATAAACCGTTCTATACGGTTCGGGTTGAACGGCAGCATGATACCGTGATCGTTGATGTATCGCTGGAAACCGAGGCGTTGATACGCACCGTGCGCGAGCAGTTGACCAAGGTTATGGAACTCGGCAAACAGGTGTCGCCCGAGGTGATGGTTATTCTGGAGAATATCCAGGATCCGGGGAGCATGGCCGATCTGGTATCCAGTAATCTCGGGCTGAAGGTTGCCGATGCGCAAACCTTGTTGGAAATAAACGACCCAATCGTCCGTCTGACCAAGGTGAATGAATTTTTGAACCGGGAAGTCGAACTCCTGAGT
>CAIYZD010000129.1 GCA_903930585.1 uncultured Geobacteraceae bacterium | reverse complement strand
TATCTCTTCATCCGTGAAAATTACATCCATGGTATTTCTCCGAACGCAGCCCTGTGTTTTGTATGTCTTTTTAGTATGAGGTGTGGGTAGTATTAGAGCAAAAAGTAAGCCTGAGAATTACTCCAGCGGCGGGGCGTTTAACTGGCCTATTTTATAAAGGAAATATTATAGAGAAGGGGAAGAATTGAAGGCCGAGCTTCCAATAGAAACCGTCATTATTGGTGAAACCGGCATATGTGACAGTGCGAGTATTACCACATTTGAATGGATTGGATTATTAGTTATATGGATTATTCACGTCAGTTGCTTCTTGTCGCTATTGATCGGAAGTTTGACGGTAAAGGTTGTTCCCACTCCGGCCTCGCTCACTACCACAATTTCTCCAAGATGCTTCTGGATAATACCGTAGCTGATACTAAGCCCTAAACCGGTCCCCTTACCGACCTCCTTCGTTGTGTAAAAAGGTTCGAAGATCCGCTTTTGCACCTCTCTCGACATGCCACAGCCATTATCTCCAACACTGAGCAGTACATAATCACCCTCCAGAGTTGTGGTCACGGTAATAGATCCTTGTCTATTTATGGAATGGGCAGCGTTTACCAGTAAATTCAGAATAACCTGACTTATTTGATGCCGGGAGCATCTAACCTGAGGAATTTCGCCTAACTGCAGACTAAGCTCTGAATCATACTTGATCTCATTCCGAACGAGGCTGATGGTACTCTGTACACATTCATTAAGATCTGCCCACTCAAAGCCACTGTCATCCATCCGGGCAAAGTTTTTCAAATCCCGAACAATTCGCTTGACCCTTTCTGCACCTTCGGACGATTCAGCAATGAGCGGATCGATATCATCCAAAATAGGGAGTATGTCCTGATTCTGAATAGCCTCTCCGAACAGGCGTTGTCTTTCGTCACTCCCATCTATTTTGATCAGCTGTTCGACACTCTCAAAAAACTCCCTGAATGTTGCAACATAGCGTTTAAGCGCCACAAGATTACTGACTATAAAAGCAATGGGATTATTTATTTCATGGGCGACACCGGCGGCAAGCTGCCCGATCGAGGACATCTTGTCGGCATGCAGCAAAATAATGTCTTTTTCCCTGTTCTTTGCAACTTCCTCATTAATACGTTTTTCAAGATGTTCATTAAGAGCCAGTAGTTGTAACTGGTGCTGTATAAGGTTAATCTGACTGCGCACTCGCGTCTTCACCAATTCCGGTCGGATAGGTTTGATGATGTAATCGACCGCCCCCAGTTCCAGTCCACGTTTTTCGTCATCGTCATCACTCAGCGACGTCACAAACAGTACCGGGATGTTGCAGGTCAACGGATTGGCCTTAAGCCTCCTGCAGACTTCGTAACCATCCATGCCCGGCATAACCACATCAAGGATGATGAGGTCGGGATGGGGGACTGCTATGGCGAGGGCAATGGCCTTTTCGCCACTGCGGGCAGCGATCACGGCAAATTCATCACCCAGTGCCTCAATCAGTATCAGTACGTTTTCTTTCTGGTCGTCAACGATCAGGATTTTGCTTCTTTTATGGTTTAGGGACATTCTATGAGACTCCAGGAAAACCGGAAACCGGCGTCAGTGTTCACCGACCTTCGCCAGTCGCCGGAATGGTCACCCTGACACAGGTTTGTCCGGCTACCGTTGTGTCAAGGTCGATGGTCCAGTTTGGGGTTGTAAGCCGGAACCCCAGAACGATTCAACGTAGCATATTACCAGCTTCAATGAGACAGAAAACCGCCCCCTGTCGGAAAACATATTCGATCTTCTGAATGCCAAAGCACTGAATGCCAACTTATGCGAGAAAGTTGGCATTCAGATGCCGGTAAAAAGGCTTATGTTTTCCGTTCGCTCAGTTGTGGCCGGGAAAGGTCGCAGCTGAGCGAACAACCCCAATTTGACAAGGCATCGTAAAATCCACTTGTCTTTACTGATGCCAAATGTTTAATTGTAAAGGTAAGCTGAAAAACATGTCGTTCTCCAGCCCCCGAATTGAATCACTCTCCATAATGCCTTTGGCAGCGACAGTGTTAGGATTACCATCAACCAGATTTTAAAACTTCTGTCCCCAGGTACTGAAGTAAAATCGATATAAGGAGCGGGTTATGGAACAGCAAGTACTGCGAGAGCTTCTTTCCCACCTGATTTCTTGTTGGGAAAATGAAGTTATTGAGTTCAAAAATGTGGGTGATTCATATTCGACCTCTGATATTGGCAAATACTTTTCTGCTCTTGCCAATGAAGCTAATCTGCGAAATATGGAAAGAGCTTGGCTTGTCTTTGGGGTGCACAACAAAACCAGAACTGTTGTTAGTAGCGACTATCGGCAGGAACCAGAACGTTTGCAAAGTCTTAAAATGCAGATTGCCGCCGAAGCTGAGCCGAGCATCACGTTTCGTGAAATTCATGAACTTACAACGGATGATAAGAGGGTTGTTTTATTTGAAATCCCTGCAGCTCCATTGGGAATGCCTATAGCCTGGAAAGGCCATTACTATGCCCGTGCCGGAGAAAGCCTTACTAACCTTGGTTTGGACAAGCTTGATGAAATTCGTAATCAGGTTGGTATTGCTGACTGGTCCGGGCAGGTGATTGCTGGTGCAACTTTAGATCATCTTGACCCGCAAGCATTGACAAAGGCTCGGGAGTTTTTTACAAAAAAGTACGCTAACAGCCTTGTAATAGACGAAGTAATGTCATGGCCAGAAAGTACATTTCTTAACCGTGCAAAACTGACTAAAGATGGCCAGATTACGCGGGCAACGATGCTGCTCCTCGGCAAGGCTGAATCTGCACACATGCTAACCCCCCACCCAGCCCAAATGACTTGGAAGCTTGTTGGACCAGAACAAGGGAATGAACACTATGGCCCCCCATTTTTGCTCAACACAAGCAGGCTTTATCAAAAAATCCGCAATATTCAGTTACGCATCCTGCCGGAAGATCAATTGCTTCCTGTTGAAGTAGCAAAATATGACCAAAAAATAGTGCTTGAAGCTTTGCATAACTGCATTGCACATCAGGATTACACACGTAATGGCAGGATCATCGTGACTGAGCTTGCCGATAGATTGATATTCGAAAACGAAGGTTCTTTTTACGAAGGACATCCCACAGACTACATCTCTGGCCACAAAACTCCCAGGCGATATCGTAATCCATTTTTGACTCAGGCAATGGCTGAGCTGAATATGATTGATACAATGGGTTACGGTATTTACACAATGCATATAGGGCAAGCACGCCGTTATTTCCCGTTGCCTGACTATGATTTGACCGAAACAAATGTTGTAAAAATGACCATACATGGAAAAATCGTTGACCTTGCCTATAGCCGAATGTTGATTCAAAAAACCGAGTTGTCGCTGCAAGAGATATTTGCCCTTGATCGAGTCCAGAAAAAACTCCCCCTGGATGATGGCATGGCAAAACAATTGCGCCGGGCAAACCTGATTGAAGGGAGAAAACCAAACTATCATGTATCTGCTTCAGTTGCAGCTGCAACGGCAAGCAAGGCCGACTATATTCGTACCCGTGCTCAGGATGATGATTATTACAATAAGCTAATACGTGATTATCTTGTTAGATTCGGTACTGCAACCCGCAGTGAGATTGATCGCCTACTGTGGGGTAAATTGAGCGAGGCTTTGGACGATGATCAAAAACATAATAAAATAAGTAACTTGATTACTAACATGCGACGATCGGGAAAGACAATAAACGTCGGCTCACGTAAAACTCCTATCTGGAAAATTGCAGAATAAAAAAGAATAAATGCAGAATAAATGCAGAATAAAATGCGTAAAGAAGTCGTGAATACAGGTGGTTGCTATAAATATGAGGCCATAAAAGATGAAACTCGAATTCATAAAATCAATCCTTCCAGACTGATGCGGTCAATGCCGTTGCAGACTGAAAGATTGAAAGGGTTAATCGGAGTTCCGAGTTCGATACTCAGCTCTTCGGCTCGTGCAATCACTTCCTCCGGATCGGAGATATCAGCGGGGGTGATTTTGTCCATCACCTCGGCGGCCGTGTAGCCCAGCATCCGCTCGGCACCGACGTTGAAAATTTGTATGACCCCTTTTGCATCGGTGGCGATACTGGAAAAGTTGGCACTGTTGAAAATTGCACTCTGTAGCGCTCCCGCTTGGACAGACACCTCATTAGGGCCTTTTGTCTCTATCTCATAAACTTTTTCACCAGAGTGTTTTTTCAATGACTTCTCCTTATTAATCTTCACTTAACACCTCTTTTAACTGATTCAGCAGACCACTGGCATCAAACGGCTTGGGCGCGTATCCGTCGAAACCAGCCAACATAAAGTTTTTCCTGTCGCCCTGTGTTTTGTATGTTTTAGTATGAGGTGTGGGTAGTATTAGAGCAAAAAGTAAGCCTGAGAATTGCTCCAGCGGCGGGGCGTTTAGTAAGGGAGTGTGAGAAACCGAGGGCAGGGTGCATTGTTTACTCCGGCCCCCGGCATGAATCACTCTCCGATAACGACTTGCCAGTGAGATCTTGGAAGCATGCTGTCCCGTTTAACTGGTGAAGAGTGTGGCGTATTCATCATTCACTGCCAATATTCTGAAAGGCTTATCCATGGTTTTCCTCCGTCGTTTCACCGGATAAACCAATAACCCGTTTCATCTCAGTAACAAGCTCCCTAGTGATAAGTGGCTTCGATATGTAGCCGTCAAATCCTTCACTCAGAAACCGCTCCATATCGCCGCGCATCGAGTATGCAGTCAGGGCGATGACCGGCTGGTGGTTCGTTGTTCCCAGCTCTTTAGAGCGAATTTCTCGCAACGCTTTTTCACCATTCATAACCGGCATCTGTATGTCCATCAAGACCAGATCGAATGTGCCTTGCTCCAGAGCGGTAAGGCACTCCCTGCCGTTATTGACAACAACGACATCAAACCCCAATTTATTGAGCAGTGTTTCCCCGAATTTAATATTGACCTGATCGTCTTCTGCAAACAGTATTCGTAAAGGAGGGCCATCCCAGTCGACTGCTGTTATTATCGGAGCGGGGTGAATGGAAGCGGTTTCCTTGCTGACGGTAAATGGAAGCGTGACGGTGAAACAGCTACCGGCGCCGGGTGTGCTTTCTACACTTATTGTGCCGCCCATAAGTTCTGCAAGACGAAGGCTGATGGTTAAACCGAGGCCGGTTCCGCCATATTTTCGGCTTATCGAGCCATCTTCCTGGGTAAATGGTTTGAATATGATGTCGAGAGACTCAGGTGAGATACCTATTCCGCTGTCACGAACCGCTATCTGTATAAGTACGAAGTTATCGTTCTGCTCCAGGATTTTAGTTGATAGCGCAACATGCCCCTGCGCCGTAAACTTGACAGCGTTCCCCAGCAGATTTAGCAGGATCTGCTTGATCCGCAGCTGGTCTCCCAAAAGAAGTGGTGGGATGTCCTTGGATAGATTCAGCTCCAAGGCAATGTGCTTTTCATATGCGACCGTTTTTTGCATCAGGACAACATCGTTGATCGATTGATGCAGACTGAATTCAGTCGCTTCTATAAGGATCTTTCCTGCCTCGATTTTTGAAAGATCAAGGATATCGCTGATCAGGGATAGCAGGTTTTTGCCGGAATGTTTAAGTGTCGCCACATACTCGCGCTGTTCCTGCGTCAGTTCGGTCATCTCCAGAAGCTGTGTCATGCCGAGTAGGCCGTTCATGGGGGTGCGGATTTCATGACTCATGTTGGCAAGGAACTGGCTCTTGGCGCGATTGGCGGATTCGGCGGTATCGCAGGCATCAACCAGCTTTGCTTGCAACTCATATCGTTCCGTTTCGTCGGAAATTATCCAGATGCTCCCGGCAAACGGATCAGATGGGTTGACCGCCTTGCCATTATAGAGCGCATGAAACTGCGAACCGTCACTACGTCGGAGCAGAAGTTCCTTGGTAAATGTTCTTCCCATCGCCAACTCGGAATACGCTTCCTGGCCTGTATGCTCATAATCTTCCTGAGATGGGTAGATAAGGCTGGTACAGGCATCTGTTATTTCTTCCGAGTTATGGCCGAACATCTGACATAGAGCTGTGTTTGTCCACTTGAAATGGCGATTTTTTACAAAAGCAATTCCTACCCCGGCATTATCAAGGATAATTGACTGTTCGTTAGCAAGTCGGCGCAAAGCTTCTTCTGCCTGTTTGCGCTCGGTAATGTCGCGAGAAACACCAAGGAACCCCTCGAACTCTCCTTCTGCATTGTACATTGTGGAGGCGTTCACCTCAGTAAAGACGGTAGAACCATCTTTACGGTACTCTTCAAGTTCGTTGAAAAACATGAACGGTAATCCGTCTTGTATGTTTGCACGTGCATTTATAAGGGCTTCTACAGCTAATGCCAGCGAATTGGGTGTAAGCGTTTCTGGCAGCGATAATTGCATGGCTTCAACGGGAGTATAACCGCGTACTTTTTCTACAGAAGGACTGAAATAGGTAAATTCCCCCTCGATATTCATCGTCCAGATGATGTCGGATGCATTATCAGCAAGCATTCGATAGAGTCTTTCATTCTTATTTAACTCCGCCGTCCGTTCCACCACCAACTGTTCCAGATCATCTTTTGATCGAAGTAAAGCTTCCTCTGTCAGCTTGAATTGAGTGACATCTTGTGTTGTGCCAATTAGAGTAGTGATGCTCCCATCATCGGCATATTGAGGGTAACCCTGGGTTTCAAGGTAATGGACACTTTTACCCGGGAATATGACACGAATGACGAGGTGAAATGGAGTACCTGCGATACAATCCTGGACAGCACTGTCAAATAACGACCAGTCATCTGGATGGATTAAGTCCTGATGCTCCGGGTAATTTGGAGTGTTCTGTGCCGGGTCACGTCCATAAATTTCAAACATCATACTCGACCAGATTGGTATGCCTGATTTTATATCAAAACTCCAATAGCCGATCTTTGCCATCTCCTGAGCAAGTCTCATTTGCTCAACCTGCAATGCTATTTTCAGATCCCGCTCTAACAACGAATCCGACATTACCTTGAAATTGCTGATTAGCTGGTTAATCTCTGTAGTGCCACTTTCCGGCCAGTCGATTTTATTGCTGCCTGATGCCAGTTTATCTGGAAGAGCAATTGTGATCAGGCGGAGCTTTTCAAGAGTGAGCATGGCCTGACGGCTCATTAGTTCCGCAAATGCCATCACACTGAGCAGAATCAGGAACAGCAGCATCAACTTGCCCGTGTAGCTGTCATAAAGTCTTTTCTGAAAAGGAGCAACCGGCTGCTCAAGTATCAACTTCCATTCGGCCAAGTCGCCTATGGAAGTTTCAGCAACATAAAATGATTTTTTCCAGCGTTCTGCTATGGGTGTATTGGGTGGCAGTGTCGGTATCCATTGACTGACATCTTTATCAAGACGATTAAGCGACCCTTTACCACGACCCATGGGCGTCATCACCTTTTGATCGGTGCGGTTGGTCATGATGATATTGCCGTTTTTATCCAGCAGTGTGTAGAGTGTGGCGTTTTCTGCAAGACTCTTGTCGAGTTGCTCCCGTATTTGCTCCATGTTCAGAATGCCTGTGATGTAGCCGCCGTATTCTCCCAGTATGACTACCGGAGCAAGCATCGTAGCAATTGGCTTGGGAGTACCAACCCTGCCCATGACAACTTCTGAGAGCATCGGTTTGAGGGTTTGCTTAAGCTTTGGGATGAATGGGCGATCAGCGAAGTTTTTGCCGATATTATTCTGACCCAGTTCGTCAATCAGTGGGTAATAGGCGGTGATGGTTGCTTCACTATTCAGCAGACCGACCCGTAAAAAACTGGCACTCGACTTCTTTGTCAATTCAAGATAAGGCTGCATCTGTTGCGGAGATCGGGTGGCTGCCATCTCGGCAAGGTTTACAATGGTTGTTTTTCTATTATTCAGCCAGGTTGCAACATAATGATCCAGCAGTTGACTGGTATGCTTAAGATTGTTGCGAATATTTCGATCCGTTTCGGCAAAATCGGTCCGGCTGGTGGTAGCAAGCATCACCAGTGACTGAATCATAATAAATAGCACAAACAGATTTGAAATGATCTCGCGCTGGGAAATGAGTCGCGAGCGACTGCGTAACATTACTACAGTAAAGGCCAACCTGGCGACCAGGGCATTAGCGATACCGTTCATGGCCTGCTTTGTCATTACAATGTAAGTACTGCTGGGGGGAACATGCATGACAAGGTGATAGAACATGTAGACCAGTGGCATGCCGATAAATAACCAGTAAAGGGTATCGGCCAGTACCAGCGCCGTCTTGCGACGCGTCATCAACCAGCCGACAGCTGCGATTTCAGCGGTCATTATGATGATGGCGTAAGGGTGATTCCATGCAAAGTAGGTGTAACCGGCAATGATGACGGCCGCCAGAATGCCCCGGCCAAGCCCGAAGAACTGCAGAGCCAGCATGGCAAAGATGCTGCCGAAGAGGAAGTCGATATCGAGGAAGATCGGATATTTGAAATAGTTGCCGGCTAGACCGGCGACGATCAGGGTTATGAGGAGCGGGATGCTGTATTTTGTGGATATGGCGGTGACTGGTGTGGTCATAACACTCTCATGTTTAAACAAAAAAAAGGCGCATGGAAAAAGCCACAATGTCGGCTTGTGAAGGATAAATCAAAAAAGCGCCCATCAGCTTGACAGCGAGTTGTTTCAGAACCATGTCACCGCCATTGTGACCGTAGGTGTCATTTAATAAATTCAAACATTCGGACTGGTAATTCGGACAAATACATCCTCAATTCGTAGAAATGCCTTCACCAGTTCAGGATCGAAGTGCTTACCATCACCTTCAAGTATAATATTTCTGGCTTGATCGTGAGTTAAACCTTTCCGGTAACACCTGTCTGATCGTAACGCATCATAAATATCCGCTAGAGCCATAATTCGGGCGGATAACGGTATGTTCTTGCCAACGAGGCCATCTGGATAGCCGGTGCCATCCCATTGTTCATGATGATAGAGAGCTATTTCTATTCCCATCCCCACAAACAAGTTGCCAGGATAGTTGTTGTAGACAAGCTGCAAGTTGTCAGCACCAATGATGGTATGAGACTTCATCTTATCAAATTCTTCAGAAGTTAGTTTACCCTGTTTTTGTAGAATACTATCAGGAATGGCCACTTTTCCGATATCATGGAGAGGAGCTGCATGCTGGATACAGTCAATGAATTCTGGTGTTATATGGTCAGCATATGATGAATTGCTACGAAGGTCTTCGGAAATCAGCCTACAATATTCTCGGACTCGTTCCAAATGTCCACCTGTATCCTCATCCCTGAATTCAGCCAATTTTGCCATGGCAAATATGGTTGCACTCTGCGCTTCAGATATTTCCCTGACCTGTCGTTCAATCATTTTTTGATACGACAATTCACTTTGCATTTTGCGCAAATTTTCTGCATCACGTTCTGCAGTAATTCGTGCTTCAAATAGAAGTCGTTTATTGTGGGCTATCCTAATTGCAGCGGCCACACGAGCCAGAAGTTCGGTTTCTTGAAATGGCTTGACTATGTAATCATCTGCTCCGCGTTCCAATCCGTTTACTATGGCATCAAGGCTTGATAACGTAGTGAACAATATAACTGAGAAGAGTCTGCTGGAAGCGTCTAATTCGGCAAGCACTTCAAGTCCGGTTTTATTTGGCATTTCAATATCTAGTACCATGTAACAGTTATAGTTTCGGATAAAGACGCGTCAATTTGATCCGAGCGTCCGATGTTGTGAACTGCCAGTTTATTTTCTTGGTGCAATTATTCCGGTCTTTTTCCCATACGGCCACTTCAGCCT